>NZ_JBDPMJ010000042.1:0-50943 GCF_039880665.1 Nonomuraea sp. B5E05
CTTCCGGGACTTGAACGTGGGGTACTTGGCGCGCTTGGCGAAGAAGTTCGCGAACGCGGCCTGAAGATGCCGGAGCGCCTGCTGAAGAGGGACCGACGACACCTCGGACAGGAAGTCGTGGTCGCCGGTGCGCTTCCATTCCGTCAGGCGCGCGGAGGACTCCACGTAGGAGACGCGGCGGCCTTCCAGGCGGTAGGCGCGGGTGCGCTCTTCGAGTGCCTTGTTGTAGACGAGGCGGACGCAGCCGAACGTCCGGGCAAGCTCGGAGGCTTGCTCGGGGGTCGGGTAGAAGCGGTACGTGTAGGCCCGCTTCACGATCTGCGCCACGCCTCACATGCTACCCCACGATCGGCTAAGGGACGAGTGTGTGTTCGATACGCCGGTTCGCCTGACGGCGAATCGGCTGCCCCTATCCTGCTCCGCAGGGGTCCGATTCCTCCCCCGCCTGAAGGCGGGGGTTTCCACGGAGGTATCTGATGCACGCGAGCCCGCCGCGCGTCGGCCGGAGCAGGCCGCCGGGGTCCTCGGTCATGGTGCCTTCGCGCAGGTGGTCGCCGAGTTCGCGGAGCGCGGCGTCGCCGTAGCGGTAGAGCGTGGCCAGCAGTGGCCGGGTGAGCGGGCGCAGGGGGAGGGTGAAGCGCAGGTCGACCAGCAGGCCGGGGGTCACGCCCGACGACTCGGCCAGGTCGGTGACCGATCGGAGTGCCGCGGCGTGCAGGTTGACGTGGGCCGCGTCGATGATCGGGGCGATCGTCGCCGCATATTCCGACAGGTCATGAAATTTCGGCATCAGGTGGATTATGCCGGTGTGTAGGGAGATCGAGGAGTGCCGAACGGACCGGCCGGACCCCATGGAATGCTGAGCGTATGGCCACGCCGCTCCGCCTCGCCCGTACCACGGTGTTCGCCGTGGTCTGCCTGGGCCTGGGCGTGGCGGCTCACGTGCTCGGCGGCGCCACCGTGCCGGCTCCGGCCATGGCGGGCGGGCTGGCGGTGGCGTTCGTGGCCGCGTACGCGCTGGCCGGGCGCGAGCGCTCGATCACGGTGATCCTGCCGCTGCTGGCCGCGCTGCAGGTCGTCATGCACGTGCTGTTCTCGATGTCGCACGCGGCCATGCCGCACCAGATGGCCGGCCACCTCCACTCCGGGCTGGTCCCCGACCTCGGCATGCTGGTCGCCCACGGGTGGGCGGTCGCGATGACCGCGTTGTGGCTGGCCCGCGGCGAGGCCGCGCTCTGGTCGCTGCTGCGACGCCTGGTCGTGCGGCTGCTGGTCATCTGGCTGCCGCTGCTCACGACTCCTTTCTCCACACCCCTGTGGACGGCGGAGTCGCGCGAGCTCCGCCCGGCCGTGCTGCGCCACGTGGTCAGCAGGAGGGGTCCGCCGCGGGTTGTCGCCGCCTGACCTCCGGGTCGCGGCAGGACGGTTTCTTCCCATAGACAACCCCACGCCCGGCAGGGCCAGCTTCGGCATGCCGGGCGGAGAAAGGCCATGCCATGTTCTCTCGTCATGCCCTCGTGCTCGCCGCCGCCGTGGTGGCGCTGGCCGGCTGCGGCGGCGGCTCGACCACCGCGTCCGCGCCCGCCGCCACCACCGCCACGACAGCGGCCGCGGCCGCGCCCGCAGGGCTCTCCATCACCGACCCCTGGGTGAAGACCGTCAAGAAGGGGATGACCGCGGCCTTCGGGACGCTGGTCAACAACGGCGACACCGACGTCACCATCGTGTCCGGCACGTCGCCGCTGTCGCCTGTCATCGAGCTGCACGAGGTCGTCGAGTCCGGCGGCAAGATGGTCATGCGGCCGAAGGAGGGCGGCTTCGTGGTGCCCGCGCGCGGCACGCACCAGCTCCAGCCCGGCGGCGACCACATCATGCTGATGGGCGTCACGGAAGAGGTGAAGCCCGGGGCGAAGGTGCCGTTCACGCTCCAGGTGAAGGGCGGGCAGCCGCTCGAGTTCAGCGCCGTCGGCAAGGACTTCGCCGGCGGCGAGGAGGACTACCAGCCGGGGCACGAATGATCAGCCGTAGGGGGCTGCTGGCCGGGGGCGCCGCCACCGCGGCGGGCGCCTTCACGCGCCGCGAGACCCCGCCGCCGACCCATGCCGAGCGGGCGAGGGTCGAGCCGTTCCACGGCCCGCACCAGGCGGGCGTGGCGACGGCGCCGCAGCTCCACGCCGCGTTCCTCGGGTTCGACCTGCGCAAGGGCATCCTCAAGGAGGGTGTCGTCCGGCTGCTCCAGCTGCTCACCGACGACGCCGCCCGCCTCACGCAGGGCCGGCCCGCCCTGGCCGACACCGAGCCGGAGCTGGCCGCCGCCCCCGCCGGGCTGACGATCACCTTCGGGTTCGGGGAGGGGCTGTTCGACAGGGCCGGGGTGGACTCGCCGGTCCGCCCGCTGCCCGCGTTCGAGACGGACAAGCTGGACAAGCGGTGGAACGGCGGCGACCTGCTCGTCCAGGTGTGCGCCGACGACGGCCTGACCGTCGCGCACGCCGTACGGATGATCGTGAAGGACGCGCGGTCGTTCACCCGCGTGCGCTGGACCCAGCGCGGGTTCCGTGGCGGGTCCGGAGGGGAGACGCAGCGCAACCTGATGGGCCAGGTCGACGGCACCGTGAACCCCACCGACCTGGACAGGGCCGTCTGGATCGGTCAGGGCCCTGCCGGGATGCGCGGCGGCACCACGATGGTGTTGCGCAGGATGCGCATGCACCTGGAGACGTGGGACGCCGCCGACCGCGTGGCCAGGGAGTTCACCATCGGCCGGCGGCTCGACACCGGCGCCCCGCTGACGGGCGCGGCCGAGCGCGACGAGCCCGACTTCGACCGGAAGAACCATCTGGGGTTCCCGGTCATCTCGGAGTACGCCCACATCAGGCGGGCCCACGTGGCGGATCCGGCGCAGCGCATCCTGCGCCGGCCGTACAACTACGACGAGGGTCTGACCGAGGACGGCGAGTCGGACTCCGGGCTGCTGTTCGCCTCCTACCAGGCGGACGTCGAGCGGCAGTTCGTGCCGATCCAGCGGCGGCTGGCCGAGGGTGACCTGCTCAACGAGTGGGTCACCGCGATCGGCTCGGCCGTCTTCGCCATCCCGCCGGGGTGCGCGCCGGGCGGGTGGATCGGGGAGGGGCTGCTGGGTTAGCCGCTAGCCGTACCGGCCGGTCGAGGCGGGACGCAGGGCGGCGGCGAGGTCGTCGGCGAGCCCGACGATCTCGTCCTGCCCGAGCGTGGCCGCGGTGAGGCGCAGGGCCGGCGGCGTGGCCACCCGGTTGCGGGCCCCGGGGGCGGCCGCCCAGCCGCGGGCCAGCAGCCGGGTGATCGCCGTGGACTCGTCGGCGACGGGGACCCACACGTTGAGCCCGGTGCGGCCGTGCGCGGTGATGCCGCGCGCGGCCAGCGCCTCCACCAGGCCGTCCCGGCGCCGCGCGTATGCCGCGGCCACCGCCCCGGTGTCGACCGCCTCCGTACGCCAGAGGTGGGCGACGGCGCGCTGCAGCAGGTGGCTGACCCAGCCGGTCGCGAGCCGCTGGCGCCCGCGCAGCCGGTCGAGCGTGGTCGGGTCACCGGTGACCAGGGCGAGGCGGAGGTCGGGGCCGAGGGACTTGGCGGTCGAGCGGACGAGGATCCACCGCCGCGTGACGCCGGCCAGCGGGTGCAGCGGCAGGTCCACGAAGCCCGAGCCGTGGTCGTCCTCGACGAGGAGCACGTCCGGGTGCGCGGCCAGCAGCTCGCGCAGGCCGGCGGCGCGGGCTGCGGAGACGGCGGCGCCGGTCGGGTTCTGCGCGCGGGCCGTGACCACCACGGCGCGGGCCCCCGCCCGCAGGGCCCGGCCGAGCTCGTCCGGCAGCGGCCCGTCGTCATCCAGCCTCATCGGCACGATACGCAGCCTCATGGCGGTGACCAGGTCGAGCAGTGAGGTCCAGCCGGGATCTTCGACGGCGACCGCGTCACCGGGGCGCAGGTGGGCGGCGAGCACCCGTTCGACGGCGTCGAGGGTGCCCGACGTGATCGCCAGCGGCGCGGGCGGCAGGCCGTCCGCTCGCAGGCGGACCCCTGCCAGGGCGAGCAGTTCCTCGTCGTCGCCCGTCCCGTACAGCGCGGGTCGTTCCTCGTGCGCGCGGGCCGCGGCGGCGAGGGCCTCGTGCAGGGCCGGCAGCAGGGCGGGGTCGGGGTTGCCCTGGGACAGGTCGCGCACGCCCGGAGGCACCTCGATGCGGATCTCCTCACGGAACGTGCTGGCCGGGCGCGGCCTGACCCGCGTGCCACGCCGCCCGGCCGTCTCGACGACCCCGCGCTCGCGCAGCAGCCGGTACGCCGCCGCCGCCGTGCCGGGGCTGACCCCGGCCGACGCGGCCGCCTCGCGCACCGGCGGCAGCATGCGGCCGGGCGGCAGCCGCCCTTCGGACACGGCGGCCTCGACCCCCGCCGCTATCTCGCTGGCCGACCCACCGGCAATCGTGTACGTTTCTAGCACAAATCCAATTATGTACTAATACAAAGAGGTTCGGGTGCTGATTCATCCGTGGGACGCGGCCCGCGACAAGGAAGAGTGGCAGACCTGGCTCCGTACGCGGGATTTCGGCCAGCTCGCCGCCAACGGCGTGAACGGCGGCCCGCCGATCCTGGTGCCCACGCATTTCCTGTTCGACGGCGGCAAGGAGGTCGTGCTCCACCTGGCCAGGCCCAACCCGATCTGGCCGGCGATCGAAGCCTGCCCCACGGTCGTGGTGAGCGTGCACGACGACTACGCCTACATCCCCACCGGCTGGCGTGCCGACTCGCCCGAGACCGGCGTGCCGACCAGCTACTACGCGTCGGTGCAGCTCACCTGCGTGGCCGAGATCGTGGACGACGGGGAGGGCAAGATGGAGATCCTGCGCCGCCAGCTCGCCCACCACCAGCCGGACGGCGACCACGGCGAGACGCGCGCGGACGCGGGGCCCTACCACCGGATGTTGTCGGCCATTCGAGGGCTGCGGCTGGAGGTGGTGGGGGTGCGGGCCAAGTTCAAGTTCGACGACCACCGGCCGGTGGAGCAGCGCGAACGCATCGCCGCCGAACTCGCCGCACGCGACCTGCCGCACGACGCGGGTGCCAGGGAGCAGCAGCTCAGGCGGATGAGCAGGGCGGTATAGGACAGCGGAAAGTACCGATATGACTGCTTAACGTTACAATGTCCACATGAGCGAGCAGGATGGTCCCGGCCGTGAGCGGGTCCTCGCCTGGGTCGAGCGGGTGGCGGCGTTCGTCTCCGAGGAGTGGGGGCTCGCCCCCATCAGCGGCCGGATCCTGGGCTGGCTCATGGTGTGCGACCCGCCGGAGCAGACCGCGTCCGACATCGCCGGGACCATCGGGGCCAGCCGCGCGTCCCTGACGACCAACCTGCACCTGCTGACGTCCCACAGGCTCATCCGCCGTTTCCGCAAGACCGGGGAGCGCAACGTCTACTACGCGATCGAGGACGACGCCTGGGCCAAGATCGTCCGGCAGAAGCTGGCCGTGTTCGCCGCGTTCGACGAGCTGGCCGCGGAAGGCCTGCGGCTGGGCTGGCGCGACCTGGCCCGGACGGCGCGCATCCGCGCCGCCCGGAAGTCCATCGCCGAGGCGCTCCACCAGGTCGAGGCGGGGACCGAGTGAACAACGCTGTGGATAACCGACCCTCCCTGTGGATAACACCTTCACCCAGGGAGCCTTGACCCGGCCCGGCGGCGACAGCGCCGCGGCACGGCCTGCGGTCTCCACGTCGCCGGAGAACCCGTCGCCCGAACCACCGGACACACCCTTTGACCTTGCATCATCACGTAATGCGATGATTAGTCACGCTCCGACTCGGACGTGTAACAACCTGATATCGCCTCGCCCGAATGGGCTGACAAGGGCTCTGTCCACCGTGCACCGGCCTGTCCACAACCCTGTGGACAACCAGCCCGTCAGGCGCGGGTCACCAGGTCCAGTAGTTGCGCCCTTCCGAGGTCCAGCTCTTCGGGAAATACTGCTGGATCTTGAACGCCATGCCGAGCCCGCGGGCGATGTACTGGTCGCGCTCCAGCTTCCTGGCGATGGGCTTGCCCGGCTTGCCGTTGTTGTCCCACCAGGACTCCCACTGTTTGATGCAGGTCCGCCCGCGGTGATACTTGTTCGAGCAGGAGGCGGGCGGCGACCAGATCTGGGTGTGCCCGAAGTCGACGACCTTGCCCGAGGACTGCTCGGTGATCGTCCCCCACGCCTTCAGGCAGTAGCCCGTCGAGGGGATGCCCCACTTCACGTAGTGCTGCCGGCCGGAGGTCGCGAACGTGCGCAGATTTTTGCACTTCGCGTCGCCTATCTGCTCCTTCGTCACCCGAACCGTGTAGTAGGTGCCATTGTCGCGCCAGCCGTCCAGCATCAGCCAGTTGCCGACGCGGACGAACTTCTCCGCGTAGCTGGGCGGCCACTTCTTCGGGTCGCCCCAGCTGATCTCGGAGGTCCCCGGCCCCAGCGGCTTCCACGTCCACTGCCCGCCGACCTGACCACCGGACCAGTGCTGCCCCGCGCTGCGCTTGGCGAACTGCGAGTACTGGCCGTAGTTCTCCGCGGCCTGAGCCGGCCATGCCATCCCGGACAGTACGGTGATGGCCGCCGTTCCGGCGACGAGAAGCGGCTTCACGCCCACGTCATAGATCTTCACGGCCCGCACGCTACCGACCCTTATGGACCGATCCACCACGCATGAAAAATCTTCGAACCATAGGGCGGGGTACGCGGTGTCCGCCGCGCACCCCGCCACGCTCACATGCCGGCGCGCCCCTGGTAGGGCACGTTGCCTCCGAGCGGGATCACCCTGACGGACGCGCCCGGGCAGGCGGAGCAGCCGGCGTGCAACCAGGGCGGCATGCTGATGACGCCGCGGTGCCGCCAGACGACGAACTCGCCGCCGAAGTCCGCGTGGTAGCGGGCTTCGTAGGTGTCCTGCCAGATGGTGTGGCAGTTCTGGCACTGGAATGACCAGGTTTCGACAGAGGAATCGGTTTCGCGCACGAGGAATCGCCTCCTGGGATCGGCGCGGTCAGACGGGCAGGAAGGGGTTCCCGCCGGCCTAGATGCGCCAGATGCCCAGGTGGGCGAGCCGGTCGACGCCCGTACGCCAGCGCGTGACGAGCCGCGGCCGCGGTGGCTTGACCCGGGCACGCGGAGGCCCGTGATCACGTCCGGGGAAGGGCAGAGGCGCCAGAACCCCGCCGCCGGCGCACCTGCCGCCCGCCGGTTTCCCGGAGTGCCGCTTGAACGCCGAGCGCCGAGGCGGGCACGAGTCGTCCCGCCCGTCACCGTGGTCGACGTGGACGGCGTCTCCGTGGACGACCGACGCGGCGTGCACCGGTTGCCACGGCATCGGCCACATGCCCACGCAAAGCGCGACCCCGATCAGAAGGGTCAACCACCGCTTCCGTCCAGGCCGCTCGATCCTTCGTGAGCCGGAGACCACACGTGAACGCTACATTGCCCTATGTCATCAACCGACTACTTAGAGGTGATATCTGCGTCTATGGCAGGACGTTGCGAGGCCCCATCACGAGGCGGCCCTGGTCAGCTTCGGGGCGGGACGGGTCGGCCCGGTAGACGGAGACCGCGTAGGGCCGTGAGGCGTCCCGTTCCACCCGCTCGGCGAGCTTCGTGACCGCCGGACTTCCCTCGATGAACCCGTGCAGCCGCTCCGCCTCCGGCCACGGGTGCACGAGGACGAGGACGCCCCCGGGCGCCAGCAGCGAACGCAGCCGCTCCGAGGCCCTGCGCAACCTGTCACCACGGCCGATGTAGTAGAGGGTCTCCGCGCAGAACACGAGGTCGTACCGGTCCCGCTCCTCGTAGCCGAGCAGGTCGGCGTGGACGAAACGGACGCGCGCGCCATCACCGGCCGCGCGCTCCCTGGCGCGCCCGAGCGCCCTCTCCGACACGTCGAGCCCCGTGATCCCGGCATCCGGCCAGGTCTTCGCCAGCATCCTCGTGAAGACGCCCTCGGCGCACCCCACCTCCAGGATGCGGGCGTACGTCCCCTCGGGCAGCTGGTCGAGCGTGGCCCGGTATTTACGGCGCTCGTACGAGTCCGTGGCGAGCGACCACGGATCGGGCCGGCGATGCCACCAGTCGAAATACCGGTGCAGCACCTTCCCCTGAGCCCGCGGGCCGAGGAGGGAGACGGTCCGGAAAAGGGTGCGATGCAGCAGCTCGGGGATTCGGGACACGGGATACGACACCAGACCTTTCGCGGCAGTGATCGTGTCCCGAACTTACGAGCGCGACCGCCGGCATGTCATGGCGCTGCAGGGGGATCGTGGGATCTAGCTCCGCCGTAGGGGGTGACCAGCCCGGTCTGGAACGCGTACACCGCCGCCTGGGTGCGGTCGCGCACCCCGATCTTCGTCAGGATGTTGCTGACGTGGCTCTTCACGGTCTGCTCCGCGATGACGAGACTGCCGGCGATCTCGGTGTTGGACAGGCCGTGCGCGATGAGCGTGAGGATCTCGCTCTCGCGCGGGGTCAGCGGGCCCTGGGCCTCCCCGGTGAACGGCCGCGGCGGGCCCAGCCGGGCGAAGGCGCTGATCAACCGGCGGGTGACGGACGGCGCCAGCATGGCGTCCCCGTTCGCGACGATGCGTACGGCATCGCCCAGCTCCCGCGCCGTGGCCTTCTTCAGCAGGAAGCCGCTGGCGCCGGCGCGCAGCGCCTCGTAGACGTACTCGTCGAGGTCGAACGTGGTGAGCATCAGCACCTTGGTCCGCCCGGCGAGGCGGCGGGTGGCCTCCAGACCGTCGGTCCCCGGCATGCGCACGTCCATCAGCACGACGTCGGGCGTCAGCGCGGCAGCCTTGACCAGCACGTCGTCACCGTCGACGGCCTCGCCCACCACCTCGATGTCGGGCTGGGCGTTGAGCAGCACGACGAACGCCTCGCGGACCATCGACTGGTCGTCGGCGATCAGCACCCGGATGGTCACCTGGCCTCCGTCCCGCCGAGCGGCAACCGTACCGTCACCTCGTAGCCTCCGTCCGGCCGCGCCCCCGCCCGCAGGTCTCCGGCCAGCATGGCCACGCGCTCGCGCATGCCCAGCAGGCCGTGCCCGGGACGGGCGGACGAGGGAGGCGGGTGGGGTGGCGGGTCGTTCTCGACGCGGATGTGCAGATCGCCAGGTTCGTACGCCACCTCGACGCCGACCCGTGCGCCCGGAGCGTGCTGGAGCGCGTTGCTCAGCGCCTCCTGCACGATCCGGTACGCCGACAGCTCAACCCCCGGCGGGAGCGGCCGGCGATCGCCGTCGACGCGCATGGTCACCGGCGTTCCGGCCGCCCGCAGCCGGCCCACCAGCTCTCCCAGCCGGTCAAGGGTCGGCTGCGGGCTCGCCTCGTCCGTGCCGTTCCTGAGCAGGTCGAGAATGCGGTGGAGCTCGGTGAGCGCCTCCACCGCGCTCGACCGGATCGTGGCGAAGCTCCTCGCCAGCTCCGGAGGAGGATCGGGCACCCGGTAGGGAGCCGCCTCGGCCTGCACCGCGACGACCGACATGTGGTGGGCCACCACGTCGTGCAGCTCCCGCGCGATCCTGGCGCGCTCTTCCAGGAGAGCGGAGCGGGTCTGCTCCGCCAGCGCCTTCTGGTCCGCGAGGGCCACCCGGCGCAACGCCTCACGATGCCCGCCGAGCGCTCCCACGGTGATCAACACCATGCCCGACAACAACGACATGTCCATCAGGCTCACCAGCGTCTGCTCGCCTGGCAGCCCCGCCCACAGGACGATCCCGGCCGCCAGCGTGCCGAGCCACATCTCGGCCAGCAGCACGTGCCGGGCCCCGAACCCCACCAGGCCCAGCACGGACACATGCGCGACCAGCACGGGCGCGGGCCACACCATCCCGTCCAGCTGGACATGGGACGTCACGGCCGCCGCCACGGCCGCGACCAGCGACAACCACCAGGCCGCCCTGGGCCGGAACCGGGACACCACCAGCGCGATCGCCGTCGCCAGCCCCAGCGTGCCGGCCGTCACGTTGCGTACGCCGTAGTCGTCGAGCAGCGTGTGCCAGACGATCGCGGCCAGCACCACCCCGAGAGCGCCCACGAGCGGCAGGGTCACCGCCGAGCGGAGCGGCAGGGCGAGCCCCGCGCCTTCCGCGCCTTCCGCGTCGAACGCCAAGACCCACCGCGCACCATGTCTCACCCGGTCACTCACCCGATCTCCCTGCCTCGCGCGTCAGCCCCTCTCCGATCAGTCTGTGTCAAGCGCGTACGTCGTGCCGGATGGAAATCGACCGGCCACGGGGGAATCCATTCGTGAATGCACTGACTATGCAGATGACAATTTTCGTGTGAAGTTTGTCAATGGACCGCGCGTGGGCAAGGATAGTGCAGAGAACCCATACAACGAAGGGGCAGCGATGAAACGACGCCCGGTCATGGTGAAGGTGGAAGAGACCCAGCTGCGGGTCGGTGCGGTGACGGCGTCCAACTCCACGGGAAACTGAGGCGCGCGGCGTTTCACTGCGAAAACACGGAAACTTGACGGGAGCGCCGGCTGTTCCCTGCAGCGCCGCACGGCGACGAAATTCATCCCCACTTTTGCCGCTGTGGAGACCGGGGCAGCCTGCCTCCTTTCCGGTGTTCGGCGACCCCACAGCCCGCGTGAGCACGTCACCCGGACGCTCGTTGAGGGTTGCCGTGGCATAACCGACGGCCTCTCTCCCCTTGCCAGGGCCGGGCCAGCAGTGCGGCATCGCCCCGCGTGGCAGGCCGGACCTGGACGGTGGGCGTCGTCATGAGAAAGATCGTGTCCCATCCGGCAGCGCGGACGCCACGGGCCGGAGCCGCGGGCGCCGCCGTCGGAGGGCTCGCAGAGCCCGCGCTGGCCGCCGGCTACCCGTCGTTCAACCGGCGGATCCCCGAAGAGGCGCACGCCAAGATGAAGGAGCTGGCCCCCTACCGCATCACCTCATTCGCCTTCACCCCCTGCTCACCCACCGCGCCGGCATCGCGGGGCGCGGCTCCACCTACCCGCTCGACGCCTGCTCCGGCTTCTCCTCCGGGGGCGGCGGCTTCCCGGGTACGGCCCCGCCGCCACCGTGCCGTCCTTACTGCAGGTCATGAACGGCCAGGGCAACACCCCCAAGATCGAGCTCACCACCGATCCCGGCACCGAATACCACTACTCCGGTGCCGGCTTCGTCCTGCTGCAGCGGATGATCGAGGAAGAGACCGGACAGTCCCTGACGCAGTACATGGACCAGCAGGTGTTCACCCCGCTCGGCATGAGGACCAGCTCGTACGCGCTGGAGCCCGGCTTCGAGCGGGCCGCGGGCCACACCACCACGGGCGCGGTCATCCCCGGCGAGCGCAACCGCTACCCGGAGTCGGCCGCCGCCGGCCTCTACACCACCGTGCAGGACCTGTGCCGGCTCGTGAGCTACCTCAACAAGGCCTGGACGGCCTCCGGTGACGTGGCAGGCCCGCTCAACCGGGCGTCCGTGCGCAGCCTGCTCAGCCCGGGCCCGCAGAGCGGCATGGGCCGCGGCCTGTTCATCTCCGGCGTCGGGACCAAGAACTTCGCCTACACCCACGACGGCTCCAACCACGGCTTCAAGTCGGTGTTCAAGGGCTATCCGGAGCTGGGGGCGGGCTACGCGATCCTCGCCAACGGCGACGACCTGGGCCTGGTGAACGAGATCGCCGCCGCCGTCAGATCCGTCTACGGATGGTCCTGACCGAGCTCAGATCATGACGGGTTGAAGCCGGTCCCGACGCAGTTGGGACACTTACGGCCGTCCTTGTAGGGGTCGTCACCCGAACCACCGCAGTAGTCGCAGCGCTGCCCGGCCTTGCCAGGCTGGTCATGGGCCTCGTCGCTGTTCCGCTTCGGGAGCCAGGAGAAGCCTCCGTCGCCGCTCTTCTTGCCCATGTTCGCCTGCATGGGTCCCGGCGTGTGGTGGGGGACGCCCGCGTACGCGGGGCCGGGCACGGCGCTCGCCGGCCTGGCCCCGTACGCGCCGCGGATGCGCTGCCCGGCGGTGCGCAGCAGATCGATGGCGCGACGCACCAGCGGGACGACCTTGTCGCGCAGCCGCTGCCCGAGCTCGCCGACGACCCGGGCGACCGCGGCCCGCGCGGTCAGCACGCCGCCCAGACCGGCCAGCCGCCCGCCGGGCCCGGCCAGGTTCGCGACGAGCAACTGGCGCGAGAGCCAGGCCAGCCGGGCCAGAACCGCGGTCTTCGCCGCCCGGATCGCCATCGCGGCGAACCCGAGCGCCGCTGCGGTCCAGGCCGCTGCCCGCAGCACGTCACCGGTGCCGCCTTCGCCCGTCATGGTGTTCCAGTGGCCGGTGAAGGCCTCGCCTGCCGCGCCTTCGTCTGCGGCGGCGAAGGTGGCCGCGGACTCGTGCAGGTCGCGCGAGCCGGGCTCGACCTCCCGTACGAACTCCGCAAGGACACCGCCGAGCCGGTCGAGCCGGTCCTCATCCCAGAGGAAGAGCTCGCCCGGCAGGCCGGCCAGAGCGGCCGCCTCCGCGTACGCGGGCGGGAGCGTCAGAGCCATCTCGACGCCTCGGTGGCGCGGCCGTCGGCGGAGCGCACCTCGGCCACGGACTCCGCCATGCCGCCGGCCATGGAGTCGTAGGCCTGCGCGGTGCGGCCGGAGACCTCCACCAGCAGGTCGGTGAACTCGGCGGCGGCCATCGCCAACTCGGAGCCCTCGCCGCCCACCGGACCGACAGACGCCAGTTCGTCATGCATCCGTCTCACCGCCGTGGCGTAGCGCGCCGTCCCCTGGTCCGCGGCCTTGGCCGCTATCCCGGCCGCGTTCGTGTCGACGGACATACGGTCCGGCATCACACCTCCTGCGCCTCCCCTTGAACCAAGCAGGCTCACACGCGCGAGGGGGCGGGCGGGCTCCTTTCGAGGATCGTCGAAGCGTCCGTCTACCGCGAGGCGGCAAGGGCCTTTTTCGTGATCCCTGACAAGTTTAAATTTGAACAGGCAAGAACGTCCGAAGCAGAGACACCAAGGAGGCAGCCGTGCGAACGATCAGGAGATCCGCCAGGCTGGCGCTCGGCGCGACGGCCGGCGCGGCACTGGCACTGTCCGGCACCACACCGGCCTCGGCGAGCACGTGGGAGCTCATGCACTCCCACCAGCAGATATGCGTGCAAACCAACCATGACCGGAGCACCTACCTCATTGCCGCGGTCGTCGGAAGCTGGTCGAAGACCATCCAGATGGGGATGAAGAACCTGCCCGCGGGTTCGACGAGCGAGGGTTCGCCGATCCCGCCCGGATCCAACTACACCGACCCCGAGGACGGGTCCACGACGATCAACGGCTGGATCTGGCTGACGATCCCGCCGCTCCCTGCCGGGGCGTACGAGTCGCGGTTAACGGCCTCGGACGGTACGCAGACCCAGTCCAACCCCGTCACCATCAACGTCAAGGACCGGTGCTAGTCGCCAGGTGATCCCTGGCGGAGCAGGCGGGAGTGTCCGGAACCGGCGCGCGAGCCACGAACCGGACACTCCCGACCGCCCGCGATGATAGAGGCATGGCAGACGACAGAACCCGGTGGGACCTGCACGTGGAGATGTACGCCACCGAGGAGCAGGCACAGGAGATCAAGGAGCAGGTGCAGCGCCTGCTGTGCCCCGATCCCGGCCACCGTCCACCGTGTGCGATCCCCTGGTCCACCAGCCTCTACGAAGCCGAGGGCGAAGACGCGGCCGGCCTGGAGGAGCAGTACCTGATCGAGCACGGCGGCGACTCCCGCGGCTGAAACAGGCCACGCGGCCGGGGAGCCTCAGACCGGGCCACCGCCGAAGCTGATCTCGTTGCCCTCCGCGTCGCGGTAGATCACCTTGGTCACGCCGTCGTACGTCTCACGCCCGGCCGGCTCGATGCCCCGCCGGGCGATCTCGGCGACCCGCCCTTCCAGGTCGTCGACGAACTGCAGCACCAAGGCGTTCCCCGCCCGCTCCGGGTCCTGGATGATGTAGATGTAGCGGTTCTCGGCCGTCTCCCAGACCGCCTCGATGTCGTTCGGCAGGAACGAGGGCTGCCCGCCGAAGAGCCGCTCGTACCACGGCAACGCCGCCGCGTAGTCGGTGACGGGGATGCCGGCGAAGAGGTACTGCGCCATGTCGTCCTCCAGAGGCATGGTCGATGTGTCACCGATACCGACCCCCCGCAGCGCCCAAACTCATCGGGCAGTGCAGGCGAACAGGATGTGGGTGCCGCCGTCCACGGCGCCGGGCTCCTGACAGGCGGCGATCTCGTGCTCCAGGAAGCGCGCCCACCGGTCAGGATCGGACTCGAGCGCCGCGAGCGTGTCCGGGTCGCCCAGGGTGGCCCAGTTGCTGGCGGCGGCCGCAACGATCTCCCCACCGGCAGCCCGGACAAGATCGCTCAGGTCGCTGTGGCGGAACATCCGGCAGACATGACCGTCCTGGTCTCCCTTGTGGCGCAGGTCCCCGGTGCGCAGGATCAGATCGTTGGCGTCCTCACCGATGGCCTCGGCCATCTTGACCACGCCGGGCAGGAAGTGCCGCCACGACCCCAGCAAGGACATGACCGAGCCGACGACCAGACCACCCGGCCGGGTGATGCGCAGCAGGCCGCACAGCGCGTCCTCAGCCTGCTCGAAGGCGTACGACAGCGGGCCACCGTACGCGAGCACCAGGTCGAACTCCCCGTCGGCGTATCGGCTGGCGTCGCAGACGTCCACGATCTCCCGGCGCTCCACCGAGGCGTCGGCCGCGCCACCTCGCAGACGTTCCTCGTTGAGCGCCAGCTGCACGGGGGAGAGGTCCGTGACCACGATGCTCGCCCCCAGGGCGGCCAGTTCGGCGGTGAACCGCCCAGGGTTCGCGCCCACCTCCAGGACCCGATGGCCCGGCCGGACGAATCGGGCGAGAAAGCGGCGGTGCACTTCAAGGCCGACGCGGCCCGCCACGTCACCGGTGAGACGGTGCCACTCGGCGTCCCCGAACGCGTCGAAGTATCGGCGCACCTGTCGCCGCGACTCGATCGTCATGGCGACATGATGACAAGAAGCATGATCGCCGGTCGATGGAATTTCCGGGGGTCAGCTCCAAAGCGAAGGGAGGACGCTCGCCGTCGGAGCTGATCGCTAGGAACCGTAATCACGCAGTAAGATATTCAGAAGATCAAAAAGGCCATTTCCGGTCTCCGGAAACGGCCTCTGATCTGGGTGGGGCTACCAGGACTTGAACCTGGGACCTCTTCCTTATCAGGGAAGCGCTCTAACCGTCTGAGCTATAGCCCCGCGCACACCGAACGTTATCGCATCCGGCGATCGGAGGCGAACCGGTTGTTCGGTCGAGAAGAGCTTACCGTGCCCGGCGTGCTGCTCGCGCCGTGCCGGCGAGGGCACGGCGCGAGCCCACGGGCTATTCGGCCTCGCTGAAGGTCACCTCGACGCCCCCGACCAGGTCGGATGCGACGTTGTAGATGACCGCCCCGAGCGTGGCCAGGGCCGTGATGAGCACGACGTTGACCGCGCCGATCAGGGCTGTGTAGCCGAGGATGCGTACGGGCTCGAACCAGGACGCGATGTCGATCGGGATCGAGTTCTGGCCCTGCTCGCCCTGGCCGAGCTGGTCGACCAGGTCGACGATCGAGTCGAACACCCCCAGGGCGGACAGCACACCGTAGAGCACGGCCACCGCCACGAACAGCACCACGAAGCAGACCAGGGACACCACGAAGCTGAACTTCATGGCCGACCATGGTTCGATGCGCCGCAGGACCAGATGGGCCTTACGGGGGAGCCGCGCCCCCGCGCCGCTCGGCTTCTTCTTGGGCAGCTCGACCGCGGGCGGCGGAGCCTCCGTGGCCAGCGACGGGCGGATGCGAACCGTGTCGTTGCCCTCCGGCTGCTTCGGCGCCTGCGGCTGCGAGGGTGGCGGCGCGGGCTTGGAGTCGTCCTTGGCCGGGAAGGGCCTGCCCTGTGCGGGCGAGGTGTCCCGGCTTTCGTCGAAGGTCTCTTTCTCTGCGGGCCGCTTCGGTTGCTGTCCGTTACCCGAAGCCGCCTTAGTTCTGGCGGAGCCACCTTGGGCGCTCATGACTATTCTCCTCCCCCGTCTTCCTCACTCTCCATCGAAGTCTCCATGGACTCCGCGTTCCGGGCGAGGGCCACCACGCTGTCGCCTTCGGCGAGATTCATCAATCGCACTCCCATGGTCTGACGGCCGGACTGTTTGATCTCACCGGCACTCGTCCGGATCACCCCGCCGGCTGATGTGATCGCGAAGACCTCGTCCTCTGGATTGACCATGACGGCTCCGACCAGCTTGCCACGGGAGGATACGATTTTCGCAGTAAGCACGCCTCTACCGCCACGTCCTTGAACTGGATATTGCTCCACTGGCGTCCGTTTTGCGTACCCAGCCTTCGTGGCGATAAGCACGTGTTGACCGTCGGCGATGCGATTCATGGCAAGAAGTTCGTCACCTTCGAGGAACCTCATCCCGATGACGCCGCTGGTCGCCCGGCCCATGGGCCGCAGCGCGTCGTCGGAAGCGGTGAACCGGATCGACTGCGCCCCCTTGGAGACGAGCAGCAGATCGTCTTCCTCGGAGACCAGGCGTGCCCCGATGACCTCGTCGTCGTCGCGCAGGTTGATCGCGATCAGACCGCCGGACCTGGGGGAGTCGTACTCGGCCAGGCGCGTCTTCTTGACCAGCCCGCTGCGGGTGGCGAGGACCAGGTAGGGGGCGACGTTGTAGTCACGCAGGTCGAGGACCTCCATGACGGTCTCGTCGGGCTGCATGGCCAGGAGGTTGGCCAGGTGCATGCCACGGGCGTCGCGGCCGGCGTCGGGAAGTTCGTACGCCTTGACCCGGTAGACCCGGCCCTTGTTCGTGAAGAACAGCAGCCAGTGATGCGTCGTGGTGACGAAGAAGTGGTCGACGATGTCGTCCTGGCGCAGCTGCGCGCCGCGTACGCCCTTGCCTCCGCGCTTCTGGGCGCGGTAGAGGTCGGTACGGGTGCGCTTGGCGTAGCCGCCCCGGGTGATCGTGACGACGATCTCCTCTTCGGCGATCAGGTCTTCGATCGACATGTCGCCGTCGTAGGCGATGATCTCGGTCTTGCGGTCGTCGCCGTAGCGGCCGACCAGCTCGGCCAGCTCGTCGTTGACGATCTCGCGCTGGCGGGCCTCACTGGCCAGGATCGAGTTGTACTCGGCGATCTGCGTCATCAGGGAGTCGTACTCGTCCTGGATCGCCTGCCGCTCCAGGGCGGCCAGCTTGCGCAGCTGCATGTCGAGGATGGCCTGCGCCTGGATCTCGTCGATCCCCAGCAGCCCCATGAGGCCCTGCTGGGCGGCCGAGGCGGACTCCGAGGCCCGGATGAGGGCGATGACCTCGTCGAGCCGGTTGAGTGCCGCCAGCAGGCCGCGCAGGATGTGGGCGCGCTCTTCGGCCTTGCGCAGGAGGTAGCGGGTCCTGCGGACGATGACCTCGATCTGGTGGGCCACGTAGTGCCGGATGAACTGGTCGAGCCTGAGCGTGCGCGGCACGCCGTCGACCAGGGCCAGCATGTTGGCGCCGAAGGTGTCCTGGAGCTGGGTGTGCTTGTAGAGGTTGTTGAGCACGACCTTGGCGACCGCGTCGCGCTTGAGCACGATCACCAGGCGCTGCCCGACCCGCGAGGAGCTCTCGTCGCGTACGTCGGCGATGCCGGTCAGCTTGCCCTCGCGCACCAGCTCAGCGATCTTCAGCGCCAGGTTGTCGGGGTTGACCTGGTAGGGCAGCTCGGTGACGACGAGCGCCTGCCGCCCCTTGTCCTCCTCGACCTCGACCACGGCCCGCATGGTGATCGAGCCGCGCCCGGTGCGGTAGGCGTCTTCGATGCCGCGCCGGCCCACGATCAGCGCGCTGGTGGGGAAGTCGGGCCCCTTGACCAGCTTGATCGAGGCTTCGAGCAGCTCTTCGTCGCTCGCCTCCGGGTTTTCCAGCGCCCACTTGACCGCCGAGGCGACCTCGCGCAGGTTGTGCGGCGGGATGTTGGTGGCCATGCCGACGGCGATGCCGCCCGAGCCGTTGACCAGCAGCTGCGGGAAACGCGCCGGCAGGACGTCGGGTTCCTGTGACTTTCCGTCGTAGTTGGGCCGGAAGTCGACGGTCTCCTTGTCGATGTCGCGCAGCATCTCCATGGCGATGGGCGCGAGCTTGCACTCGGTGTAACGCATCGCCGCCGCGGGGTCGTTGCCCGGCGAGCCGAAGTTGCCCTGCCCGTCGACCAGCGGATAGCGCAGCGACCACGGCTGCGCCAGGCGCACCAGCGCGTCGTAGATCGAGGTGTCGCCATGAGGATGGTAGGTGCCCATCACGTCACCGACGACGCGGGCGCACTTGAAGTAACCGCGGTCGGGACGGTAGCCACCGTCGTACATCGCGTAGAGCACCCGGCGGTGCACCGGTTTGAGCCCGTCGCGCACGTCCGGCAGCGCCCTGGACACGATGACGGACATCGCATAGTCCATGTAACTGCGCTGCATCTCGGACTGGATGTCCACAGGCTCGATGCGTTCAGCCGGGGGAGTGGTGTTCACGTCCGTCACAGGTTGAGGTCCTTCTTCATGGAACGGTGAGCCATGTCCTGCGGCTCACCGTAAGTAGCCGAATCTGCGCCCACGGCCGGTCGCTCAGACGTCGAGGAATCGGACATCGCGAGCGTTGCGGATGATGAAGTCGCGCCTGGCCTCGACGTCCTCGCCCATGAGCACGCTGAACAGGTCGTCGGCCTGGGCCGCGTCGTCGAGCGTGACCAGGCGCAGGAGCCGGGTCTCCGGGTTCATCGTGGTCTCCCAGAGCTGGGCCGCGTTCATCTCGCCCAGGCCCTTGAAGCGTTGTACGTTGTCGCGCGACCGGGGGTCGGGCTTGCCGTTGGCGATGCCTTCTGCGATGACCGCGTCGCGCTCGGGGTCGGAGTAGGCGTAGGAGGCGTCCTCACCCTTGCGATCCCACTTGATCTTGTAGAGGGGCGGGCACGACAGGTAGACGTGCCCCGCCTCGATCAGCGGCCTCATGAACCTGAACAGCAGCGTCAGCAGCAGCGTGTTGATGTGCTGGCCGTCGACGTCGGCGTCGGCCATCAGGATGACCTTGTGGTAGCGCAGCTTGGTGATGTCGAACTCGTCGTGGACGCCGGTGCCGAGCGCGGTGATCAGCGCCTGGACCTCGTTGTTCTTCAGGACCTTGTCGATCCGCGCCTTCTCGACGTTGAGGATCTTGCCGCGGATGGGCAGGATCGCCTGGAAACGCGAGTCGCGGCCGCCCTTGGCGGAGCCTCCCGCCGAGTCGCCCTCGACGATGAACAACTCGCACCGCTCCGGGTCGTTCCACTGGCAGTCGGCCAGCTTGCCCGGCAGGCCGCTGCCCGACTCGAGCAGTGACTTGCGCCTGGTGAGGTCGCGGGCCTGGCGGGCCGCGAGGCGGGCGCGGGAGGCCTGCAGCGACTTGTTGATGATGTCTTTGGCCTCGCCGGGGTTGCGCTCGAGCCAGTCGCGCAGGTGGTCGTTGCACGCCTTCTGGACGAACGACTTGGCCTCGGTGTTGCCGAGCTTGGTCTTGGTCTGGCCCTCGAACTGCGGGTCGGAGAGCTTGACGGAGATGATCGCGGTCAGGCCCTCGCGGACGTCCTCACCGGAGAGGTTGTCGTCTTTGCCCTCTTTGAGGAACTTCTGCTCGCGGGCGTAACGGTTGACGATCGACGTCAGCGCCGCCCGGAAGCCCTCTTCGTGGGTGCCGCCCTCGGCTGTGTTGATCGTGTTGGCGAAGGTGTAGACCGACTCGGAGTAGGAGTTGTTCCACTGCATGGCGATCTCGACCGCGATGCCGTCGCCCTCTTCCTCGAAGGAGATGATCGACGCGTGCGCCGGCTCCTTCTTGGTGTTGAGGTGCTTGACGAAGTCGGCCAGGCCGCCCTCGTAGAAGTAGGTGACCTTGCGCGGTTCGCCGTTGATGTAATCGGGGCGCTCGTCGGTCAGCGTGATCGTCAGGCCCTTGTTGAGGAAGGCCATCTCCTGGAAGCGCCGCGAGAGCGTCTCGTAGTTCCAGGTGGTGGTCTCGAAGACGTCGGCGTCGGGCCAGAACGTGATCGTGGTGCCGGTCTCGTCGGTCTCCTCGCCCTTGGCCAGCGGCGCCATGGGCTTGGACATGTCGAAGCGCACGCGCCAGTAGTGGCCGTTCTGCTTGACCTCGACGTCCATCGCGGTGGACAGCGCGTTGACGACGGCCGAGCCGACGCCGTGCAGGCCGCCCGAGACGGCGTAGGCCTGGCTGTCGAACTTGCCGCCCGCGTGCAGCGTGGTGAGCACGACCTCGACCGCCGAGCGCTTTTCCACAGGATGAATGCCGGTGGGGATGCCGCGACCGTCGTCGACCACGCGCACACCGTTGTCGGCGAGCAGTGTGATGTCGATCCTGCTGGCGAACCCGGCAAGGGCCTCGTCCACCGCGTTGTCCACGATCTCGTAGACCAGGTGGTGCAGACCTCGCTCCCCGGTGGAGCCGATATACATACCCGGGCGCTTGCGAACCGCCTCAAGCCCTTCGAGTACGGTGATTGAGCTAGCGTCGTAGGACAACTGCGAAATCCTCCTGCCGCGGACACGCGGCGGGGGTCGCCATGATTGTCACAAGCTGCCCCTGCCGTGCCCGTCACCGTCGTGAGTGCCCCGATGCGCGGTCACCCAGGGGAGTCGGCTTGCTGCCGGGGTGACACGCAAGCGGACGTGTCCGGAATCCTTTTTCATTCTACCGCCTCCGGAGCCTCAAGGTGGCAATGAACGCGCCTGTGATGCCCGCTAGCTCGTTCGGCCCCCCGGGCGGCATCCCCCCTCCGGATAGGGGGCTTATCGCGTCTGTGGCTTTCTGATCGCCCTTGGCCCCTATCCACAATGTCCGGGCACGCGTTGGGCGCGGCTATCCATAAGTGTCGCCGGGACCCCGACTTCCGGTCACCCGCAATCCACCTGAAGGGCGCGGGGCGTTCTGCGGCCCTCTGACCTTGACCTTCGTCACCGTGCCGTCGCCGAGCTCCTCGTTGAGCCTGCGTACGAGGGTGCGCGCGAGCAGCCGCACCTGCGTGGCCCAGGCCGTCGAGTCGGCCGCGATCAGCACCTCGCCGTCGTCGAACGACTCGGGCCTGGTGTGGGCGGCCAGGTCGGGACCCACGATGTCGGCCCAGCGCCCGAACACCGCGCCGACGGCCGCCGGGCGTTCCCAGCCGCGGTCGGCGAGCAGGTCGGCGATGGCACGACCGAAAAGCTGGGGATCGCCGCCCTCACGGCGCGGCCCCTTCGCTCGGCGTCTGGGCTCGCGCCGGGGGAGCTGGCCGCGTTTGGCCGCGTCGGCCTTGGCCTGGGCGAGCTTCTCCCTGGCCATCGCGGCGCCTCTGGCGGTGGCGTTCTCGTCAGCGGACACGGGTCACGCCCCCCTCGGCGACGTCGTATCTGCCTCCTGAAAGCTCCTTGGGCACGTCGTCGGGCACGGCCGCGGTGATGAGCACCTGCTCGGCCGGCGCGACGATCTCGGCGAGGCGGCGCCTGCGCTGGGTGTCGAGCTCGGCGAACACGTCGTCGAGGATCAGCACGGGATCGCCGCCGTCGGCACGCAGCAGATCGTAGGCGGCCAGCCGCAGCGCCAGCGCGAACGACCAGGACTCGCCGTGGCTGGCGTAGCCGCGGGCGGGCAGGTCGCCGAGACCGAGGATCAGGTCGTCGCGGTGGGGGCCGACGAGTGTGACGCCTCGTTCCAGCTCGGACTGGCGCACCTCCAGCAGGCGCTCGCGGATACGCTCCTCAAGGGTTTTCCCCAGGTCTGTGGATAACGTCTGCGCAGCGGAAGATCCCCGCTCACCGGCGTCTTCGAGCAGTTCGCCACCCTCGCCGTCATCCCCACCTGTGGACAACGTGCTGCGATAGGCCAGCGTCGCCGGAGCGCTCGCGGGGGCGAGCGCGGCGTAGGCCCCCGCGACCAGCGGACGCAGCGCCTCGATGAGCTCGAGCCGGGCCCGCAACAACTCGGCGCCGTGCCTGGCGAGGTGGGCGTCCCACACCTCCAGCGTGCTCAGCACGTCGCCCGCGCCGGCCGCGGCGAACCCGGTGTCGCTCTCCGCCCTCCTGGCGCTCCTGCTGCCTCTGCGGGCCTGCGCGGCCGTACGGAGCAGGGCTCCGCGCTGCTTGAGCACCCGGTCGTAGTCGGCGCGCACACCGGCGAACCTGGGAGCCCTGGACACCAGCAGCTCGTCGAGGAACCGGCGGCGCTCCGACGGGTCGCCCTTGGACAGCGACAGGTCCTCGGGGGCGAACAGCACGGTGCGCAGCAGGCCCACGACGTCGCGCGCCCTCGGCACGGGCGAGCGGTTGAGCCTGGCACGGTTGGCCCGGCCCGGGTTGATCTCCAGCTCGATGAGCGCCCGCCGGTCGTCGCGCTGCACGGCGCAGCGTATGACCGCCCGCGTGGCGCCCTGCCGGACGAGGGGCGCGTCGCCGGCCACCCGGTGGCTGGAGTGCGTCGCGACGTAGCCGAGGGCCTCGACCAGGTTGGTCTTGCCCTGGCCGTTGGGCCCCACGAACGCCGTGACGCCCGGCTCCAGGCCGAGCTCCACGGAGGCGTAGGACCGGAAGTCGGTCAGCGAGAGGTGGGCGACATGCACCCCACGAAGGTTAGTGGGCCACGCGCGCCGCTGCGGTCACCGGCTCGCGAAAGGCGGCGGGGGCCGTGACGGCTAGCGCTCGCTCTCGCGGGGCGGCGTGACGTCGGCGCCCGGCGCGTCGGCGCCCTTGTCCGTGCTGCCCTCAGTCGCGGTGGTCGCGTGCCCGCCGAACTGGTTGCGCAGCGCCGCGACGACCTTCATCGCGGGGGAGTCGTCCTGGCGCGAGGCGAACCTGGCGTAGAGCGCGGCGGTGATGACCGGCAGCGGGACGGCGTGGTCGACGGCCGCCTGCACCGTCCACCGGCCTTCGCCGGAGTCCTGCGCGTAGCCGCGGAGCTGGTCGAGGTGCTCGTCGTCGTCGAGCGCGCGCACCATCAGGTCGAGCAGCCAGGAGCGGATCACGGTGCCGGTGCGCCAGCTGCTGAAGGAGCCCTTGACGTCCTTGACGACGTCGGAGGCCTCGAGCAGCTCCCAGCCCTCCGCGAACGCCTGCATCATGCCGTATTCGATGCCGTTGTGGACCATCTTCGCGAAGTGCCCGGCGCCGACGTCGCCGGCGTGCACGAAGCCGTCCTCGCCCTCGGGCTTGAGCGTGTCGAAGATCGGCATCAGCTGCTCGACGTGGGCGGACTCGCCGCCGCACATGAGCGCGTAGCCGTTCTCCAGGCCCCAGACACCGCCGCTCACGCCACAGTCGACGAACCCGATGCCCTTCTCCGCCAGCTCGCCTGCGTGCTTCTGGTCGTCGCCGTAGTGGGAGTTTCCGCCGTCGACGACGATGTCGCCCTCGTCGAGCAGCTCGCCGAGATCGTCGATCGTGGTCTGGGTGGGCTTGCCCGCGGGCACCATCACCCAGACGGCGCGTGGCGCTCGCAGGCGCTCGGCCAGCTCTTTCAGGCTGCCCACGTCGCTGATCGCCGGGTCACGGTCATAGCCGACGACCTCATGACCGCCGCGGCGCAGCCGCTCGGCCATGTTGCCGCCCATCCTGCCCAGTCCGACCATGCCGATCTGCATGTTGTCTACCCCCTCGTCAGGCTTCCATCATCCCCGAAGGCCGGGTCAGCCTGACAGGCGGATGGGCATGATCAGGTAGCGATAGTCCGGCGCGGCCGCGTCGTCCACAGGCTTGCCACCGGTGAGGATAGCGGGCTTCGTCGAGGTGGTCATCTGCAGCCGGGCCACGTCGGAGTCGATGGCGCCGAGCCCTTCCAGCAGGAACTGGTGGTTGAAGGCGATGTTCATCTCCTCGCCCTCGTAGTCGACGGGCAGCGCCTCGACGGCCTGCGCCTCGTCGCCGCTGCCCGCCTCCAGCACGACCTCGCCGCTCCTGAACGCCAGCCGTACGGGGGTGTTGCGCTCGGCGACCAGGGCCACGCGCTTGACCGCCTCGACGAACGGGCCTGTGGACAGATCGGCGCGGGCGGAGAACTCGGTGGGCAGGAGCGAGCGGTATTTGGGGAACTCGGGGTCGAGCAGCCGGGTCGTGGTGCGCCGCCCGGCGCTGGAGAAGCCGATCATGCCCTCGCCGGTTCCTCCGGCGGAGCTGAGCGCGATCTCCACCTCGGCACCGGTCGCGCCGAGCGCCTTGGCGGTGTCGGCGAGCGTCTTGCCGGGGATCATCGCGATGGCGGAGAAGTCGGGCTGCCCCGGCTGCCACTTCAGCTCGCGTACGGCCAGCCGGTAGCGGTCGGTCGCGGCGAGAGTCACCGTGTCGCCCTCGATCTCCATGCGCACGCCTGTGAGCATCGGCAGCGTGTCGTCCCGGCCCGCGGCGACGGCGACCTGGCCGACGGCCGAGGCGAACACGTCGCTGCCGACGCGGCCCGCGGCCGGCGGCATGGCGGGGAGCGACGGGTAGTCCTCCACAGGCATGGTCAACAGGGTGAATCGCGCGCTGCCGCACGTGACGACCGCCTTGGCGCCGTCGACCACGAAATCCACAGGCTGTGCGGGAAGCGACCGGGTGATCTCGGCGAGCAGCTTGCCCGAGACGAGCACGACCCCCGGCTCGCCGGTGTGGACCTCGAGTGTCACCTCGGCGGAGACCTCGTAGTCGAATCCGGAGAGCTTGAGCTGCTGCTCGTCCGTGACCTCCAGGCGCATGCCGGCGAGCACGGGCACCGACGGTCGCGCCGGGAGGCTGCGTGCCGTCCATGCCACCGCCTCAGCGAGGACGTCTCGCTCGATTCGGAACATCACGGTGATCAGCCTCCTGGGTTCGTCGTTGCTTCAAGGATCTCAAGGATCCACCCTCCCGGGCTCGCGCTCCGGGAGAACCCCTCTATGGGTCTTTGAGTTTCTTAGTAAGAGAGATAAGAGGTCATCACACTAGGGGCTGTGGATCCTGTGGACAACCGGCGTCTTGGCAGGTCAACGGCCATATTTTCATCCACTGCCGCTGTGGGTGACGCCTGGGGAGAACTTCCGCGCCTGGGGACAGAGATTCTTCGCCCACAGGCCGTCCCCAGATCTTGGTGCCTTCATCCACGGCCGGACCGGGGTTATCCACGAGGTTTCCACAGGTTATCCACGGGGTATTAGAGCCCTTTCTGGAGCCCCAGATCCGTTGTTCACAGTCTGTCCACACACTGTCCACTGGTAGTCCCCAGGTTCTCCCCAGGATGTCCCCACCGTTGTCCCCAACCATTGTGGATGGATTTTTCCCAGCATTGTCGGGCGAACGGCGAGTGAATTTTTGCGTTTGCGCTGGTCCACAGTGTTTTCCACAGGCTGTGTATGAACTTAGGATCCACGGGGTGTCTGCTTGATCCGCATTGTCAGCTCGTTGACCTGGTTGTACATCGACCTTCGCTCCGCGATGAGCGAGCGGATCTTGCGCTCGGCGTGCATCACGGTGGTGTGGTCGCGGCCCCCGAACTGCTGGCCGATCTTCGGCAGCGACAGCTCGGTCAGCTCGCGGGCGAGATACATGGCGATCTGCCTGGCGTTGACGAGCGCCCGGCTGCGGGAGGTGCCGCACAGGTCGTCGATGCTGATGCCGAAGTATTGAGCGGTCTCGCTCATGATCGCCGCGATGGTGATCTCGGTGTCGGACTCCGAGGTGATGAGGTCCTTCAGCACCACCTCGGCGAGCTGGAGGTCGACGCCCTGCCGGTTGAGGCTGGCGAACGCGGTGACCCTGATCAGTGCGCCCTCGAGCTCGCGGATGTTGGTGGAGATGCGGCTCGCGATGTATTCGAGCACCTCGGGCGGCGCGGCCAGGCCCTCCTGGATGGCCTTCTTCCTGAGGATGGCGATCCGCGTCTCCAGCTCGGGCGGCTGCACGTCGGTGATCAGGCCCCATTCGAACCGGTTGCGCAGCCGGTCCTCCAGCGTGATCAGCTGCTTGGGCGCCCGGTCACTGGAGATGACGATCTGCTTGTTGGCGTTGTGGAGCGTGTTGAAGGTGTGGAAGAACTCCTCCTGCGTCTGCTCCTTGCCCTCCAGGAACTGGATGTCGTCCACAAGCAGGATGTCGATCGCGCGGTAGCGGCCACGGAACCCGTCGGCCTTGTGGTCGCGGATGCTGTTGATGAAGTCGTTGGTGAACTCTTCCGAGCTCACGTACCTGACCCGCGCTCCGTCGTACAAGCTCTGGGCGTAGTGCCCGATCGCGTGCAGCAGGTGCGTCTTCCCCAGCCCGGAGTCGCCGTAGATGAAGAGAGGGTTGTACGCCTTCGCGGGGGATTCGGCCACCGCCACGGCCGCCGCATGGGCGAACCGGTTGCTGGCGCCGATGACGAATGTCTCGAATGTGTATTTCTGGTTGAGACGGGCTGGTTCGCTGGGCTTGTTGCTCTTGGCCTCCCAACGGTTCGGCGCCGGCTCGGGACTCTTTTCCACAGGCGGTGTGTACGGCTGCGCCTGTTCAAAAGAGAAGCTCTGCTGTGGATATTCGGTGGATATCTGGGGCTGCTCGGGCTGTGGAGAATAGAATTGTGGAGGCTCGGAAGCCTGGTTGTGCTGCGGTTGCGCAGGCTGTGCATAACGCGGCTGACTCTCCACATCCTGGGGATAACCGTGAGTCACAGGCTGTTGATGAACGTCCCCGGGCGGCTGCTCAGGCGCCGTCGTGTCGATCATCACCGCCAGCCGCATCGTCCGGCCGAGCTCCTGCGACAGCGCGTGCGCGACGAGCGGACGCAGCTTGCCCTCGATGAGGTCCTTGAGGAAGTCGTTGGGGACGCCGAGCACGATCGTGTCGTTGGCCAGGGCGATCGGACGCACCATCGACAGCCATGTGCGCTGCTGCACCGGCACGTTCTCATTGAGGAAGTTGGCCAAGGCCCTCGCCCATACCGTGCCGAGGTCGACAGCGTTCATGATGCGGCTCCCCCTCCTCCCTCTCGCGGCCCCCCGCGATCGTTATCCACATGGCGGGGCCGCCTCCGGCTCTCGGCGACCCCTTCGTCCACAGCGTGGCTGCCGGGCTTCTCGTCCCGGCCTCCACAGGCCCTCCACAGGAGATCCACAGGTTGTGCACAGCCTTGGAGCAGGCCCAGAAGGGCCGACAGTATCTATGTGCACAGCTGCGTTCAAGGCGTTGTCCACAGCGTAGTGGCACCTGGGTGCACATACTGTGGACGCCGGGGCGGCAGTGGAAAAGTCGCCTGTGGATTAGTGGACAACCGGTCTGGTTTGACCTGAGCCGCGCTTCCCCCGTAACGTACGACGGTCGGCTTGTCACGCGACGGCTATTTCGCGTGCCCTCGCTTCACTGACGAGCCATCCTGTGTGTTAAGCGCCGTCGTGGCGCATCATCAAGCCTGGAGCCCACCCGTGAGCAAGCGTACTTTCCAGCCGAACAACCGTCGCCGCGCGAAGACCCACGGCTTCCGGCTGCGGATGCGCACCCGGGCCGGTCGCGCCATCCTCGCTGCTCGCCGCCGTAAGGGCCGCGAGAAGCTGTCGGCCTGATCGACCCGCGCCTGATAGTCGGCCCGCCGGTGCATCTCGCCGGCGGGCGTTAGGCGTATACGGTGCTGTCCCGTCAATCCCGCATGCGACGCGGGGACGAGTTCGAGACGGCGGTGCGGCGCGGCAAGCGCGCCGGCCGACCGACTCTAGTGGTGCATTTCACCATTTCCGGGGAGAACGAACCCCTGGTGGGTTTCGTGGTGAGCAAGGCCGTCGGTGACGCCGTGACGCGCAACAAGGTCAAGCGACGGCTCCGACACCTGATGCGGGACCGTCTTGACCGGCTGCCGCGAGGTAGCCTTCTGGTGGTACGCGCCAATCCACCGGCCGCGTCCGCGCGATTCGAGCAGCTGGCCGCCGAGCTCGACTCCGCACTGGAACGTTTGCTCAGGCGGCACGAGTCCTCGACGGGTGGACAGCAGAGATGACAGAGCAGCCGCAAGTGGTGGCGCCGAGCCCCGCCGCTCGGGCGCTCATCCTCCCCATCCGGTTCTACCGGGCCTTCATCGGCCCGATGCTCGGTCCGCGCTGCCGGTTCTACCCGTCGTGCAGCGCGTATGGACTCGAGGCGATCGCCGTGCACGGAGCATTGCGCGGCACGTGGCTGACTGTCCGGCGCATCGGGCGGTGCCACCCATTCCATCCCGGAGGTATTGACCCGGTGCCCCCACGCCCGGTCCGGTCCCACGAAACGCAAGGGAGATAGCTCGGTGGAGCTGTCCTGGCTGAGCTGGCTGTACCAAGCCGTAGCCCAAGTCATCATCTGGATCCATACTGCATTCAGCACGGTCCTCGACCCGGACAGCGGGCTGACCTGGGCGTTGACGATCATCACGCTGACCGTGTTCATGCGGATCCTGATCTTTCCGCTCTTCCTGAAGCAGATGCGATCTTCGCGGAAGATGCAGGAACTCGCCCCCAAGGTGCAGGAGCTGCGCAAGCGTTACAAGAACGACAAGCAGCGGATGAACCAGGAGGTCATGGCGCTCTACCAGGGCGCCGGAGCCAACCCCCTCGGCGGCTGCCTGCCTGTTGTCGCGCAGTTCCCCATCTTCATCTCCATGTTCACCGTGCTCCAGAAGATGGCCAACGGCGAGCCCGACTACGGCATGACGCAGGAGCTGGTCGACAGCGCGAGAAGCGCCCACATCTTCGGCGCCCCGCTGCCCGCCCACTTCTGGATGTCGGCCGAGCAGCTCGCGACGTTCCAGGCCGGCGCGGTGCAGACGAAGATCGTGCTGGGCATCTTCGTGGCGATCAGCTCGCTCACCACGTTCCTCACCGTGCGGCAGAGCGTCACCCGGTCCATGGCTCAGATGCCGGACAACCCCATGGCGCAGCAGCAGAAGATCTTGATGTACATCTCGCCGCTGTTCGCCATCTTCAGCCTCAACTTCCCCCTTGGCCTGATCCTCTACTGGGTCACCACCAACGTGTGGACGCTCGGCCAGCAGCACTGGTTCTACAGCCGGCACCCGATGCCGCAGTACGACGCCAAGGGCAACGTGATCCCCGTGCCGCCGAAGCAGGGTCTGATCGCGAAGATTCGCAAGACACCCCCTGAGGAGCAGGCGCCGCCGCCCCCGCCGGAGCCTAAGATCATCAGGCAACAGCCGAGCCGCCAGTCCCGCAGCAAGCGCACCGGCAGCAAGAAGTCGTGAACACGAAGGAGAGGCCGGCCATGACCGAGGCCGAGCAGGACCAGGCTCCTGATCTCAGCGCGCTGGAGCAGGAAGGCGAGATCGCTGCCGACTACGTCGAGGGCCTTCTCGACATCGCCGACATCGACGGCGACATCGACATGGACGTCGAGGGCGATCGCGCCCTGGTCTCCGTGGTCGGGCTCAAGGGCACCGAGCTGGTAGGGCCCGGGGGAGAGGTCCTCGAAGCGCTGCAGGAGCTGACCCGCCTGGCCGTGCACCGGCAGACCGGCGAGCGTTCCAGGTTGATGCTCGACGTGGCCGGCTACCGCGAGCGCCGCAGGGCGGAGCTGACCAAACTCGGCACCGAGGTCGCCAACCAGGTCAGGGAGCGCGGCGAGCCGAAGTCCCTGCACCCGATGACGCCGTTCGAGCGCAAGATCGTCCACGACGCCGTGGCGTCCGCCGGGCTCCGCAGCGAGTCGGAGGGCGAGGAGCCTCAGCGGTACGTCGTGGTCCTGCCTGCTTGACACGTCCCAACCGGCCGTCTGCCCGCCGCCTGAACGCGGGGGCAGGCGGCCGTTCGCATGTTCAGCCATCGTGACCGGCCGCCACGCGGGCACCCACGTCGACGCGCTCGGCCGCACGGCTCCTCGCGGCTCGCGCGGCCCGGCGTCAGCCCCGGGACAGCCCGCTAGTCTTCCCCTGTGATCGCACATCTAGCCTTGGGTGGGGGACGAACTCCTGACGTCCTCGCTGTCCCGAGGGCGATCGGCGTCCGGCTTCGACCAAGCACCAAGAAAGGGCCACCGACCAGTGAGCGATGAGCTTCCGGAGCCGCCGGAGATAGCGCGTGACGTCTTCACCGGGGAGGCTTGGGGGCGTGCTAACACGTACGCCGAGCTGCTGGCGGGTCCTGGAGTCGTCCGCGGGCTGCTGGGTCCGCGGGAGGTACCGCGGATCTGGGATCGCCACCTGCTCAACTGCGCGGTCGTGGCGGAGGTCGTGCCGCCTGGCGTGCGCCTGGTGGACATCGGCTCCGGCGCCGGGCTGCCGGGGCTCGTGCTGGCGATCGTCCGTCCGGACATCACGGTCACGCTCCTGGAGCCGCTGCTTCGGCGTACCGTGTTCCTGCAGGAGTGCGTCGACACGCTCAAGCTCGGCAACGTCGAGGTGCTGCGCGGGCGGGCGGAGGAGCTGGCGGGCAAACGCGAGTACGACATCGCCAGCGCTCGCGCGGTGGCCCCGCTCGAACGCCTCCTCCGATGGGCCATGCCGCTGCTGTGCGAAGGCGGCGAGCTGATCGCCATGAAGGGGGAGCGTGCCGCGGGCGAGCTCGCCGAGGCGGAGGCCGAATTGCGCGCCACCGGAGCCCGAACGGCTGAGCTCGTGACCGTCGGGCGCGGTAAGGTCGAGCCGCCTGCAACATTGGTTCGGGTGGTAGCGGGTCGCGCGCCGGAGCGAGCCGGGCGGCGACGAAGGAGGTGACGGTTGTGCCAGTCGCGTCAAGCGGTCTTGGCTGGCCGGACAGCCGTCCGTCCGAGAGTCCAACGGGAGTTGGCTGGCCCGAAATGGGCGTGTCGCGACAGTCAATTCCCGGCACCGGCACACCACTCGTTGAAAGGATGGCCATCGTGACCCAGACCCCCCTGAACCCCGGCGAATCGCCGTTGGTAAGAGAGGCGCTCAGCTCAGTGGTTTCACGTGAAACATCCGCAACCCCGACGGCCGTCCAGTCCGGCGAGAGCCCCAACGGCGGCGACGGCAGCTGGCCTCGCCCGGCCAAGACGAGGGTGATCGCGGTGGCCAACCAGAAGGGCGGCGTGGGCAAGACCACCACCTCGGTCAACATCGCCGCCGCCCTGTCGATGCACGGCCAGCGAGTCCTCGTGGTCGATCTCGACCCTCAGGGCAACGCTTCCACGGCGCTGGCCACGGAGCACCGCGGCGACGTGCCTGATGTCTATCAGGTGCTTGTGGACGACCTGCCCATGGCCGACATCGTCAAGCAAGTGCCCGACATGCCCAACCTCTATTGCGCTCCGGCGACCATCGACCTGGCGGGTGCGGAGATCGAGCTGGTCTCCCTGGTGGCGAGGGAGGCCCGCCTCCGCCGCGCGCTGGCAGCCTACGACGCGATCGACCTCGACTACATCGTCATCGACTGCCCGCCGTCCCTGGGGCTCCTGACCGTGAACGCCTTGGTGGCCGCCGACGAGGTCATGATCCCCATCCAGTGCGAGTACTACGCGCTGGAGGGCCTCGGCCAGCTCCTCAGGAACGTTGACTTGATCAAGGCGCACCTCAACCCGACCCTCAACCTGTCGACGATCGTTCTCACGATGTACGACGGCCGCACCCGGCTGGCCTCGCAGGTGGCGGACGAGGTGCGGGCCCATTTCGGCGAAACGGTGCTCAACACGGTCATCCCGCGCAGCGTTCGCCTGTCGGAGGCGCCCAGCTACGGCCAGTCGGTCATGACGTACGACCCGGGGTCCAGCGGCGCGATGGCCTACATGGACGCCGCCCGGGAGATCGCCCACCGCGCCACGGTCGCCTGAAGTTCGCGCCGCCGCAGGGCGTGGTTGCCGCGCGTCGACCGTCGTCCACACCCATTCACGTCACCTGATGCCGGCTGGGCGGGGAGAAGCGTGAGATCGTGGGGGCGGTCATGAGTTGGGCAGATTTGTGATCGTCTCGGGGTAAATCCAACGGGACGGCGTGTGGCGAGCGGACACTCCGTCCGGCGCACAACGGTAACCTCTCCAGGAGTGACCGGAATGGACCGGCTGGATGAGGAGACGCAGTGAGTCAGCAGCGGCGGGGATTGGGCAAGGGGCTCGGGGCGCTCATCCCGACCGGTCCCATCGTTGACGGCACGGGGGCGGTTCCGTCCTCGGCCAACGGGTCAACGGCGGAGACGGGCCCGAAGCCGGTCGCCGGGGCGTACTTTAAGGAGATCGCCCTGGAGGCGATCGTTCCCAACCCGCGCCAGCCTCGTGAAGTCTTCGACGGCGAACGCCTCGAGGAGCTTGCGAAGTCCATCCGCGAGGTGGGGCTCCTGCAGCCGATCGTGGTGCGGTCCGTCGGCGGCGGGCAGTACGAGCTGATCATGGGGGAGCGGCGCTGGCGGGCGTGCAAGCAGGTGGGTCTCGACCCGGTCCCCGCGATCGTCCGCAACACGCAGGACACCGACCTCCTGCGGGACGCGCTCATCGAAAACCTTCAGCGTGAGCAGCTGAACCCGTTGGAAGAGGCCGCGGCGTACCAGCAACTTCTTGACGACTTCCAGGCGACGCACGACCAGCTGGCACAGAAGGTCGGCCGCTCGCGTTCTCACATCACCAACACCCTCCGCCTGCTGAACCTCCCGCCCGAGATCCAACCCAAGGTTGCCGCCGGTGTCATCAGTGCCGGCCACGCACGGGCTCTGCTCGGGTTGAGCTCCGTAGAAGAGCAGATCCAGCTCGCGCAGCGGATCGTGGCGGAGCTCCTTTCGGTACGGGCGGTCGAAGAGATCGTCGCCATGGGAAGCGCCCAGGCCGCCCAGAAGGCTCCCCGTGAACGCCAGGCCGCCAAGCCCACCGCCCCCGGGCTCACCCATCTCGCCGACCGCCTCTCCGACCACTTCGAGACCAAGGTCAAGGTCGATCTGGGACGCCGTAAGGGGCGCATCGTCGTGGAGTTCGCGACGATCGATGACCTTGAGCGCATCATCGACACCATGGCGCCTGAGGCCGTACGGGCAATGCGGGACGCGCAGGAGTGACCGACCGGCTGTTTCACGTGAAACCACGCTGCGAGTGAGGCGCTGTTTCACGTGAAACAGCCGGTCCCGCTTCACATGCCCGGAGGCGGGCAGGTCGTCGTCGCAGTCCCCTCTGGGTCCAGGGCGATAGAGACGCCGAGAGCGATGAACCGTCGCGGAGTCAAACGTGCGGGCGTGGGAGTGACGTTCGCGGCACTCGACTGCGCAGAGGCAGATCCAACTGTGTGACCCGACAGGATAAGCACGCCGCCACGATGGGGCGCCCGTGCGAGATGTAGTGCTCGAGCGCCCGCGGTGGATGAAGGCTGCTCGGTGGACTTCATGGAAGAGATGCCAGCCCGAGACGGATGCCGCTGTGTTTCACGTGGAACCTGGGCCGGGGATTCTGGCGGGCAGCCTCCCGCGTGTTTCACGTGAAACGCGGGAGGTCACATGGCGGCCTTGCGGAGGTCATCGAGAAAGTCGTCGACATGGTCGGGGGTCGTGTCGAAGGCGGTCATCCAGCGGACGACGCCGGTGGCCTCGTCCCAGTAGTGGAACAGGTACCGCTGCAGGAGCGTCGTGGCCACCGTCGGCGGCAAGGTGGCGAAGACGGCGTTGGACTGCACAGGGTAAGCCAACGACACCCCGGCGATGCCCTCCAGCCCACCTGCCAGTCGCGTCGCCATCCGGTTGGCGTGATCAGCGTTCTGCCGCCACAAGTCGTTCGTCAGGAGCGCCGACAGTTGGGCCGAGATGAAGCGCATCTTCGAGGCGAGCTGGAGCGACTGGCGGCGCAGGAACGGCACGGCCCGGGTCAGCTCGGAGTCGAGCACCACAACGGCCTCGGCGGCCAGCGCACCGTTCTTGGTGCCGCCGAAGCTGAAGACGTCCACTCCCACGTCGGTGGTGATGGCTTTCAGATCGCAGTCCAGGAAGGCGGCGGCGTTGGCGAGCCGTGCGCCGTCCACGTGAAGGCGGAGTCCGGCCTCGTGTGCCGTCTCCGCGAGGGCGGCGATCTCTTCGGCGGAGTAGGTGGTGCCGAGTTCCGTGCACTGGGAGATGGAGACGACGGCGGGCTGGGATTCGTGGTGGTTGCCGATACCGCCCAGGCGAGCCTTGATGTCGTCGGGTTGGAGCTTGCCCTGCGCGGTGGGAATCGTCATCAGCTTCACGCCGAGCAGCCGCTCAGCCGCCCCTGCTTCATGGGTGGCGATGTGGGCGCTGTCGGCGCAGACAATGGCGTCGTAGCGGCCGAGCATCAGGGCGAGGCCGACCATGTTGGCGCCTGCTCCGTTGAGCACCGCGAAGCCCTCCGCGTCCGGCCCGAACACCTCCTTGATCCCTTCTTCGAAGGCTGCGGTCCAGCGGTCGCGGCCGTAGGCGGGCGCGTCTCCGTCGTTCGCGGCGGCCATGGCCGCCAGGATGTCCGGGTGCACGCCCGCGTGGTTGTCGCTGGCGAAGCTCTTGGGGTACGTCGAATCGATCAGCACACCGCAAGGCTACTTTCACAACCGACGCAGACCACTTCGGGGCAGGGGAGACGGGTGCCCGGCAAGCCATCACGGGCCGGTTGTCGACGGGTTCTGTGCTTGCCGCATGCCGGTGGGATTCGGAGTGGCGGCGCTGCCGTGGGTCGGGCGGATTGGCAGTGGCGACGCCGTCGTGGGTCGAACTCCAGGTGTGGGATCAGGTCCGCGCGCGGTGGGTCGCAAGGGCGGGAACGGTCCGTGTCTTGGGTGGGTTCCGTGGGGGGTGTGGGTCCGTGTCCGGGGTCGGCTCCAGAGGCAGTGCGGGACCGTGCCTCAAGTGGACTCCAAAGGGGTGCGGCTCCGGGCCTTAGGTGGACTCCGTAGGGGTGCGGGTCCGTGCCTGGGCCCAAGGGTGGTTGCGGGGCCGCGCCTAGAGGGGGTTTTCGGGGCGGAAGCGGGCGGCGGCGTTCTGGAGGAGCGCGCGGCAGAGGTCGCCCAGGTCCTGGCCGGCCGCTTCGGCGGCCATGGGCAGGAGGGAAGTCTCCGTCATTCCCGGCGCCACGTTGACCTCGAGGAAATGGGGGATGCCCGCCGCGTCGACGATCAGGTCTGTACGGGAGATGTCGCGCAGGCCGAGCGCCGTGTGAGCGGTCACCGCCGTCTCCGCGCATGCCGCGGCGGCCTCGGGGGAGAGGCGGGCGGGGGCGAAGAACTCCGTGTGACCGGCCGTGTAACGGGCCGCGTAGTCGTAGACCCCTTCGTCGGGGACGATTTCCACGGCGGGCAGGGCCTCCGGGCCGTTGCCGATGTCGACGACGGAGACGGCCACCTCCACGCCCTCGACGTACCGCTCGATCAGCGCCGTGTCGCCGTAGGCGAAGCAGCCGACCATGGCGGCGGGGAGCTCTTCCGCGGTGCGGACGATGGAGGCGCCGAGCGCCGAGCCACCGCGGGCGGGCTTGACGAAGAGGGGCAGGCCGAGCCGCTCCACGATGCGGCCGAGCACAACGGTGGCGCCGAGGTCGTGGAACGTCTCCTTCGGCAGCGTGACGGATTCGGGGGTGTGCAGGCCGACGGAGCGTACGACGGCCTTGGCGGTGGGTTTGTCGAAGGCCACCCGGCAGGCGTCGGGGTCGGCGCCCACGTAGGGGACGTTGAGCAGCTCTAGGACGGAACGGATGGCGCCGTCCTCGCCCGCGCCGCCGTGCAGGGTGACGAACACGGCCTCCGGCGGGTCGGCGAGGATCGAGGGCACGAGGGACGCGTCGGTGTCGCGGGCTTCGACGTCGACGCCCGCCGCGCGCAGCACCTCGCTGACTCGGCGACCGGACCGCAGAGACACCTCTCGCTCATAGGAGAGGCCTCCGGCCAGCACGAGCACGTGGCCCAGATCGCTCATCACAACTCCTCCGCTGATCGCACGCTGTCCAACCGTACCGGCGTCGGGGGTGGATGGTGTACGGCAGGGGCTTCGTCCGCGCGCCTGGCCGGGCGGAGAAACGAAAAGGGCCGGCGTCACCCGGCGCCGGCCCTTTTCGTGACGTTCAGGCCAGGTCGGGCCCGGGTGTGTCCACGCCGGCGTGTTCGCGGGCCGACGAGGTGCCGAACGTGTCGCGCAGCTGCATCTCCTGCTCGATCACCCCGGCGAGCCGGCGCACCCCTTCACGGATGCGGTCGGGCTCGGGAAAGCAGAACGACAGGCGCATGTGCCGCGCCCCGCTGCCGTCGGAGAAGAACCCGGTGCCTGGTACGAACGCGACCCGCTCGGCCACGGCCCGGGGCAGGATGGCCTTCGAGTCGAGCCCTTCGGGCAGGGTGGCCCAGACGAAGAACCCGCCGGCGGGGCGGGTCCAGGTGACCTCGGGCGGCATCAGGGCGTCGAGCGCGTCGAGGAGGGCGTCGCGGCGCTCGCGGTAGAGCTCCTTGAAGGTCTTGATCTGCTCGCGCCATGGCTGCGTGGTGAGGTATTGGCCGACGGCCAGCTGGGTGAACGAGGAGTGGGACAGCACGGCCGACTCCATGGCGAGCACGAGCTTGTCGCGGATGGCGTGCGGGGCGAGCGCCCAGCCGACGCGGAAGCCGGGGGCGAGCGTCTTGGAGAAGGACCCGAGGTAGACGACGCCGTCCGGGTTGTCGGCTCGCAGGGCGCGCATGGGCTCGCCGTCGAAGCCGAGCAGCCCGTACGGGTTGTCCTCGATGACGAGGACCCCGGCCCGCTGGCAGATGTCGAGCACCTGCTGGCGGCGGGCGATGTTGAGGGTCACGCCGGCCGGGTTCTGGAAGGTCGGGATCGTGTAGAGGAACTTGATGGGCGCGCCCGCGGTCTCGAGGGCGTAAATGGTCTGGGCCAGGGATTCGGGCACGATGCCCTGATCGTCCATGGCGATGTGAACCACTTTGGCCTGGTAGGCGGCGAACGTCCCCAAAGCCCCCACGTACGAGGGGCCCTCGGCGAGCACCACGTCGCCGGGATCGATGAAGATCCGGGTGATCAGGTCGAGGGCCTGCTGCGAACCGACGGTGACGACCACGTCGTTCGGCCCGGCGTGAATCCCCTCCAGCCGCATGACTTCGCAGATCTGCTCGCGCAGGTGCGGGTCACCCTGGCCGGAACCGTACTGCAGCGCGACGGGGCCGCGCTTGGTGACCAGGTCGGAGACCAGTTCGCCGACCATGTCGAGGGGGAGCGCCGTGACGTACGGCATGCCGCCGGCCAGCGAGACCACCTCGGGCCTCGACGCGACGGCGAAGAGAGCTCGGATCTCGGAGGCGACCATCCCGGTAGCTCGTGCGGCGTACCGATCGACGTACGCGTCGATGCGCGACCCGTGAGTCGCGGGTGCCTGACCGTGATCCCGCTCTGCTGTCACGGCCCACCTCCTAGGTGTCATATCGGACTGAAATACCAGATTACGCTAGACGGACATGTCGCCCGTGCCGGGGCTGACCGTCGTGGTGTCGGCTGGTGGCATCTTCACTGGGCTACGATGCCACCTGTGGACGCGGTTTTCGCGCGCTTTTCCGGGTCAACGATAGGGGCGGTAGTTGTCGCGCCGGCTGGTCAACATAACCCTGGACAATCTTGACGATCTGCCGAGGCGCTGCCGGCGGTGCGTGTTCTGGGAGCTCGATCCCGTCAACGGCGAGCGCGCGGTGGATGCGGGCGACTCCGGGCTGGAGAAGGAGGCCTGGATCTCCGGGACGCTCCTGGAATGGGGGAGCTGCGGGAAGATCGTCTATGTCGACGGGGTGCCCGCGGGCTTCGTGCTCTACAGCCCGCCGCTCTACAGCCCGCGCTCGCTCGCCTTCCCCACCTCACCGGTCAGCGCCGACGCGGTGTTGCTGATGTCGGCCCACATCATTCCCGAGTTCTCGGGCGGCGGGCTGGGCCGGATGCTGATCCAGGGAGTTGCCAAGGACCTGACCAGGCGCGGGGTGAAAGCCATAGAAGCTTTTGGCGACCTCAAGTGGGAAGAGCCTGGTTGCATCGTTCCCGCGGAATACTTGCTTTCTGTTGGATTTAAGACAGTTCGTCCGCATTTGAGATTTCCACGGCTCAGACTGGAACTCAAGACCGCCGTTTCGTGGCGCGAGGACGTCGAGGTGGCGCTGGAACGGCTTCTCGGCTCCATGAGTCCGGAACGCGCCCTACGTCCCGTCTGACGGCATCTCAGCCCTCCATGCGCCCATGCGAAAGCCCCCGCCACGAAGGACGGGGGCTCTGCCGGGCGAAGCGCGCCACGAAGGGCGAACTACCAGCGCCGCAGGGCGCTAGATGATGCCCTCGAGCTCGCGCAGCAGCATGGCCTTCGGCTTGGCGCCGATGATCTGCTTCACGACCTCTCCACCCTTGTAGACGTTCAGCGTGGGGATCTGGAGTACGCCGTACTGGCGCGGAACCTCAGGATTCTCGTCGATGTTGAGCTTGACGATCTCCAGCTTGTCGCCGTGCTCGTTGGCGATCTCCTGGAGGATGGGGGAAACCTGGCGGCACGGACCGCACCATTCGGCCCAGAAATCGACCAGGACGGGCTTGTCGCTCTTGAGGACCTCGTTGTCAAAGGTGGCGTCGGTGACAGCCTTCACGGTGCGCTCCTTCACTTCTCGATGGTGGCCAGCCAGCGCTCGGAGTCGAGCGAGGCCGCGCAGCCGGTGCCGGCCGCGGTGATGGCCTGGCGGTAGGTGTGGTCCACGACGTCTCCTGCGGCGAAGACGCCCTCGATGTTGGTGGCGGTGCTGGGGGAGGCCACCTTGATGTAGCCGTTCTCGTCGAGGTCGATCTGCCCCTTGACGAGCTCGGTGCGCGGGTCGTGGCCGATGGCCAGGAACAGCGCGTCGGTGGCCAGCTCGCACTCCTCGCCGGTCTTGAGGTTGCGCAGCTTGACCGCCTCGACCTTGGTGTCGCCGATCACGTCGACGACCTCGGAGTCCCAGACGAACCGGATCTTGTCGTTCGCGAACGCGCGGTCCTGCATGATCTTGCTGGCCCGCAGCGAGTCACGCCGGTGGACCACCGTCACCATGCGGCCGAACCTGGTCAGGAACGTGGCCTCCTCCATCGCGGTGTCGCCGCCGCCGACGACCACGATGTCCTTGTTGCGGAAGAAGAAGCCGTCACAGGTGGCACACCAGGACACGCCGTGCCCGGACAGGCGCTTCTCGTTCGCCAGGCCGAGCTCGCGGTAGCCGGACCCCATCGCCAGGATGACGGACTTGGCGTAGTAGGTCTCGGTGTGGGTCTTGACGACCTTGGGGCTGGCCTCGAGGTCGACCTCGACGACGTCGTCGGCGACCAGCTCGGCGCCGAAGCGCTCGGCCTGCTTGCGCAGGTTGTCCATCAGGTCGGGACCCATGATGCCGTCGGGGAACCCGGGGAAGTTCTCCACGTCGGTGGTGTTCATGAGAGCGCCGCCCGCCGTGACGGAGCCCTCGAAGATCAGCGGCTTGAGCTCGGCGCGAGCGGAGTAGACGGCCGCGGTGTAGCCGGCTGGGCCGGAACCAATGATGATCACGTTACGCACGTCGCTCAACGCTTCACGCCTGCCTTCCTCGTCTAGCTGATGCCATCGCGTCAACAGATCCTAGGCCGCCCTGATTCCCCACCCCGCCCACAACACCCACCCCAAACGAAAGAGCCCGCCGAAGCGGGCTCTGACGTGGGGTTTCGCCTACCAGCGGCCCAGCGCGGGCTTGCGGAGGTTTTTGCAGTTGAACGGGTCGACGATGTCGATGCGCAGCCTCTGCGCGGCCTTGTCCTTCCACGAGGCGATCACCAGGGCCTCCTGGCCGTTGTACTGCCCCTGGTCGACCGCGTACGTCGGCAGCTTCGACCGGTTGGCCACCCTGCTCACGCACTTGTCGACGCTCGCGGCGTCGGACGTGCCGCCGCCGACGATGGGCGCGGGGCCGAAGACACCTTCGAGAGGCTGCCGCAGCTCGTGGTCGCTGTAGTTGTGCTGGCTGTCGGTCAGCGCGTACGACTTCGCCCGCAGCGGATTGCGCTCCGCCTGCGAGGGCGTCGAGACCGGCTTCGACTGCGTGGGCAGCGCCACCGGTGGGGCGACGGTGTCGCCCTGACCCCCGCCACCGCTCGCCAGCAGGTTGGTGGAGGCCACCGCCGTGCCGACCACGACGGCCGCCGCGGCTGCCGCGACCGCGGGCAACGCCCAGCCGCGTCGTCGTGCGCGCGTGCGCCTGGCCGGGACGATGGTGCCGTCGTCGGCGACCACCCCCAGGCGCACCGGCTCAGCGGCGTCCTCTCCTGGGGCATCGGCCGACACCGGCTCAGGAACCGCGGGCCTGCCGAAGCGTGCGGGCTCGGGCACCTCGGTCGCGCGCTCCCACGGGGCGTCCCGCATGAGCTCGTCCCAGTCCGGTGCGTCCGCGAGGCCGACGCCTCCGCCCTTCCGGGACTCCGCCTCGGCGGCCAGAGCCTTGTCGATGCGCAGTGCGACGCCCATCGGCATGGCCGGTGTGGGGGTCGCCGCGAGCACCTCGCGAACCGTCGCCAGGTCTGCCAGTAGCTCCCCGCATGGGTCGCAGACCGCGAGATGCCCGCGGACCTGGCGTGCCGTGTCGACGTCCAGGAGACCCTCGGCCAGCTCGGCCAGGATGTCCAGATCGTAGTGCGTATCACCCGTCACGAAGTTCTGCTCCCTTCGCGGATGAGACGCGATTGCCGTCCGTTCGGTTCCGCAGATGCGAAAGAATCGGGGCAAGTTTCGCGCGTCCCCTGGCGCACCGGCTCTTCACCGTGCCGCTCGGCACCTGGAGCACCTGAGCTGCGTCTTCGACCGAATAGCCCATCATGTCGACGAGGACGAGAGCCGCCCGCTGATCGCCGGGCAGGAGTTTGAGCGCGGCGGAGACCTCCATGGAGACCTCACGCTCCACGGTCTGGTCGGGCAGGGGGGTCTCGCGCTCTGCGGCCTCGATCAGCTCGTCGTCGGCGACAGGCCTGACGGACTTGCGGCGCATCCGGTCGAGACAGGCGTTGACCACGATGCGGTGCAGCCAGGTGGTGACGGCCGCCTCGCCGCGAAACGTGGCGGCCTTGCGGTACGCGGAGACGAAGGCGTCCTGCACGGCGTCGGCGGCCTCGTCAGGATCACCGAGCGTACGCAGGGCGACCGCCCACATGCGGTCACGGTGTCTCTTGACGATTTCGCTGAAGGCGTGAGGGTCCCCGTGGATATGGGCAGTCAGCAGCTCGGCGTCTGTGACCGCCGGCCGCTCCGCTGCTGAGGGTGTCTCGGGTGGGGAGTTCACAAGAGAGTTTCCTGATTATGCCGATCCGGGAGAGTGCACCACTACTTCATAGATGGTGCCATGAAACTTGCCCGCATCTGCCGGAACGCGCGTAAACCAGATCAAAACGTACTGACCGCTTGCCGGTTCTTCGGGGGTGAGGGTGGTTTTACCTGCTGCGTTCTTCTTGGCCGCCACCGTTTTCAGCCCGTCGAGATCGGCGGAGTCGCCCACCTTGAGCTCCACGTTCGCGCCCGGCGCGTCGCCCAGCGTGGCCACCACGTCGCTGATCTGCATGGACTTGCCCATGTCGAGCAGCAGGCCGACGCCGTCCTTCAGCCGGCCCAGGTCGGCGCTGGTGTAGGCCTCGGTCTTCCACAACGTGCTGGGCTTGCCGTCGATGGCCAGCTTCGCCATGTCGGACTTCTCGTCACTGTCGCCGAGCGGGTCGAAGCCCTTGGCGCTCTCGGGCTTGACGGCCTGGGCCTCGGCGGACGCCGACGCCGAGGTGCTGGGCACGGTCTGCTGCGCCTCAGGAGTGGTGGGGCTGCCCAGACTCCTGCCGATCGTCCACGCGCCCACGCCGACGGCGGCGATGACGAGCAGCACCACCAGCGTCATCAGCGCCCGGTTGACCATGCTGCCCTCGCCCTTGGGCACGCGGTGCGGCGGGGGCTGCGGCGGCGGGACGGCCAGATTCTGGCGGTGGGCGATGTCGAGACCCTCGGTGTGGGAGGCGGAGGCCACCGCGGGGGTCGAAGGGTAGGAGATCGGGATCGGCATCGGCCTGGCGACGTCGGCCAGCGCATCGGCCACCTCGGCCGGAGTGGCCAGCGCACCCTGGCCCCTGCGCGACTCGGGCAGGCACGCCCGCACGGTCACCGCGTCGAGATAGCCGGGCACGCCCGCGGTGACCTGCCGCGGCGTGCAGAAGTGGCCGTCGGTCATCGGCGCCGCGGGCAGCCCGCCCTCTTCCTCGTCGCCGGGCCAGTGGCCGGTCAGCCCCGCGTAGAGCAGCCGGCCGAGGCCCTCGGCGTCGTCGAGCGCCGGCTGGTCGGTGGTGAGACCGTACATGGCCGCGTCGACGGCCACGCCGAGCACCTTGACCGTGTTGCCGGTCGTCCACACCAGGTGGGACGGGCGCAGGCAGAGGTGGTAGAGCTGCGCTTCGTGGGCGTGCGCGAGCGCCTCGGCGGCCTCGGCGACCAGCCCCGCCGCGCGCTCCGGCTCCAGCGGGCCCGAGGCCAGCAGGTCGGTCAGGCTCTCGCCGGTGACCCACTCGCTGACGACGTAGGAGGCCTTGTCGTCCTCCGCCGCGTCGAACACCTGGGTCAACCGCGGGTCGGTGAGCCGGCTCGCCGAACGGGCGGCCGTGACGACCTCGTGGACCCGGGGGAAGCCGGGGGCGAAGGTGTGGACCGCCACGGGCCGGGCGAGGATCTCGTCGATGGCCTTCCACAGGGTGGCGCCGTCGGACTCGCTGACGCGGTCTTCGAGCCGGAAGCGCTCGGCGAGGCGGGTGCCGGGTTCGACGGCCGACGTGCTCACTGGCTCACTCCGCTGGGCCGATCGGGCGTGCTCATGACTCGACTCACCTGCGTGGTCGTGTACCACGAAGGCACGCTATGCCGGGTGGATCCGCCCACGCCCCTCCTGCTTCCATTCGCCGCGTGTCGGGCTCCATGGTAGTGCCGAGTAGATTCCGCCCGCGTTCTTTACCGACCTACCCGCCCCGCGACCATCCCAACGATGGAGTTGACCTCCGGGATGCGCATTCTGTGCGCAACGCCGAGATAGAGGATCAATCCAAGGCCGCCACCGACGGCCAGAACGATCAGCGAATTGACGAACCCTAGCCCGTCGAAGACCCCCGTGACCACCCAGACCGCCCCGAGTGCCAGCACGGCGGTGGGCAGAGCGGCGAGATACATCCTCGTCAGCGCCATGCCGATGCTCCATCCGCCCAGCCCCTGGACCCGGCGGCCGGCCAGCCACCACGCCGTCAGGGCGCCCAGCGCGTACGCGACCGCGTACGCGAGAGCCAGCCCCATCACGGCGTAACGCGCCGGCAGCAGCGTGAAGAACAGCCACATGAGCAGCGCGTTGACCGCCGTCGTGCCCGCGCCGACGAACACCGGCGTGCGGGTGTCGCCGAAGCTGTAGAAGACCCGGAGCAGCAGTTGGAAGAGCGCGAACGGCACCAGCGCCAGCCCGTAGACCTGCAGCACGTTGCCGATGTAGACGGCGTCGGCGACGCTGTTGGCCCCGTGGCCGTAGATCGGCACGGTGATCGCCGGGCCGAGCACCATGAGCAGCAGCGACACCGGCACCATCAACGAGCAGATGAGGCGTACGCTCGACCCGAACTCGGAGCGGACGTCGTCGAACCGCCCGTCGCTGACGGCCCTGCTCATGCGCGGCAGCATGGCCGTGATCACCGAGACGCCGATGACGCCGTAGGGCAGCTGGAAGAGCTGGAACGCCAGGGTGTACGGGCTGATGCCGTGCCCCTCCACCACGGAGCCCGCGGCGCTGGCCAGGTTGGTGGTCAGCACGAAGCCGAGCTGGGTGACGACGGTGTAGCCGATCGTCCAGACGCCGGCCTTGGCCATCTCACCCAGCCGGGCGTTGCGCAGGTCGAGGCGGGGCTTGAAGGAGAACCCGGCGCGCTTGAGCGCCACGATCAACACGGACGCCTGGGCCACGATGCCGGCCGTGGTGCCGAGACCCAGCAGGACGAGATCACCGTCGGTGACCTTGGCGATGTCGCCCTTCGCGGTGCTGACCAGGGCGAAGAGAAGGAACGCGCAGATGACGACGACGTTGTTGAGCACCGGCGCCCACATGGGCGCGGCGAAGCGGTCGCGGGTGTTGAGGATGGCGCCCGCCACCGCGCCCATGCCGAAGAAGGCCAGCTGCGGCAGGATGAAGCGGGCCAGCATGACCGCGACCTCGAACTCCCTGCTGCCCCGGTCCCACACCGTGTAGAGGTCGATGAGCAGCGGCGCGGCGAGAACGGCGGCGACCGCGATGACGGCCAGCGCCAGCGTGGCGAGCGTCAGCAGCCGCTGCTCGTAGGCCCGTCCTCCGTCGGCGTCGTGCTGCTGCGCCCGGACGATCATCGGCACCACGACGCTGCTCAGCACGCCCAGCAGCAGCAGGTCGAGGATGCTGTACGGGATCGCGTAGGCCGCGTTGTAGGCGTCGCCGAGCAGAGCCGTGCCGATGGCGTACGCCAGCACCATGGTCCTGACGAAACCCGTCACCCTGGACACCATCGTGCCCGCCGCCATGATGGCGCTGGCCCGCAGCATGCGGCTCATGCCGTGCTCACCTCCCGGTTCTTGGCGGCCCGGGCGAGCTTGCGTTCTGACCGTCGCCGCAGCACCCGCGTCACCACGGCGGCGAGCATAACGGTGAGAGCGGCTCCGACGATCACCGAGGCGATGCCGGTGTAGCCCGTGGTGCGGATGGTCAGCCGCACCGGCTCGCCGTACGCCTTGCCGTCGGTGGTCTTGAGCTGCACGGTGACCGTCGCGTCACCGTTGCCGGTGGCGGTCATCGGCACCTGGACCGTGCCGCTCTGCCCGACGCCGATGTTGAGCAGCTCGTCCTGAGCTTTCACCTGCAGCAGCTTGCGGTTGTTGGACTGGACGTCGATGTAGAGGGCGATGGGGGCGCCCGTGGAGTTCTTCACGCTGATGGGCACCACGCCGTCGCTGCCGGCCAGCGTGCTCGGCCGGCCGGTGACCGTGACCTTGTCGAGGCGGTCCTCGACCTCCGCGCCCACCACCTTGGTCAGCGCCCGGCCCGTCCGCGAGCTGGTGCGCCAGGCCGAGGAGGAGAGCCTGAGCACGGCCGCGTCGAAGCTCGACTGCGTCCTGGTCGTCGTGATCTCGGCGGTCAGCTGCGCCTGTGCCCAGGTTTCCTTGACCCGCTTGAGGTATTTGCCGCTCAGCTCGTCCTTGCGGTCGGCGTCGGTGTAGGTCAGTCCGGCGCGCGGCACCGACGCCTTGCCCGGCTTGATCGACTCGAGCGTCGTCATCTGCAGCCACGGCAGGCGGCCCGCGGTCTTCATCAGGGCGGAGACGAGCGCCGGGTCGGGGTCCCAGCGCCGGGAGGGGGCGACGACCAGCGACCGCGGCCTGGTCTGGCCCGGCTCGGCGGAGATCATCGCCGTCTCTGCGATGAAGCGCTGCGTGGTCAGCAGCGTGCTCGTGGCGCCTTCGGGCTCGAACAGGGCACTCAGCTGGGGGTCGGCGACGAGCGCGGTGACGGGGCCGTTGACCGAGTCGAGAGTGGAGGCTGCGTCGGGGGTGAAGGTGACGGGCGGTTGCGGCGGCAGGTTGCCGACGTCGAGCAGCACCCGGTCGACCTTGGCCTCGGCGACCGAGAGCAGGTCGAGCGCGTCCGGGTCGAGCCGGCCCGACGGCGGCCAGTTGACGTTGCTCTTCACCTCGCGGCCCAGCAGCTCCCTGGCCTTCTGCCCGGCCAGCTGGATGGCCCTGTTGGGCTGCACGTCGAGGCCGCGGTGGGCCAGCCCGGTCACGTCGGGGTCGGCGTAGGGGACCGCGACCACGGGAGAGGAGGCCAGCGAGGTGCGCATGGTCGTCAGCCACGTGCCGGCCTCGGCGCTGGCCGGCCGCTGCTCGTCGCCGTCCTTCGTCTTGACCGTGTAGCCGCCCTTCATCATGTTGACGTCGTCGAGCAACGCCGGGTCGACGAACCAGCTGACGGTCTTGGGCGCGACCTGCGCGATGCGGGCCAGGTCGGCCAGCCGGCCCTTGCCGGCGATCGACTGGCTCAGCTTGTCGTCCACGAACCGCGACCCGTCGGTCGCCCGGTGCGGCTGGTCGATGACCGGCAGGGCGATGGCCAGCTTGTTGCGCGGCGGCTTGGGGACGGTGGGCGGCGCGTACGTGAGGAAAGTGCGCTGCGCGTAGACCGGCACGCCGTACTGGGCCACGTCGATGGCGATCGGATAGACCCCGAACGAGCGGTAGCCGAGCTGCACCGGCGTCGCGGTGAACTCCCAGCGCGCCTCCTCACCGGCGGCGAGCGGCGGGACGTCCATCGCCGAGGAGGCCGAGACGTTGCCCGGGAGCGTCACGGTGTTCTGGTCGGCCACGTAGGCGGCCATGGAGGCCCGGTCGGTGAGCCTCTGCGGCGTGTAGCGCAGGCGTACGCGCTGGGCCGGCGTGGGCGCCCCGGTGTCGTTGCGGACCGTGCCGGTGAACTTGATCTCGTCGGTCTGCGAGGTGGGCACGTCAGGCGTGATCGACGCGAGCGACACGGTGACGGTCTGCCTGCTCGCGCTGGTGGCAGCCGTGCTCGGCGTCGCCGCCACCATGGGGGCGAACAACGCGGCGGAGAGGACGGCGAGCAGCGTGGCCTTACGGATCACGCGGATGCCCGAGCTGGAGTACGACGACGCACGCCCGCAATGGTACGGGTTCAGTGCCGCCGCGCGACCGCCCCACGTGATCCTCTCAGGCGTGTGCCCCGTAGGTCGGCCAGCTTCCCCGGCAGGAGTGTCAGCAGGTCAACGGCGCGCAAGCAGAGCGCGGTGTGGCGTTCGCCGATGGGCATGAAGACCGGTCCTTCGTCCACGCGCAGCCGGTCGTCGATGAACACGGGCAGCGACTCCGGCAGCAGCAGCGGGCACACCAGCCCGTCGGCGTAGTCGGTGGCCGCGTTGACCACGTGGGCCGGGGCGTAGCGCACCTGGCGCGCCGCGAGCAGACCGCCGACGGCTCCTGGCCTGGGCGGAAGGGCGACGGGGGAGGTCACCCCGATGACGACCTCGCGGCCGACCCTGGTGGCCACGTCGAACACGGTGACCATCAGGCACCTCTCGGGCGCCGCGGAGACCGTCTTCGGCAGCTCTTCCGCGGATGTCATGGGACGCGGAAGGCGTACGATCTCATGATGGACCTGGTGTGCGAGGAGCCAGCGGTGGATCGCGAGGGCGTCCTTCATATAGTCCTCCTTACCTCGTTCCATGGCCCCCGACGGTCCCATGACCGAAGGTAACCCGGACCTGGTGTGGCTCGGGGGATATGTTCCGGAAGGACCCACTGAGTTTGTCCGACTCAACTCTGACCGAAAGCCAGCGGCAGGCCATGCACGGCCTGCTCCGCAAGATCGCTCCGGCGGCCGACGAGCTCGGCCGCCTGTTCGCCGCGCACGGCCACGAGCTCGCCCTGGTCGGCGGGCCCGTACGTGATCTGCTCCTCGGCCGCATCGGCAACGACCTCGACCTGACGACCGACGCCCACCCCGAGCGGGTGCTGGAGCTCGTCAAACCCTGGGCCGACTCCGTGTGGACGATCGGCATCGACTTCGGCACCGTCGGCCTGCGCAAGGGCGGCGCGCTCATCGAGGTCACGACCTACCGCAGCGAGTCGTACGACCCGAAGTCGCGCAAACCCGAGGTCATGTACGGCGAGACGCTGGAGGCCGACCTGGAGCGGCGCGACTTCGCGGTCAACGCGATGGCGGTGCGGCTGCCAGGCCACGAGTTCACCGACCCGTACGGCGGGCTGCGCGACCTGCGCGCCAAGCTGCTGCGCACTCCGGGGCCTCCCGAGCGGTCCTTCGGCGACGACCCGCTGCGCATGTTGCGGGCGGCCAGGTTCGCCTCGCAGCTCGGGTTCGAGGTGGACGACGAGGCGCTGGCGGCGATGTCCTCGATGGCCGACCGCATCCAGATCGTCTCGGCCGAGCGCATCCGCGACGAGCTCGACAAGCTCCTCTGCGGCGCCCACCCGCGCGAGGGGCTGCGGCTGCTGGTCCAGACGGGGCTGGCGACCTACGTGCTGCCCGAGCTGCCCAAGCTGCGCCTCGAGATCGACGAGCACCACCGGCACAAGGACGTCTACGAGCACACGCTGACGGTGCTCGACCAGGCCATCGCGCAGGAGGAGGACGGCAAGCCCGACCGGATCCTGCGCTGGGCGGCGCTCATGCACGACGTCGGCAAGCCGAAGACGCGCCGCCACGAGTCGGGCGGGCGGGTGTCGTTCCACCACCACGAGGTGGTCGGCGCCCAGATGACGAAGAAGCGGATGACCGAGCTGAAGTTCCCGAAGGACGTCGTGTCCGACGTCTCCCGGCTGGTCGAGCTGCACCTGCGCTTCCACGGCTACGGCACGGGCGAGTGGACCGACAGCGCCGTGCGCCGCTACGTGCGCGACGCCGGCCACCTGCTCGACCGGCTGCACAAGCTGACCAGGGCCGACTGCACGACCCGCAACAAACGCAAGGCCGCGGCGCTGTCGCGCACGTACGACCACCTCGAGGAGCGCATCTCCAGGCTCGCCGAGGAGGAGGAGCTGGCCAAGATCCGGCCCGAGCTCGACGGCAACGAGATCCAGCGCGTGCTCGGTGTGGGGCCGGGGCCGGTCGTGGGGCGGGCGTACAAGTTCCTGCTCGATCTCAGGCTCGACAAGGGCATGATCGGCAAGGATGCGGCCACGGAGGCGCTGCTGGAGTGGGCCAGGTCAAACGACCTCGGCACGTGACGTGGTGGTGATCATCCGGTAGGCGAGCGCCGCCGCGGGATAGCCGACCGAGATGATCAGCACGGCGGCGTACGACTTGCCGTCGGGAGGCAGGATCACCGCCGACAGGGCGGCGGCGAGCACGTACATGCCGTTGAAGAGCATGTCGTAGATGGAGAACGCGCGGCCCCGGTAGATGTCCTCGACGTCGCGCTGGACCGTCGTGTCGGCGCAGATCTTGACGCTCTGCCCGGCCAGGCCCAGCACGAACCCGGCCACCGGCAGCCCCCACTCCTGGAACGGCAGCACGAGCACCGCCGTCAGCACCCCGGCTCCGGCCATCGCGATCTGCACCCACCGCTCGATCCCGAACCACTCGGTCGTGTACGGGGTGACGATCACGGCGAGGGCGGTGCCGAGGCCGGCGCCGATCACGACCAGGCTGACCCCGCGCAGCGCGGTCTCGGCGTCGCCGTCGGCGAAGTAGTAGCGGTAGAGGATGATGCCGAGCGCGGTGGACATGCCGAACAGGAAACGGTGCGTGGCCATCGCGCCCAGCGTCGCGGCGGCCACCCGGTGCCGCAGCAGGTGCTTGGTGCCGTCGGCCAGGCCGGTGACGACGTTGCGCAGCTCCTGGCGCGCCTGCGGCTGGTCGGGGTCGGGCCACGGGCCGAGGAGCTGGCGCTCCATCGTCCGAGCCACCAGCGCGCTCAGCGTGAACACCACGCCGGACGTGGCCAGCAGCAGCGCCACGCCGAAGTCGCCGCCGCCGAAGGTCTCCCGCAGCAGGAATCCGACGCCCGCGCCGATGAACGTGGCCACCGTCCCCGAGGTGGGGGTGACCGCGTTGGCCGCGATCAGCCGCTCAGGGGGGACGACGTGCGGCAGCGAGGCGCCGAGCGCGGCCAGGAAGAACCGGTTGACGCCGAGCACCAGCAGCGCCGCACCGTAGAACAGCGGATCCGGTACGTCGGCGGCGATCAGCCCGGCGGCCACGAGCAGCAGCAGACCGCGTACGAAGGGCGCGACGACCAGGATCTGCCGCCGCGACCAGCGGTCGATGAACACGCCGACGAAGGGCCCGAGCACGCTGTACGGCAGCAGCAGCACGGCCAGCCCTGTGGCCACCTCGAGCGCGGTCGTCTGGTTCTCGGGGCTGAAGAAGGCGAAACCGGTCACGCCGAACTGGAAGATCCCGTCGGAGAACTGGGAGACCAGCCGGGTCCCGAACAGGCGCCGGAAATCCCGGCCTCGTAGGACCACGCGGAGATCGGCGACGAACGACACTCCGTCAGCCTAGCCCTGTGCCCGCCGCCTGGGACGCGCGGATGCCGGTCCAGCAGGTGACCCGGGTTCCGCACAGCACACATGATCACGTACGCTTCGAAGCGTGACGACTGAGGAACACGTTGTGCTGGTCGATCGCAGTGGCCACGCGCTCGGCACCGCGCCGAAGACGTCGGTGCACTCCCGCGACACCCCCCTCCATCTCGCCTTCTCCAGCTACGTCTTCGATCGGGAAGGCCGCGTCCTGCTCAGCAGGAGGGCCGATCACAAGATCACCTGGCCGGGCGTCTGGACCAACAGCTGCTGCGGCCACCCGCTGCCGGGCGAGCCGCTGGATCAGGCGGTCATGCGCCGGCTCTCCTACGAGCTGGGGCTGAAGGCCGAGCGCGCCGACCTGATGTTGCCCGGCTTCGCCTACCGCGCCGTGATGGCCAACGGCATCGTCGAGCACGAGCTCTGCCCGGTCTTCCGGGTCACGGTCGACGCGCCCGCCGTGCCCAACCCCGACGAGGTGGGGGAGGTGTCGTGGATGCCGTGGAAGGAGTTCACGGAGGGCGTGCTGAACGGCCTGCTGGCGATCTCGCCGTGGTGCAGGGAGCAGGTGCCGCAGCTGGCGGAGCTCGGCTCCGACCCGCTCACCTGGCGGCCTGCCTCCGCAGGCGAACTTCCTCCGGCCGCCCGCCTCTGAACCGCCCGCCTCTGGGCCGCCCCTCTCTGAACGGCCTTCTCCGGGCCGCCCGCTTCGGCGCCGCCCGAGACGCGGAAGGCGCCGCGCCCGTTCCGGGGTGCGGCGCCTTGGAGACGGTCAGGGGTCAGCGCTCGACCTCTCCGCGGATGAACTTCTCGACGTAGTCGCGGGCCTGGTCGTCGGAGTACTGCTCGGGTGGTGACTTCATGAAGTAGGAGGATGCCGACAGGATGGGTCCGGCGATGCCGCGG
>NZ_JBDPMJ010000043.1:0-49692 GCF_039880665.1 Nonomuraea sp. B5E05
GCGAGATCCCGAAGAACGCCGGATCGAACTCACCCGCCTCGTACAGGAACCCGCCATGCCGCGCATACGTGGTCCCGTGACTGTCCGGGTCCGGGTTGTAGAGCTTGTCCAGGTCCCAGCCACGGTCCACGGGGAACTCCCCGATCGTGTCCTGCTCGCGGATCACGACGTTCCACAGGTCGTCAGGGGAGCTCACGCCGCCGGGGAAACGGCAGGCCATGCCGACGATCGCGATCGGCTCGTCCGCCACGGGCCGGGCGGCCACCACGGCCTGGGTGACGTGCTCGCCGGCCAGCTCGGCGCGCAGGAAGCCGGCCAGCGCCTGCGGCGACGGGTAGTCGAACAGCAGCGAGCTGGGCAGGTGCAGCCCGGTGGCGGCGTTGAGCCGGTTGCGCAACTCGACGGCGCTGAAGGAGTCGAAGCCGAGCGCCTTGAAGGCGGTGCCGGGGTCCACGGTCGCGGCGTTGGCGTGGCCGAGGACGAGCGCGATGCAGGTGCGTACGAGCTCGAGGATCGCCTGCTCCTGCTCGGCCTCCGGCAGGCCGCGCAGCCGGTCGGCGAGCGACCGCGTCTCCTCTCCCGAGGCGGACGGCTCCGGAGCCGCGTGCGGGGGCGGGGGCGGCGCGGAGCCGTCCGCCTCGGGAAGCCAGTGGTAGGTGCGCTGGAAGGCGTAGGTGGGCAGCGGGACGCGGCGCGCCCCGGGCAGCACGGCGTCCCAGTCGAGCGTGGCGCCCCTGACCTGCAGCCCGGCCAGCGCCAGCGCGGCGCTGCGGCGTTCCGCCCCGGGGTCGCGCAGCGTGGCGATGAACTGCGTGTACGGGCTGGCGGGCAGGCAGTGCTGCCCCATGGCGGCCAGCACCGACCCTGGCCCCACCTCGACGAACGTGGTGACGCCCGTGTCGGCCAGGGCGCGGATGCCGTCGCAGAACCGTACGGCCTCGCGGACGTGCCACACCCAGTGTCCTGGCGAGCACAGGTCCTCGGCGGACGCGACGGCCCCGGTGAGGTTGGAGACGATCGGGATGGCCGGCTCGCGGTAGGTGAGCGCCTCGGCCACCTGCCTGAACTCCGCCAGCATCGGATCCATCAGCGGGGAGTGGAAGGCGTGGCTGACCCGCAGGCGGTGGGTCTTGCGGCCGCGTCCGCGGAACTCCTCGGCGATCTCCATGACGCGGCTCTCGGAGCCGGAGACCACGGTGGAGTCCGGCCCGTTGATCGCGGCGATGCTGACCGTGGTGTCCAGGAAGGGCAGCACCTCCTCCTCGGTGGCCTGCACGGCGACCATCGCGCCGCCGGCCGGGAGGTTCTGCATCAGCCTGCCGCGCGCCGCGACCAGGGCGCAGGCGTCGGCCAGCGACAACACGCCGGCGACGTGGGCGGCCGAGATCTCGCCGATGGAGTGGCCGATGAGCCGGGCGGGGCGCACTCCCCAGTGCTCGTACAGGCGGGTGAGGGCGACCTCGAAGGCGAAGAGCGCGGGCTGGGCGAAGCCGGTCTGGTCGAGCAGGCCGGCCTCATGAGAGCCCTCGTCGGCGAACATCACGTCGAGGAGCGGCCGGTCGAGCGTGCCGTCGAAGCAGGCGGCGATCTCGTCGAGCGCCCGCGCGAAGACCGGGTGCGCCGCGTACAGCTCGCGGCCCATGCCGGGCCGCTGGCTGCCCTGCCCCGAGTAGAGGAAGGCGATGTCGCCGGTGCTCGGCCGGCCGGTCACGATCTCGGCGGCCGGCTCGCCCTTGGCCAGCCGGTCCAGCACGCCGGCCAGCACGTCGGCCTGCGCTGACGGCTCGTCCACGACGAGCGCCGCCCGCCGGTCGAAGGCCGTACGGGTCGTCGCCAGCGAGTACGCCACGTCGGCGGGAGCGGTGCCCGGCTCGTCGAGCAGGCGGTCGCGCAGCCGGCCCGCCTGGGCACGCAGCGCGGCCTCGCTCTGCCCGGCGAGCGGCACGATCAGCGACCCGGAAAGCGGCCCGGAAAGCGGCCCGGAGAGTGGCTCTGTGCGCGGTCCGGTCACCGAGGTCGGCGGCCCGTCCTGGCGTGCGGCGGAGGCGGTGGGGGCCGCCTGCGGGGGTTCGGCGAGCACCACGTGGCAGTTGGCGCCGCCCATGCCGAAGGAGCTGACGCCGGCCACCAGCGGCGCGTCCTCGCGCGGCCACGCGGACGTCTCGGTGTTGACGCGCAGGTTGAGCTCGTCGAACTCGATCTGCGGGTTGGGCGTCTCGAAGTTCAGCGACGGCGGCAGCGTGCGGTGCCTGATGGCCAGCACCGTCTTCAGCAGGCCGACGATGCCCGCGGCGCCCTCGAGGTGGCCGACGTTGGTCTTGGCGGAGCCGACGACCAGCGGCGTGCCGGAGTCCTTGGCGGTGCCGATGGCCGCGCCGAGCGCGCGGGCCTCGATCGGGTCGCCGACGCGGGTCCCGGTGCCGTGCAGCTCGACGAACTGCACGTCGGCGGCCTCCACGCCGGCCCGCCCGCAGGCCAGCCGGATGACCTCCTCCTGGGCGCGCTGGTCGGGCACGGTGAGCCCGTCGCCGCCCCCGTCGTTGTTGATGGCGCTGCCGGCGATCACGCAGTACACCCGGTCACCGTCGGCGAGCGCGCGGGCCAGCGGCTTCAGCACGACGACGCCGCCGCCCTCGCCGCGGACGTAGCCGTTGGCGCGGGCGTCGAAGGTGAAGCACCTGCCGTCGGGCGACAGGGCGCCGAACCGCAGCGCGGCGAGCGTGCTGTCGGCGGTCAGGTTGAGGTTCACGCCGCCGACGATGGCCAGGCCGGTCTCGCCGTTGCGCAGGCTCTCGCACGCCAGGTGCACGGCGGTCAGCGAGGCCGACTGCGCGGAGTCGACGGTCATGCTGGGCCCGTTGAGCCCCAGCGTGTACGAGATGCGGTTGGCGAGCAGGGCCCGGCTGATGCCGGTGAGGCTGTGCCGGGTCAGCGCCGCGCGCCCGTTGCCCTGGAGCAGCTGGGCGTAGTCGCCGGCCATGGCGCCGATGAAGACGGAGGCGGCGGTGTCGCGCAGGCTCGCCGGGACGATGCCGGCGTCTTCGAGCGCCTCCCAGCTCAGCTCCATGAGCAGCCGCTGCTGCGGGTCGATCATCGCGGCTTCGTTCGGGGAGACGCCGAAGAACTCGGCGTCGAATTCCGCTATCCCGTCGATGAAGCCGCCGCGCAGGGAACTCGTCTCCGGCGCGTCCCACCGCCCGCTGGGCACGTCGGTGATCGCGTCGCGGCCGTCGCGCAGCAACCGCCAGAAGGATTGCGGGTCCGGAGCCTGGGGGAGCCGGCACGAGATTCCGACGATCGCCACCGCGTCGTCGGAAAAACTACGAGAGGAGAGTTCGTAGGACATTGAACCAATCCAAATTCCGACGGAGCGGGAATAGGGCAGGAGAACGCTCTTGCGTGATCAGCTGACGACGTCGTACTTGCCGAATCCGGTGGCCACGGTCACCGGCTCACGAAAGAGGTCGAGCGGAGCTTGGGGGTTGAAGACGCCGGAGTGCGCGTACGCGTCGAGCGTGCCGTCGGGGCGCAGGCCGAGCAGGTCGGGCCGCCCGTCGAGGTCGATGTCCGTGAGCGTCATGATGCGCATGTCCTGCCAGCCGCGGGCGACGGTGTGCCACGTGCCCTCGGCCGTCGTGCCCGGCTTGCCGGCGAACTCGAACAGGTCCATGTCACCGTTGGCGCGGCGGACCAGCAGGTCGGGCGTGCCGTTGCCGGTGAAGTCGGCCATCGCGACGGGGAAGTCGTCGACGTCGACGTCGACGAGCCGCACCGGCTCCTTGTCGTAGGTGTCGTTCCTGACGACGCCCTGGTCGCGGTGCGGGAAGAGGTCGATGTTGCCGGCGTTCTTGCCCCGCCCGAACGTGTCGTCGGTGCCGGTGCCCGTCACGTCGGCGAAGCCGATGGTCTCCCATTCGCGGCCGTCGTCGCGCTTGCTGGACACGCGGAGCGGCTCGGCGAACGGGCCGATCTCGCCGGGCCCGCCGAGGTTGCGCAGCAGGAAGAAACCGAATTCGCCGTTCTCGCCGGGATTGATGTCGTATTCACTGGTGCTGAAAGCGCATATGTCGGCGCGTCCGTCGCCGGACGCGTCCACGGCGCGGACGAAGAAGAAACGCCACCAGCCGAATCCGTCCCCGATCTTCACCGGCGCGCGGAACGTGTCGGTCCCGTCGAACTCACCGCTGTGCGGGTGAACGAAGAGCTCGCCGGTTTCCGTGTCACGTACCAGCAGATCCGGCAGCCCGTCGCCCCGAAAGGACCGGCACTGACCGTTCGCGAAATTCGGCGCCATTGTTTAACGCTCCTCCCCGCCAGGATTTCCCGGTCAAGCGACATCAGTATTTGCGAGGCGGGATAAGGCGGGTAACCCCTAGCAGCCCATTAAATCGGCCGGTCGGCCCCAGTGCGGGAGGCCCCGGGCATGCCGCGGACCCGGCGCGCGGGGTGGCGCGCCGGGTGCCGGGTGAGGCGGCTCAGGCGAGGCGAGAGCGGGAGCGGCTCAGGCGACGCCGGAACGGACGCGGCTCAGGCGTCGCGGGAGCGGAACAGGGCGAACGCCGCGATCAGCAGCACGGCGGTGAAGGCGGCCATCACCCCGAAGCCCGGCCACGGGAGCATGCGCTCGGCGTTCTGCACGGTGGTGGTGATCTGCAGGCCGGCCTGGATGGGCCAGTACGTCTGCACCCAGGCGCCGACCCCGTCGGGCAGCAGCCTGGGACCGATGATCGGGATGATGAAGTTGACCGCGACCAGCACGGTCGTGGCGCTCATGGTGGAGCGCAGCAGGCCGCCCAGCGCCACGCCCGACAGGCCGACCAGCACCCACAGGAGCCCCATGCCGACGACGGCGCGCAGGACGCCCGGCTCGCCGAGGGAGGCGGTGGGGGCGCCGCCGGACCCGAGCACGGCCTGCCCGAGGAAGAACGAGCCGAAGCTGGACACCCAGCCCATCAGCAGGGCGATCAGCGCGAACGTGGCCACCTTGGCGCCCAGCAGCCGGCCGCGCCGCGGCACCACGGTCGTGCTGGTGCGGATCAGGCCGGTGGCGTACTCGTGGGTCACCACGAGCACGCCCAGGGCTCCCACGGTGATCTGGGCGAACAGGAACCCGCCGTACATGCTGATGTAGGTGGGGTCGAACACCGCCCTGGTGGCCTCGGAGGCGGCCTGGTAGTTCTCGCTGGCGCCGTTGGCGGTCAGGGCGCCGGGGAACACCATGAGCGCGACGGCGGTCAGCATGGTGGGGATGTTGGACGGGATCGTCCGGAACTTGGTCCATTCGGAGCGGACGGTGTCCGCGAACGCCATGCTCATGCCGCACTCGCCTGGAACTCGATGCTGTCACGGGTCAGATCCATGTACGCCTGCTCCAGGGAGCGCTGCGGCGTCAGCTCCGTCAGCACCACCTTGGCGTCGAGCGCGGCCTTGCCGACTTCCCTGGCCTCCAGGCCGGTGACGATGAGCGCCCCGTCGGCGCCCGGGAGCACGGTGCCGCCGGCCTCGGTCAGCTTGGCGGCGAGCCGCTCCTGGTCGTCGGCGCGTACGAGCACGTTGGAGCCCTGCCGGATGAACTCGGCGATCCCGATGTCGGCGATCAGCTTGCCCTTGCCGATGACGATGAGGTGGTCGGCGGTCTGCGCCATCTCGCTCATCAGGTGGCTGGAGACGAGGACGGTGCGGCCCTCGGCGGCCAGGCCGCGCATCAGCTCGCGGATCCACTTGATGCCCTCGGGGTCGAGCCCGTTGACGGGTTCGTCGAATAACAGCACCTTCGGATCTCCGAGCAGCGCCACCGCGATGCCGAGCCGCTGCCCCATGCCCAGCGAGAAGCCTCCCGCGCGCTTGCGCGCCACCGACTCCAGCCCGACCACCTGCAGGACCTCGTCGACGCGCTTGGCGGGGATCCCGTTGGTCTGGGCGATGCAGAGCAGGTGGTTGCGTGCCGTGCGCCGGGGGTGCACGGCACGGGCGTCGAGCAGGGCGCCCACCTCGCGCATCGGCCGGGGCAGGCCGACGTAGGCGCGGCCGTTGACCGTCACGCTCCCGGCATGGGGACGGTCGAGGCCGAGGATCGCCCGCATGGTGGTCGATTTGCCCGCCCCGTTGGGTCCGAGAAAACCGGTGACCCGGCCAGGATGGACATTGAATGACAAACCATCCACTGCCGTCTTATTGCCATAACGCTTGGTCAAATCGGTAATTTCGATCATTTTTCCAGTCCCTCCACAGACGGGAGATGGAGCCCGGTTCCCACACCATCAGTCAAGATCTTTGCACTCGACCCGTCTATAGGGTGCCCTTTCCGATAAAGGAACCGCCAGTGCATTAAGCATGGGACGGAACTTCAACCGGGTCTCCTCAAGCTCCGCGTCCGGGTCGGAACCCGCCACGATCCCGCATCCCGCGTACAACGTGGCCGTCCCCTCCTCCAGGTGGGCCGAGCGGATGGCCACCGCGAAGTCGCCCTCCTGGTCGTCGTTCATCCACCCGACAGGGCCGGCGTACCAGCCGCGGTCGAAGGGCTCGGCCTCGCCCAGCCACTCGAGCGCCGCGCGCCGCGGCTGCCCGCCGACGGCGGGCGTCGGATGCAGCCGCTCGACGAGATCGAGCACGCTGGCCGACTCGGGGTCGGCGACCTCGCCGACGATGCGGGTGTGCAGGTGCCGCAGGTTAGGCAGGTCGAGCACGTGCGGCTCGTCCGGCACCGTGACGGTGCCGCAGACCTGCTCGAACGCGCGCCGCAACGTCGCGGTGACGATCCTCTGCTCGCGCCGGGACTTGTCGTCCTCCAGCAGGGCGGCGCGCAGGCACGCGTCCTCGGCCGGGGTCGCGCCGCGCGGCATGGACGCCGCCAGGCTCATCGACTCGGCCCGCCCGCCGCGCAGGCTGACCAGCCGCTCCGGCGTGGCGCCGACGAAGGCCTGCCCGTACGCCGCCACGGCGAACGCGGTGCTGCCCGGCTGCGTGTCGAGCAACGTCCCCATGACGGAGGGCAGGTCGTAGCCGCAGGGCGAGGTGACCCGCAACTGCCGGGCCAGCACCGCCTTGTCGAACCTGCCGCGCCGGATCTGCTCGACGGTGTGCGCGACCAGCGCCTTCCACTCCGACGCCGACGGGACCTCGATCATGTTCGTGCCCGCGAGCTGCGGGCTGGGGCATGGCCGCACCCCGGCGGAGGCGAGCAGGGCGGCGGCGTCCGCGGCCGTCCGCGCGGGACCGTCGGCCGTGGTGCCGCGCGGGTCGACGCACACGCTGAGCGCGAGCGTGGCCCTGCCGTCCCGGTCCTGCGTGATCAGCACGCGCGGCACCCACATCAGGGCCTCCGGCAACGAGCCGGGACGCGGCGCGAAGGCGAAGCCGCCGACCAGCGCCGGAACGCCACGCGCTCCGGGACCGTCGGCCACCGCTGTTCTGGCCGCCTTCTCCCAGCCGCGCCGGATGCCGGCGAACCTGTCGCGGCCGAAGTGCGTGAAGTCCGTGGCGCTGCCCATGGCGATGACGCTGGTCTCGGGCGACACCCAGACGAAGGTGCGCGTGGACCGCTCGAACAGCGGTCTGAGCAGCCCGGCCGGGTCGAAGGGGCCGATGTCCTGGCGCCAGATCGCCAGGGCGGGGCACGCGTTGTTGCGCGCCTCGATGGTCGCTTTGGCGTGCACTTCCCGGAATCCCTGCAGGTCGATGTCTGCGACGTGCATCGGCGATCGTCCTCTGCGTGCGTGGGGTCAGTGGAACATGCCGGCGAGCGTCTTCTTGCTGACCTTGCCGAGCGGGGTGAGCGGAAGTCGGGGGACGATCTCCAGGCGGTCGGGGAACTTGAAGGCCGCGACACCGCGGTCGCGCAGGAAGGCGGCGAGCTCGGCCAGCGTCGGCGCCGTGCCGCGGGGCACCACGCAGGCGCAGGTCCGCTCGCCGAGCACCTCGTCAGGCAGGCCGACCAGGGCGACCTCCCTGACACCGGGATGGGCGAGCAGGTGGTTCTCCACCTCCTCGGCCGCGATCTTCTCCGCTCCCCTGTTGATCTGGTCCTTGACGCGACCTTCGAAGATCACATGACCGGTCGGCAGCAGCCGTACCAGGTCTCCGGTCCGGTAGAAGCCGTCGGCGGTGAACGTCCTGGCGTTGTGCTCGGGCGCCCGGTAGTACCCCCGCACCGTGTACGGGCCGCGCGCCAGGAGCCGGCCCACCTCGCCGGGAGCGACGTCGTTGTCGTCCTCGTCCACGACCCGGACCTCGTCCGCCGGGGAGACGGGCAGCCCCTGGCTGACGAGGACCACGTCCTGCGGGTCGTCCCACCGGTGGAACCCGCACAACCCCTCGGCCATGCCGAAGGCCTGCTGGAGCCGGCAGCCCAGGGCGGGCTCCACCTTGCGAGCCATCTCGGGCTGGAGCTTCGTCCCGCCGATCGTGACCCGCCGCAGGCTGGACAGGTCGTACTCGTCCCACTCTGCCGCCTCCATCCACAGCAGCGCCGCGCCAGGGATCAGCCCGGTCTCGGTCACTCTTTCCCGTTCGATGAGCGGGAAAGCCTCGTCCGGGCTGGGACCCGGGGCCAGCACGAGCGTGCCGGCCGCGTGGAAGGTGGCCAGCAGCCCGTGGGTCAGCGGCCAGTTGTGGCTCAGCGGCAGGCTGACCAGGTGAACGGTCTCCTCGCCGTAGTCGCACGCCTCGGCCACCGCGCGCCCGCTGTACGACCATTCCTGGTGGGCGCGGGGCACCAGCTTGGGAACGCCGGTCGTCCCGCCCGACAGCAGGAAGAGCGCCACGCCGGCGGGGTCGGGCCTGGGCAGGTCGACCGGGTCGCCGTCCAGGGGAAGCGCGGCGAACTCCCCCGGATCTCCCGCGACGAGCACGTGCTTGAGCGTGGGCACCCGCGCCGTCACCTCGGCGGCCAGCTCCCGGTAGTCGAACCCGACGTGCACGTCGGGAATGACGTACGCCACCGCGTCGGTGAACTCGCAGAAGTACGTGATCTCGCTGCTGCGGTGGGCCGGCAGCGCCAGGACCGGCTGGGCGCCGATCCTGAACAGCGCGAACATCAGCGCGACCAGCTCCGGAATGTTCGGCAGCTGCACGACGACGCGGTCGCCGGCGCCGATGCCGATCCGGCGCAGGCCGGCCGCCATCCGGTCGGTCCTGGCGTCCAGCTCGGCGTAGCTCCACCGCTCCCCGCCCGCCACGAGGGCGGTCTTGCCGGGGTGCGAGCGGGCCAGCCCGCGCAGGAGCTCGCCCAGCGTCTCGTCGCGCCAGTAGCCGGCCGAACGGTACCGCTCGGCGAACTCCTCAGGCCAGGGGGTGCATCCATCCAGCACGGGTCCGTCCTTTCCTCGGCGGGGGCCTTGCGGGCCCGACCGCGATCTCAGCCGGGATGGCTCAGCTCATGGCCTCGGCGAGCAGGTGCTCGGCCAGCTCGGCGGGGGTCGGGTAGTCGTAGATCGCGTCGGCCGCCACCTCGATGCCGGTCAGCTCGACGAGCCGGTTGCGCAGCTCCACCGCGGCCATCGAGGAGAAGCCGAGCTCGAAGAACTCCGCGTCCTGCTCGACCGCGTCGGGCAGCGGCAGTTGCAGGATCGCCGCCGCCTCGCCGCGCACCACGCCGAGCACGATGTCCCGGTGCTCCTCGGCCGGGCTGCCGGACAACAACCGGCGGAAGGCCGCCGCGTCGTCGACGGCATCGCCGGAGTCGTCACTCTCCCCGGCTGCCTGCGGGATCTCCTCCAGCAGCCGGACCTGGCCGGACGCGTTGAGCGCGCCCCAGTCGGGGTCGGCGAGCACGAGCGTCCTGTCGCCCTGGTGCAGCGCGTGGCGGACGGCCGACACGGCGTCCCCGGGTTCCTTCAGCCCGGCGGCCACGGCCAGCGCGGGCTGTCCCGCGGCCAGCCGCTCGTCCGCCAGCGCGGCGAAGAACTCGTACGCCTCAGCGCCGTCCCCGCCCCAGGCGGCCCGCGCGGGGGCCAGCATGACGAAGACCTCCACGCCGGCGGCTCTGGCCGGCTCGTCCAGCACGCGAGCCGCCTCCGCCGACGTACACACGACCGCCGACACCCCTGCGGCCCGCGCATGCCCGTTCGCCCCGGACCCTCCGGCCGCGTGCCCGTTCAGCCCGGCGGCCGGGGTCAGGACGCCCATGGCCGCGGCGAGGCCGGTCCGGACGGTCACGCCCGGCTCGCCTTCGAGACCTGCGGCCGGTTCGGTGAGGACGACCCGTTCCGCGCCGTTGCGGACGGCCCATCTGGCCAGTTCCGTGGCGGTCTCGTCGAGGTGGCCCGCCAGCAGGACCGTGCCGCCGGGCCGCCAGTCGCGACCGAGCGGCGTGCCGCGCGGCGGCGCGGGCCGCAGCCTGCGGGCGAAGACCCCGCCGGAGCGTACGGCCACCTCGGACTCACCCGTCAGCCCGGACAGGACCCCGCACAAGCGGCGGATGACCTGGTCGTCGAGCCTGGCCGGCAGATCGATCAGCCCGCCGCGCCGCAGCAGCCCCTCGCCGGCCGCGCTCCGGAGGGCACCCCAGTCCGCGGCCGTCTCGGGTCCGGCCACGCGGTCGGACGGCACCACCTGGATCGCGCCGCGGGTGAGGAACCAGACCGGCGCCGAACCCTCGGGGACCGCCGGAGCCCGCACGCCGTCCGGCAGCAGGCACACGATGCCCGCCACGCCACCGCCAGAGGTACCAGGCAGCACGACCGTGTCCGCCGCGCCTCCGTTGGAAGAGCCGGGCATCTCGGGCAGCATTACCGTGTCCGCCCCGTGGGCGGCGAGTCCCGCAGCCAGCGCCTCCGCCGGTGCGGCGTCGTCCCCCACCACCAGCCAGGTTCCGGAGAGCGCGGGGGCGGGCAGGTCGGTGAGGGGGCGCCAGCCGAGCTGGTAACGCACGTCCCCGTGGCCCGCGCCGTCCTGGCCGCGCAGCCGGGCCAGCGCGGGCAGCAGGTCGGCGACCGTGGCGCCGCTCTCCAGGCCGAGCACCGCGAGCAGGCCGTCCAGGTCGTCGCGGCCGACGGCGTCCCAGAGCCCCTGGTCGGGCCGTACGTCCTCCTCCTGACGAGGAGGGTCGGGCCAGTACCGCTGGCGCTGGAAGGGGTAGGTGGGCAGCGGCACGGCCCGCCCCGAGCCGATCACGGCGGCCCAGTCGACGCCGACCCCGTGCGTGTACGCCTGGGCCAGGGCCTCGATCAGCGTGCCGGTCTCGGCCCGGTCGCGGCGCAGCGCCGGAGCGACGACCCCGGTCCAGCCGTCCAGGCAGTCCTTCACCATGGCGGACAACACCGCGTCGGGGCCGAGCTCGACGAAGGTGGACACGCCCTGGTCGCGCAGGGTCCGTACGCCGTCGCAGAAGCGCACGGCCTGGCGCAGGTGGCGGGCCCAGTACTCGGGCGAGGTCAGCTCCTCGACGGTGGCGAGCTCGCCGGTGACGTTGGAGACGACGGGGATCTCCGGCGGCTGGAAGGCCAGCCCGCTGGCGACGTTCACGAACTCCTCGATCGCCGGCTCCATCAGCGGCGAGTGGAACGCGTGGCTGACGGTCAGCCGCCTGGTCTTGCAGCCGCGCGAGGCCAGCTGCTCGGCCAGCTCCAGCACGCTCGCCTCGTCGCCGGACAGGACCAGCGACGAGGGGCCGTTGACGGAGGCGATGCCGACGTGCTCCTCGTGCCCGGCCAGCAGCGGCAGCACGTCCTCCTCGGTCGCGCCGCGCACCGAGACCATGGCGCCGCCGGGCGGCAGCGCCTGCATGAGGCCGCCTCTGGCGGCCACGAGCGTGACCGCGTCGTCCAGCGACAACACGCCGGCGACGTGCGCGGCGGCGATCTCGCCGATCGAGTGCCCGGCCAGGAAGTCGGGGCGCACGCCCCACGCCTCCAGGCAGCGGAACAGGGCGACCTCGACGGCGAACAGCGCGGCCTGGGTGTACCGGGTCTGGGCGAGCAGGTCGGCGTCGCCGGTGATGACCTCGCGCAGGGGCCGGTCGAGGTGCCGGTCGAACCGGGCGCAGACCTCGTCGAAGGCTTCGGCGTACTCGGGGTAGGCCGCGTACAGCTCCTCTCCCATGCCCGGCCGCTGGCTGCCCTGACCGGTGAAGAGGTACGCCGTCCGCCCCCGCGCGGCCGAGCCGGTGATCACGTTGTCGGCGGGGGTGCCGGCGAGCGCGGACTCCAGCCCTGCGGCGAGCTCGTCGCGGGTGGCGCCCAGGACGACCGTCCGCCGCTTGAACGAGGCCCGCGTCGTGGCCAGCGACCAGGCGACGTCCGTGGCCCGCCGGTCGGCGCCCGGGTGGTCGCGGAGCCTGCGGGCCTGCGCCTTCAGCGCCTCCGCGCTCTTGGCCGACAACACCCACGGGATGACCGGGCGCGGGGTCTCCCCGGGCTCGGCGGGTTCGTCCTGCTCCGGGGCCTGCTCGATGATGACGTGGGCGTTGGTGCCGCTGATGCCGAACGAGGAGACGCCCGCGCGGCGCGGCCTGCCCGTCTCCGGCCACGGGATGGCCTCGGTGAGCACCTTGACCGCGCCCGCGTCCCACGCGACGTGGGTGGTGGGCTCGTCCACGTGCAGCGTCCGCGGCAGCACGCCGTGCCGCATGGCCATCACCATCTTGATGATGCCCGCGACGCCGGCGGCGGCCTGGGTGTGGCCGAGGTTCGACTTCACCGAGCCGAGCCAGAGCGGCCGGTCCTCCGGCCGGTGCTGGCCGTACGTCGCGACGACGGCCTGCGCCTCGATCGGGTCGCCCAGCGTGGTGCCGGTGCCGTGGCCCTCGACGGCGTCGACGTCGGCCGTGGTCAGCCGCGCGTCGGCCAGCGCCTCCTCGATGAGCCGCTGCTGCGAGGGGCCGTTGGGCGCGGTCAGGCCGTAGCTGGCGCCGTCCTGGTTGATCGCGGTGCCGCGCACCACGGCCAGGATCGGGTGGCCGTTGCGCCTGGCGTCGGAGAGCCGCTCGACCAGCAGCAGGCCCACGCCCTCCGCCCAGCCGGTGCCGTCGGCGCCCGTGGCGAACGACTTGCAGCGGCCGTCGGGGGCGAGGCCGCGCTGGCGGCTGAAGTCGACGAACACGCTGGGCGTGGAGAGCACGGTGACGCCGCCGGCCAGGGCGAGCGAGCACTCGCCGCGCCGCAGCGCCTGGATCGCCATGTGCAGGGCCACCAGCGACGAGGAGCAGGCCGTGTCGATGGTGACCGACGGGCCCTCGAAGCCGAAGGTGTACGACACGCGGCCGGAGGCGACGCCCGCCGAGATGCCGGTGCCGACCAGGCCCTCCAGGTCGCTCGTCGGGTTCTGCAGGTGGAAGCCGTAGTCGTGGTACATCAGGCCGACGTACACGCCGGTCCGGCTGCCGCGCAGCGTGCCCGGGTCGATGCCGGCGTTCTCCATCGCCTCCCACGAGCCCTCGAGCAGCAGGCGCTGCTGGGGATCCATGGCCACGGCCTCGCGCGGCGAGATGCTGAAGAACGCCGGGTCGAACGTGGTGGCGTCGTAGACGAAGCCGCCCTCGCGGGTGTACGTGGTGCCCGGGTGCTCCGGGTCCGGGTGGTAGAGCTCGTCCAGGTTCCAGTTGCGGTCGGCGGGGAACATCGACATCGCGTCGCCGCCCTCGGCCACCAGGTTCCACAGCCCGTCAGGGTCGGTGACGCCGCCGGGCAGCCGGCAGCTCATGCCGACGATGACGATCGGCTCCTCCTCGCCGGACTGCGTCCTGGCCGAGACGGCCGACCGTGGCCCGTCGAGCAGCCGGGTCCGCAGATATTCGACGAGGCCGGCGGGCGTCGGGTAGTCGAAGACGAGGGTGGCGGGCAGCCGCAGGCCGGTGGCCGCGTTCATGCGGTTGCGGAACTCGACGGCGGTCAGCGAGTCGAACCCGGCCTCGTTGAACGGGCGGTCCTGCTCGACGGCGGCGGGGTCCCGGTAGCCGAGCACGGTCGCCACCTGGCCGAGCACGAGGTCGAGCAGCACCCTGGCGTGCTCGGACTCCGGCATGCGGGCCAGGCGCTCGCGCAGCTCCGACGCGGCGGCCGGGTCGTTGCCCACCACCCGCCGCTTCGACGTGGGGACCAGCTCCTGCAGGATCGTGGGGAGCGCCCCGAACTGGGCCGCCATCCGCAGCGCGGCGAACTCCAGCCGGATCGGCACCAGCGCCGCCCGGTCCGCGACGCAGGCGGCGTCCAGCAGCGCGAGCCCGTCGGCGGTGGACAGCGGCGCGACCCCGGTGCGGGCCAGCCGCGCCCTGTCGGTCTCGCTGAGCGTTCCGGTGAGCCCGCTGTCCTGCTCCCACAGGCCCCATGCCAGCGACAGCGCGGGCAGGCCGAGCTTTCTGCGCCGCTCGGCGAGCGCGTCGACGAACGCGTTGGCGGCCGCGTAGTTGCCCTGGCCGGGCCCGCCGAAGACGCCGGCCGCCGAGGAGAAGAGCACGAACGCGGTCAGCGGCAGGTCCTCGGTCAGCTCGTGCAGGTTCAGCACGGCGTCGGCCTTGGCCCGCAGCACGGTGTCGATCCGCTCGGGCGTCAGCGCGGCGAGGACGCCGTCGTCCAGGGCGCCCGCCGTGTGCACGACACCGGTGAGCGGATGCCCGGCGGGGACGGCCGCCAGCACGTCGGCCAGGGCCTGCCGGTCGGCGGCGTCGCAGGCGGTGACGGTCACGTCGGCGCCGAGCGCGGTCAGCTCGGACATCAGCTCGGCCGCGCCCGCGGCGGCGGGGCCGCGGCGGCTGATCAGCAGCAGGTGGCGGATCCCGTGCTCGGTCACCAGGTGGCGGGCGACGATCCCGCCGAGGGTGCCGGTGCCGCCGGTGATCAGCACGGTTCCGTCCGGATCCCACGAGGCGGCGGCCGGTCGCGTTTCCGCGGGCGCCTCAGAACCCGCCCCCGCTTGCGCGGGTGCGGCGGCGCCCGGTCGCGCTTGCGGGGATACGGCGGTGCGCCGGCGGGACAGTCGCGGCACCAGGGCCTCGCCCTCGGCGAGCGCGATCTGGGGTTCACCGGACGCGACCGCGGCAGGGAGCGCCTGCCACGACTCGTCCGTGCCGTCGAGGTCGAGCAGGACGAAACGGCCCGGGTTCTCCGACTGCGCCGAACGGATCAGCCCCCACACCGCGGCGGCCGGCAGGTCGCCGCCCTGAGCCATCGTGCCCTGGGTGACGATGACGAGGGGCACGTCGGCGTACCGTTCTTCGGCGAGCCAGGACTGGGCGGCGGCCAGCACCTCGCTGGTCGCGCTGCGTGCTCCCGTCGCCGGATCGCCCGCCGGGTCGGGGGAGCACACCCAGAACGCCAGGTGCGGCGTGGCGCCGTCCGGGTCGAGCACGTCGACCTGCGCTCCTGCCGCCTCCAGCGCGGCCTTCAGCCGGCTGCCGTCGCCGCCGGCGATCGCGTAGCGTGCGCCGTCAAGCCCGGCGTCCGGCCCAGAAACCGGCCCAGAAACCGGCCCAGCGGGCACCCAGTCGAGGGCGAACAGGGCGTCGCGCAGCGGGTCGGTGGCGGCCTTGAGGTCGGCGGCGGCCATCGCGCGGACGACCAGCGAGTCCACGGAGGCGACGGGCGCGCCGGTGGCGTCGGCGACCTCGATCCGCACCGCGTTCGCACCCTCGGGCGCGAGCCGGACCCGCAGCGTGGCGGCGCCGGTCGCGGCCAGGCGCACGCCGGTCCAGGCGAACGGCAGCACGGGGCCGCCGGTGGCCTGGGCGGGGAAGAAGTCGCCCACGGCGAGCGGCTGCAGTGCCGCGTCGAGCAGCGCGGGGTGCAGCCCGAACCCGCCGGTCTCGGTGCCTTCCGGCAGGGCGACCTCGGCGAACAGCTCCCGGTCGCGCCGCCACACGGCTTGCACGCCGCGGAAGGCGGGGCCGTAGTCGACGCCGATGCCCGACAGCAGCTCGTACACGCCGTCGGCGCCGACGGCGGTAGCTCCGGCGGGCGGCCACGACGCCTCGGCGAAGGCGGCCGTCCCGGTGTCCTTGGCGAGGAAGCCGGTGGCGTGCCGGGTCCACGGCTCGTCGTCGAGCCGCGAGTGGATGGTCAGCGCGCGCCGCCCGTCCTCGTCGGGCGCGCCGACGGCCACCTGCACCTGGACGCCGCCGCGTTCGGGCAGGACCAGCGGGGCCTGCAGGGTCAGCTCCTCCAGCAGGTCGCAGCCGGCCTCGTCGCCGGCCCTGACGGCCAGTTCCACGAAGGCGGTGCCGGGCAGCAGCACCTGCCCGCTGACCATGTGGTCGGCCAGCCACGGGTGGGTCTTCAGTGACAGCCGGCCGGTGAGCAGCACGCCTTCGCCGTCGGCCAGCGACACGGTGGCCGCCAGCAGGGGGTGCCCGGCCTGGCCCATGCCGAGCTGGGTGAGGTCGGCGTTCGACTGGATGTTCTTCGGCCAGTACGGCTCCCGCTCGAAGGCGTAGGTGGGCAGGTCGACCCGGCGGGGACGCGCGGGGGCGTAGGCCTGGGCCCAGTCGACGTCCACGCCGCGCACCCACAACTCGGCCGCGCTGGACCACAACCGGCGCAGGCCGCCGTCGTCGCGGCGCAGCGTGCCGACGGACACCGCCTCGCCGCCCGACTCCTCCAGCGTCTCGCGCGTGCCGATCTGCAGCACGGGGTGCGCGCTGGCCTCCACGAAGAACCGGTGGCCGGCCTCCGCCAGGACGTTCACCGCCGGAGCGAACCACACGGTCTGCCGCAGGTTCTCATACCAGTAGGCGGCGTCGACCTCGGTTCCGGACAACCATTCCTGCCGCACCGTGGAGTACCACGCCACGTCGGCCTCACGGGGCGTCACCGGGGCGAGCAGCCGGGCCAGTTCGTCCTCGATGGCCGCCACATGCGCCGAATGCGAGGCGTAGTCCACATCGATCCGCTTGGCCCGCACCCCCTGCGCCTCGCAATGCGCCAGCAACTCGTCGATGGCGTCCACATCGCCTGACACCACCGTCGAAGCGGGACCGTTCACCGCCGCCACCGACAGGCGGCCGTCCCAGTGCGTCAGCAGCTCGCCCACCTCACCCGAGCCGAGCGGCACCGACGCCATACCGCCACGGCCGGCCAGCGCCACGATCGCCTGGCTGCGCAACGCCACCACCCGCGCGCCGTCCTCCAGCGACAACGCCCCCGCGACCACCGCCGCCGCGATCTCCCCCTGCGAGTGACCGACCACCGCCGCCGGGACCACACCGAGGGAGCGCCACACCTCCGCAAGCGACACCATCACCGCCCAGAGCACCGGCTGCACCACATCCACCCGGTCATAACCCGGCTGGCCGTCCTCACCCCGCAACACACCCGTCAACGACCAGTCCACGAACGCAGCCAGCGCCGCCTCACACTCAGCCATCCGCGCCCCGAACACCGGCGAAGCGTCCAGCAACTCCACCCCCATCCCCAACCACTGCGACCCCTGACCAGGGAACACGAACACCGGCTTACCGCCACCACCGGCGACGCCCTGCACCACGTCGGGCACCGGCGCGCCCTCGGCCAGGCCGTCCAGACCGGACAACAGCTCGTCCCGGCCGGCGCCCACCACGACCGCGCGGTGGTCGAAGGCCGTCCGGCCCGTCAGCAGCGACCAGCCGACGTCGGCCGGGCTCTCGCCGGGACGGGTACGCGTCCACGCGGACAGCCGCCCGGCCTGCCGCCGCAGGCTCTCCGCGCCGCGCCCCGACAGCAGCCAGGGGATTGCGGGAGGCTCCTGGCGCGGCCCGTCCTCGGCCGGCGGTGCGGCCGGCGCCTCCTCGATGATCACGTGCGCGTTGGTGCCGCTCATGCCGAACGACGACACGCCGGCCCTGCGCGGCTCCGCGCCGGCGGGCCACGGGCGGGCGTCCGTCAGGAGCTCCACCGCGCCCTTCGACCAGTCGATGTGCTCCGACCGCTCCTCCGCGTGCAGGGTCGCGGGCAGCACGCCGTTGCGCAGCGCCATCACCACCTTGATGACGCCCGCGGCGCCGGCGGCGGCCTGCGCGTGGCCGATGTTGGTCTTCACCGACCCGAGCCAGAGCGGGCGGTCCTCCGGCCGGTCCTGGCCGTAGGTGGCGATGATCGCCTGGGCCTCGATCGGGTCGCCGAGCTCGGTGCCCGTGCCGTGCGCCTCCACGGCGTCCACCTGGACGGGGGCGAGCCTGGCGTCGGCCAGGGCGGCGCGGATGACGCGCTGCTGCGACGGGCCGTTCGGGGCCGTGAGCCCGTTGCTGGCGCCGTCCTGGTTGATCGCCGAGCCGCGGATGACGGCCAGCACGGGGTGGCCGTTGCGGCGGGCGTCCGACAGGCGCTCGACCAGGAGGACGCCCGCGCCCTCGGCGAGCGCCATGCCGTCCGCGGCGGCGGAGAACGCCTTGGAGCGGCCGTCCCTGGCCAGCGCGCGCACCCGGCTGAAGCCGATGAACGTGCCGGGCGACGACAGCACGGTCACCGCTCCGGCCAGCGCCAGCGAGCAGTCGCCGTTGCGCAGCGCCCGTACCGCCAGGTGCAGCGCCACCAGCGACGACGAGCAGGCCGTGTCGATCGTGACGGCCGGCCCCTCCAGGCCCAGCGTGTACGAGATGCGGCCCGACACCACGCTCGTGGCGACGCCGGTCATCAGGTAGCCCTGCAGCTCGGGCGGCGCCTGCGTCATCAGCGTGAGGAACTCGGAGCTGTTGGCCCCCACGAACACGCCGGTCCTGCTGCCGTGCAGGGCGGCCGGGTCGATCCCGGCCCGCTCGATCGCCTCCCACGACGTCTCCAGCAGCAGCCGCTGCTGCGGGTCCATCGCCTGCGCCTCGCGCGGGGAGATGCCGAAGAACGCCGGGTCGAACGCCGTGACGTCCTTGACGAAGCCGCCCTCGCGGACGTACGAGGTGCCGAACGCGTCGGGGTCGGGGTTGTACATCGACTCCAGGTCCCAGCCGCGGTCGTCGGGAAGCCCGGAGATGGCGTCGGCCCGGCCGGACACGATCCGCCACAGGTCCTCGGGGCTCTCGATCTCCCCGGGGTAGCGGCATCCGATGCCGACGATGGCGATCGGCTCGTGGTCCTTGTCCTCGGCCGCCTGCAGCCGCTTCTTGCTGTCGTGGAGCTCGGTCGTCACCCGCTTGAGATATTCGACGAGCTGTTCCTCTGTCGCCATGGTGTTGCCTTCCTAGCCGTCGGTGACGCCTGCTCAGGAGAGTCCGAGTTCGCTGTCGATGAAGTTGATGATCTCGTCGGCGGTCGCCGAGCTGAGCTGGCCCGCCACGTCCTCGGCGGTGGTGTCGGCCTCGTGGTGCCGTTCCTTCCACGAGAAGGCCAGCTGTTCGAGCCGGGAGGTGATCTCGCCGGCGGTGGCGCAGCCGGCCGCCATGACGGCCAGCCTGGCCTCGATCCGGTCGAGCTCGGCCAGGATCTGCTGCTCGGCGCTGTGGGCCGGCGGCGCCAGCTCCTCCAGCAGGTGCCCGGCGAGCGCGGCGGAGTTCGGGTAGTCGAAGACCAGCGAGGCCGGCAGCCGCAACCCGGTGACCGTCTTCAGGCGGTTGCGCAGCTCCACGGCCGTCAGCGAGTCGAACCCGATCTCCTTGAACGCCCGTGCCGGTTCGACCGCCTCGGGCCCGGGGAAGCCGAGCACCGCGGCGACGTGGCCGCGTACCAGGTCGAGCAGCATCGGCAGCCGGTCGTCGTCGGGAAGGGCGGCCAGCCGGTCGGTGAGCGAGTCGGCCTGCGGCGCCTCGGCCGCCACCACCGCGCGGCGGGTGGCGATGCGGACCAGGCCGCGGAACATCGGGTGCCCGAAGCCCTTGGCCGCTCCCGCGCGCAGGACGGCGAGGTCGAGGTTGATCGGTACGAGCGCCGCCTCGTCCGCGCCCAGTGCCCGGTCGAACAGCTCCAGGCCCTGGCCGACCTCGAGCGCCCCCATGCCGGACCGGCTGAGCCTGCCCAGGTCGGCCTCGTCGAGGTGCCCGGTCATGCCGCTGCCGCTCTGCGGCGTCCACAGGCCCCAGGCCAGGGAGGTCGCGGCCAGGCCGCGGGCCCGGCGGTGCCGGGCGAGCGCGTCCAGGAACGTGTTCGCCGCCGCGTAGTTGCCCTGGCCCGGGCTGCCGAGCACGCCGGCCGCGCCCGAGTACAGGACGAACTGCGCCAGGTCGAGGTGCTCGGTCAGCTCGTGCAGGTTCACGGCCGCGTCCACCTTCGGGCGCAGCACGGCCGCGACCCGTTCCGGGGTGAGCGACGAGATCATGCCGTCGTCGAGCACACCCGCCGTGCTGACGACCCCGGTGAGCGGGTGCTCGGCGGGGATCGCCGCGAGCAGCCCGGCCAGGGCGTCGCGGTCGGCGGCGTCGCAGGCGACGATCCGTACGGCGGCGCCCAGCCCGGTCAGCTCCTCCTCCAGCGCCGCCGCGCCGTCGGCGGCGGGGCCGCGCCGGCCGGCCAGCACCAGGTGCCGGACGCCGTGCTCGGTGACCAGGCGCCGGGCGGCCATGGCTCCGAGCGCGCCGGTGCCGCCGGTGACGAGCACGGTGCCGTCGGGGTCGAACGCGGGCGGCGCGGTCAGCACGACCTTGCCGATGTGGCGGGCCTGGGCCACGTGCCGGAACGCCTCGGGGGCGCGGCGCACGTCCCAGGTTCGCAGCGGCGGCAGGCGGAGCGCGCCGCGCTCGAACAGCTCGGCGATCTCCGCCAGGATCTCGCCGGTCCTGGACGGGTCGAGCAGGGTGAGGTCGAAGTTCTGGTAGCGAACTCCGGGCAGGCCATCGGGGTCGCGCACGTCCGTCTTGCCCATCTCGATGAAGCGCCCGCCGGGCCGCAGCAGGCCGAGCGAGGCGTCCACGAACTCTCCGGCGAGGGAGTTGAGCACGACGTCCACGCCCGCCTCGAAGGTCCGCGCGAACTCCAGCGTCCTGGAGGAGGCGATGCGCTCCTGCGGGACTCCCAGCTCCCGTATCGCGGGCCACTTGGGCTCGCTCGCGGTGCCGTACACCTCGGCGCCCAGGTGGTGGGCCAGCTGAACCGCGGCCATGCCGACACCGCCGGCGGCGGCGTGCACGAGCAGCGACTCGCCGGCCTGGAGACCGGCCAGGTCCACCAGGGCGTGGTAGGCGGTGACGAAGGCGATCGGCACGGACGCGGCCTGCGCGTACGACCAGTCGCCGGGGATGCGGGCGAGCATCCGGTGGTCGGCGACCGCCTGCTGGGCGAACCCGTCGATGATGCCCATCACCCGGTCGCCCGGCGCGAACGCGGTGACGTCGTCCGCCACCTCGATGACGACGCCGGCGCCCTCGCCGCCCATGGGCGCGTCACCCGGGTACATGTCCAGGGCGATCAGCACGTCGCGGAAGTTCAGCCCCATGGCCTGGGTGCTGATGCGCACCTGGCCGGGGGCGAGCGGCGCGACGGGCGCGGGCATCAGGGCGAGGTCGTCGACCGTGCCGCGGCTGGTCACGTCCAGCCGCCAGTTCACCGCCTCGGCGGGCGGGACGAGCGCGCCGCCGCTGCCCGGGCGGGCCAGGCGGGGCGCGTACGCTGTGCCCTTCCTGATCGCGAGCTGGGTCTCCCCCGTCGCGAGCGCGGCGGGCAGCGCACGGTACGACTCCGGGTCGCGGTCGAGGTCGGCGATGACGACCCGTTCGGGGGTCTCCGACTGCGCGGACCTGACCAGGCCCCAGACTCCGGCGTTGACCAGGTCCGCCACCTCGTCGTCCGCCGTGGCGCCGACCGCGCCGTGGGTGATGAGGACGAGCCTGGACGCCGGGTGGTCCTCGTCGGCCAGCCACGTACGCAGCAGGTCGAGCACGTCGCAGGTCCGGTCGTGCACCGCCGCCGCCAGATCGCCGCCGTGCCCGCCCTCCAGCGGTACGGCCACCCACTCGGGCACCTGCCCGCCGGCGATCAGGTCGGCCACGGTGTCGTGCGTTTCCGCTGCAGGAAGGGCCGACGGGTCGCCGACGACCGCCCACCGCTGCTCCCCCGCGGGTTCGCCGGTGGGGACGGGCGCCCATTCGAGCGTGTAGAGCGCGTCGTCGTCCGCGTCTCGTGCCGGCGTGCCGAGTTCGGCGGGCAGGGGGCGCAGGATCAGCGAGTCCACGTCGGCGACGGGCACGCCGGTGGTGTCGGTGACGGCCAGCGCCACGCGGTCGGCGTCGCGGGGCGTGAGCCGTACCCGGATCGACGCGGCGCCCGTCGCGTGCAGGCGCACGCCCGTCCAGGCGAACGGCATGCGCGGCCCGTCCTCCGCGGTGGCCGCGTTGAGCGCGACGGCGTGCAGCGCGGCGTCGAGCAGCGCGGGATGCAGCCCGAACCCGCCGGTGCCGGTGTCGTCCGGCAGGGCGACCTCGGCGAACAGGTCCTCGCCGCGCCGCCAGACGGCCTTCAGCCCCTGGAAGATCGGTCCGTAGCCCAGGCCGACCTCGCCGAGCCAGTCGTACATGCCGTCCAGTTGGAGCGGCTGCGCGCCCTCGGGCGGCCATGCGGCCGTCTCCTGCGCGGGCGGGGGCGCGGTCACCGGGGCGAGCACGCCGCTGGCGTGGCAGGTCCACGGGTCGTCGGCGGTCCCGCCGTCGGGCCGGCTGTGCACGGTGAGCTGCCGCCGCCCGTCCTCACCGGCGGCGCCCACGGCCAGTTGGAGCTGAACGGCGCCGCGCTCGGGCACGATGAGCGGCGCCTGGATGGTCAGCTCTTCGAGGAGGCCGCAGCCGGCCTCGTCGCCTGCCCTGATGGCCAGGTCGACGAATGCCGTGCCGGGCAGCAGCACCTGGCCGTTGACCGCGTGGTCGGCCAGCCACGGGTGGGTCCTGAGCGACAACCTTCCGGTGAGCAGTACCCCGTCGGCGTCGGCCAGCGAGACCGCCGCGCCGAGGAGGGGGTGTCCGGCCGCGCCGAGCCCGGCCGCGCCGACGTCGCCCGCGACCACGGTGCGCTCCTCCAGCCAGAAGTGCTGGTGTTGGAAGGCGTAGGTGGGCAGGTCGATGATCCGCGGGCCGGACTCGGCGTAGGTTTGCGGCCAGTCGACGTCGACGCCGTGGACCCACAACTCCGCCGCGCTCGACCACACCCGGGCAAGACCACCATCATCACGCCGCAACGTGCCACACACCACCACCTCCCCACCAGCACGCTCAACCGTCTCCTGCACCGCCATCGTCAACACCGGATGCGCACTGACCTCAACAAAAACCCCGAAGCCCTGCTCCACCAACGCACCCACCGACGGCTCCAACCACACCGTCCGCCGCAGATTCTCAAACCAGTACGAGGCATCGACCTCGGCACCGGTCAACCACTCCCGCCGCACCGTCGAGTACCACGCCACCTCCGCCTCGCGCGGCCTCACCGGAGCCAGCAACCGCGCCAGCTCCTCCTCGATGGCCTCCACATGCGCCGAATGCGAGGCGTAGTCCACATCGATCCGCTTGGCCCGCACCCCCTGGCCCTCACAATGAGCCAGCAGTTCATCGATCGCATCCACATCACCGGACACCACCGTCGCGGCAGGACCATTCACCACCGCAACCGACAACCGGCCGTCCCAGCGCTCCAGCAGCTCACCCACCTCAACCGAGCCGAGCGGCACCGACGCCATACCACCACGGCCGGCCAGCGCCACGATCGCCTGGCTACGCAGCGCCACCACCCGCGCGCCGTCCTCCAGCGACAACGCCCCCGCGACCACCGCCGCGGCGATCTCCCCCTGCGAATGCCCGACCACCGCCGCCGGGACCACACCGAGGGAGCGCCACACCTCCGCAAGCGACACCATCACCGCCCAGAGCACCGGCTGCACCACATCCACCCGGTCATAACCCGGCTGGCCGTCCTCATCCCGCAACACACCCGTCAACGACCAGTCCACGAACGCAGCCAGCGCCGCCTCACACTCAGCCATCCGCGCCCCGAACACCGGCGAAGCGTCCAGCAGCTCCACACCCATCCCCAGCCACTGCGACCCCTGACCAGGGAACACGAACACCGGCTTACCGCCACCACCGGCAACGCCCTGCACCACACTCGAGGCGGCACCATCGGCCAGCTCACGCAACCCCGCCACCAGCTCATCCCGATCAGCACCCACCACCACCGCACGGTGATCGAACACCGACCGCGAAACCACCAGCGAATGCGCCACATCCACCGGCCGCGCACCAGCACCCACACCGGCCACCACACCGGCCCCCACACCGGCCACCGCATCGGCCAGCCGGCCCGCCTGAGCCCGCAACGCCTCCGCACTCCGGCCCGACACCACCCACGGCACCACCGGCGCCCCATCCACCGGCTCACTCATCGGCTCGGGCTCCTGCTCCGTGGCAGGCCCCTGCTCGATGATCACGTGGGCGTTGGTGCCGCTGATCCCGAACGACGAGACGGCCGCGCGGCGGACGTGCCCGTTCTGCTGCCACGGTTGCGGCTCGGTCAGGAGCTCGACCGCGCCGGCCGACCAGTCCACGTGCGGCGACGGCTCATCCACATGCAACGTCTTCGGCAACACCCCATGGCGGAGCGCCATCACCATCTTGATCACACCCGCCACACCCGCAGCCGCCTGCGTATGACCGATGTTCGACTTCACCGACCCCAACCAGAGCGGCTCGTCGCGATCCTGACCATAGGTCGCCAGCAACGCCTGCGCCTCGATCGGATCACCCAGCGTCGTACCCGTGCCATGCGCCTCCACCGCATCCACCTCAGCCGCCGACAGACCCGAATTCGCCAGCGCCTGCCGGATCACCCGCTGCTGCGACGGACCATTCGGCGCCGTCAGACCATTACTCGCACCGTCCTGGTTGACCGCGCTGCCCCGCACCACGGCCAGCACCCGATGCCCCAGCCGCTCGGCATCCGACAGGCGCTCCACCAGCACCATCCCGACGCCTTCCGACAGCCCGAAGCCGTCCGCCGCGCCGGCGAAGGACTTGCACCTGCCGTCCCTGGCGAGCGCGCCCTGCAGGCTGAACCCGATGAACCCGACGGGGCTGCACATCACCGTCACGCCACCGGCCAGCGCGAGGTCGCAGTCGCCGTTCCGCAGCGCCTGCACGGCCAGGTGCAGCGCCACCAGCGACGACGAGCAGGCCGTGTCGACCGTCACGGCCGGGCCTTCGAGGCCCAGCGTGTAGGCGACCCGTCCGGACACGATGCTGCTGAGCGTGCCGGTGACGAGGTGCCCCACCGATTCCAGCGGGATCTGGTCGGAGTTGCGGCCGTACTCCTCGTAGGCGGCGCCCACGAACACGCCGGTACGGGTGCCGCGCAGCGAGGCGGGGGCGATCCTGCCGTGCTCGATGGCCTCCCACGAGGCCTCGAGGAGGAGCCGCTGCTGCGGGTCCATGGCCAGGGCCTCACGCGGCGAGATCCCGAAGAACGCCGGATCGAACTCGCCCGCGTCGTACACGAATCCGCCGTCCTGCGTGTACGAGGCGAGCGGCGCGTCCGGGTCGGGGTCGTAGATGCCGTCGACGTCCCAGCCGCGGTTGCCGGGGAGCGGGGAGATGGCGTCCCTGCCCTCGAAGACCAGCCGCCAGAGGTCGTCGGCGTTGTGCACGCCACCGGGCAGCCGGCAGGCCATCCCGACGATCACGATCGGGTCGTCGGCGACGGGGCCGCCCGCTCCGCTCGCGGGCACGATCTCGGCCTGCGTGCCGAGCAGTTCGTCGCGGACCAGGCTCGCGAGCACCTTGACGTTCGGGTAGTCGAAGATCACGGTCGCGGGGAGCCGGACGCCGAGTGCGGCGTTGAGCCGGCCGCGCAACTCGACCGCCGTGACCGAGTCGAAGCCGAGGTCCTTGAAGGCCCGGTCCACCTCCACCTCGGCGGGGGCGTACCCGAGCACGGCGGCCACCTGCTCGCGCACCTGCTCCACCAGCAGGCGCTCGCGGTCCTCGTCGCTCATCGGCAGGAGGCGGGCGCGCAGTTCCGAGGACTCGGCGGTGGTCTCGGTCTCGTTCTCGCGGGCCGCGAGGGCCTCGGGTACGCCGTCGAGCAGCGGGCGCGGCCGGGAGGCGGTGAAGACGGGGGTGAAGCGCGCCCAGTCGACGTCGGCGATGACGAGGTTGCCCTCGCCGTCGTCGAGCGCCTGCCGCAGGCCGTCGATGGCGATCGCGGGATCCATGAACGTGACGCCGGTCCTGCGGGCGTCCTCCTCGTCGAGGAGGGTGGTCATGCCGCCGCCCGCGGCGTCCCAGAATCCCCAGGCGACGGCCGTGCCGGCGAGGCCGCGGCCGCGGCGGTGCGCGGCGAGCGCGTCGAGGTAGGCGTTGCCGGCGGCGTAGGCGCCGTTGTGCGCGCCGCCCCAGATGCCGGCGCCGGAGGAGAAGAGCACGAAGGCGTCGAGCGGGCCGGTGAGGATCCGGTCCAGGTTGGCCGCTCCGGTGATCTTGGCCTGGGTGGCCTGGGCCAGCTCGTCCGGGGTGAGCCCGGTGATCGCCTGGATGTGGGGCACGCCCGCCGTGTGGAAGACCGACCGGATGGTGTCGCCGCCGTCCTCCACCCCGCGTACGAGTGCGGCGAGCGCGTCGCCGTCGGCCACGTCGCACTTGGCCACGGTCACCCGCGCGCCGAGCTCTTCCAGCTCGGACACCAGCTCGGCGGCTCCCGGGGCGTCGGCGCCGCGCCGGCTGGTGAGCACGAGGTGCTCGGCGCCGCTGCCGGCGAGCCACCGGGCGACGTGCGCGCCGAGGCCGCCGGTGCCGCCGGTGATCAGTGCGCTGCCGCGCGGCCGCCGGCCCTCGGCGGGACCGGTGCCCGTTCTGGGCGCCCTGGTGAGCCTGCGGGCGAAGACGCCCGAGGCGCGGACGGCCACCTGGTCCTCGTCCCCGATGCCGGCGAGCACGGCCACCAGGCGGGCCGCCACCCGCTGGTCGATCGTCTCCGGCAGGTCGACGTGGCCGCCCCAGCGGCCCGGGTGCTCCAGGCCGAAGACGCGGGCGAGCCCGGCGACCGCGGCCTGCTCGGGGTCGCGCAGCAGGTCGACCCGGCTGACGCTCTCGGCGCCGTCGGTGGCGACCCAGAGCGGCGCGTCCACGCCGGCGTCGTCCATGGCCTGCATCAGCGCGAGCGTCTCGGCCGGGCCGCAGAACAGGGACAACACGCCGGCCGGCGGGTCGTCCTCGCGCAGCAGCGCGGCGAGGTCCTCCCTGCCGGCGGCACGGACCGTCACGCACCGGGCCCCGTGCCGTTCGAGCGCGTCGACAACGCAGCTCACCGCGTCGTCCGCGGCCCTGCCGGCGGTCCTGTCAGCGTCCCTGCCGGCGGGGGCGACGACGCGCCACGTGCCGGACAGCGCGGGAGGTTTCCCACCGGGAACGGTGAGGGGCTCCCAGGTGACGCGGTAGCGCCAGGAGTCGAGCACGTCCTGGTCGCGCCTGCGCCGCCGCCAGGACGACAGCGCCGGCAGGATCGCGGCCAGCGGGGAGCCGTCCTCGATGCCGAGCGTGGCGGCGAGGGCGGCCACGTCCTCCCGCTCGACCGCCGCCCAGAACTCGGGATCGACGGAGTCCGCGGCCGGCTGCTCGGCCGCGGCGGTGCCCGGCATGTACCAGAAGCGCTTGCGCTGGAAGGCGTACGTGGGCAGGTCGACACGCCGGGGGCAGGCGTCGGCGAAGTAGGCGTTCCAGTCGACGGTGACGCCCCGGCAGTGCAGGTGGCCGAGCGCCTCCGCGAAGGCGCGGGCCTCGTCGCGGTCCTTGCGCGCGGCGGTGACGAAGGCCGCGGCGTCGTCGCCGTCGAGCGTCTGCCTGGCCAGGCTGGTCAGGGTCCCGTCGGGGCCGATCTCCACGAACACCGTGGCGCCGCCGGCGCGGGCGGCGGTGACGGCGTCGGCGAAGCGGACCGCCTGGCGTACGTGGTCGACCCAGTAGCGGGCGTCGGTGAGCTGCCCGGCCTCCGCCTTCCTGCCGGTGACGTCGGAGATGACGGGGATGGCGGGCTCGTGGTACGTCAGCGACCCGGCGACCTGCCCGAACTCCTCCAGCATCGGCTCGACCAGCGGCGAGTGGAAGGCGTGGGAGACACGCAGCCGCCGGGTGCGCACCTGCCGCCCGGCGAGCGCTTCGGCGATCTCGTCGATGTCCGCCGCCGAGCCGGAGACGACGACCGCGCCCGGCGCGTTGACGGCGGCGATGCCGGCCCGGCCGGCGCTGCCCTCCAGCAGCGGCAGCACGTCCGCCTCGGGTGCGGCGACGGCGAGCATGGCGCCGCCCGCGGGCAGGGCCTGCATGAGCCGGGCGCGGGCGGCGACCAGCGTGCAGGCGTCGGGGAGCGAGAGCACCCCCGCCACGTGGGCGGCGGCGATCTCGCCGACCGAGTGCCCGGCGAGCACGTCCGCCTCGACGCCCAGCGAGGTCAGCAGCCGGTACAGCGCCACCTCGAAGGCGAACAGCGCGGGCTGGGTCATGCCCGTCTCGTCCAGCACACCGTCGGGGTCGGTGAACATCACGTCCCTGATGGGGTGCGGCAGCAGCGGGTCGAGGACCTTGCAGACGTCCTCCAGCGCGTCGGCGAACACCGGGAACGTCTCGGCCAGCGCGGCGCCCATGCCGACCCGCTGGCTGCCCTGGCCGGCGAACAGGAAGGCGACCTTGCCGCCCGCCCCCGCACCGGTGACGGTTCCCGGCGCGGCGGAGCCGCCGGCCAGGGCCCGGAGCCCGGCCATGAGCTCGTCCCTGCTCTCCCCCACGATGACCGCGCGCTGGTCCAGCGAGGCCCGCCCGGTGGCGAGCGACCAGCCCACGTCGGCGGGGCGCAGGTCCGGCCGCTCGTCCAGCCAGTCGGCCAGCCTCTCCGCCTGCGCGGCGAGCGCCTGCCGGTCGCGGGCGGAGACCGCCCACGGCACGAGCGGGAGGGTGAGCCCGGCGGCCTCCTGTTCGTCCTCGGCCGGCGCCTCCTCGATGATCAGGTGGGCGTTGGTGCCGCTGAAGCCGAAGGCGGAGACGGCGGCGCGGCGGGGCGCCTCGTCCCGCTCCCATTCCCGGGCCTCGGTGAGCAGCTCGACCGCGCCGGCCGACCAGTCGACGTGCGTGGACGGCTCGTCCACGTGGAGCGTGCGCGGCAGCGTGGCGTTCCGCAACGCCATCACCATCTTGATCACGCCGCCGACGCCCGCGGCGGCCTGCGCGTGGCCGATGTTCGACTTGAACGAGCCCAGCCAGAGCGGCCGGCCGCCGTCACGGTCCTGCCCGTACGCGGTGATGAGCGCCTGCGCCTCGATCGGGTCGCCCAGGGTGGTGCCGGTGCCGTGTGCTTCGACGGCGTCGACCTGGGAGGCCGACAGCCCGGCGTTGGCCAGCGCCTGCCGGATCACCCGGACCTGGGAGGGCCCGTTCGGGGCGGACAGGCCGTTGCTGGCGCCGTCCTGGTTGACCGCGCTGCCCCGGATGACGGCCAGCACCTGGTGGCCGTTGCGCTGGGCGTCCGCCAGCCGCTCGACCAGCAGCACGCCCACGCCCTCGCTCCAGCCGGTGCCGTCGGCGGAGTCGGCGAACGACTTGCACCGGCCGTCGGCGGACAGCCCGCGCTGCTGCGAGAACTCGATGAACGTGTTGGGGGTGGCCATGACGGTGACGCCGCCGGCCAGCGCCAGCGAGCACTCGCCGCGCCGCAGCGCCTGCACGGCGAGGTGCAGGGCCACCAGCGACGAGGAGCAGGCCGTGTCGATCGAGACCGCCGGCCCCTCCAGGCCGAGCGCGTACGAGACGCGACCGGAGATGACGCTGCCGAGCGCCTCGGCCCGGAAGTAGTCGTGGTACATGACGCCGGCGTAGACGCCGGTGCGGCTGCCGCGCACCGAGGCCGGGTCGATGCCGGCGCGTTCGAACGCCTCCCAGCACGACTCCAGGAACATCCGCTGCTGCGGGTCGGTCCCGAACGCCTCGCGCGGGGAGATGGCGAAGAAGCCGGCGTCGAAGTCGGCGGCGTCGTAGACGAAGCCGCCCTTGCGCGCCGTGGTCGTCCCGGGGTTGTCGGGGTCGGGGTGGTAGAGGTTCTCGCTCCAGCCCCGGTCGGTGGGGAACTCGGAGATCGCGTCGCCGCCGCCGTCGACGAGCCGCCACAGCTCCTCGGGCGAGGTGACCCCGCCGGGGTAGCGGCAGCTCATGCCGACGATCGCGATCGGCTCGTGCTCCCTGCCTTCGATCTCTCGCAGTTGCTGCCTGGTCTGGTGCAGGTCGGCCGTGACCCGCTTCAGGTAGCCCCGGAGCTTGTCTTCGTTTGCCATCGAACTAGCCCTTCTCAGCCGCTGCGAAATATCAAGAGATCTCAAGCTCGTTGTCGATGAAGGCGAACATCTCGTCGTCGGACGCGGACTCGATCTGGTCGACGACGTCGGATGTCCCGCCGGGGCCGTTGAGGCCGGACAGGAGCTCCTTGAGGCGCGTGGTGAGCCGGCTGCGCACCGTGCTGTCCTCGGCGAGTGTGGTGAGTGATTCTTCGATCTGGTCCAGCTCCGCGAAGAACCGCAGGATGCCGGCCTCCTCGTCCTTCGTCTCGGCGAAGTACCCCATGAGGTGCTCGGTCAGGGCGACCGGGGTGGGGTAGTCGAAGACGGCGGTGGCAGGGAGCCGCAGCCCCGTGGCCTTGCCGAGCTGGTTGCGGAACTCGACCGCGGTCAGGGAGTCGAACCCGAGGTCCTGGAACGGGCGCTGGGGGTCGATCGCCGATCCGTCGGTGAAGCCCAGCACGGTGGCCGCCTGGCCGCGGACGATGTCCGCCAGTGCCGAGCGGCGCTCGTCGGGTTCCAGCGTGGCCAGCCGGTCGGCGAGCCCGTCGCCGGTGCCGGCCCGCCGTACGGAGGTCCTGGCGCTGGTGCGGGCCTGCACGAAGCGGGCGGGGATGAGCAGTGCCTTTCCTGACGGTACGGCGGCGTCGAACAGGCCGAGACCGTCGTCGGCGGACAGCGGCGCCAGCCCCATCCGGGCCAGCCTGCGCAGGTCGGCTTCGGACAGCTCGCCCGTCATGCCGCCCTGCTCCCAGAGCCCCCACGCCAGCGACGTCGCCGCCAGCCCTTCGGCGGCCCGCAACTGGGCGAGCCCGTCGAGGAAGGCGTTCGCCGCCGCGTAGTTGCCCTGGCCCGCTCCCCCGAGCACACCCGCCATCGACGAGAACAACACGAACGCCGACAGGTCCAGGCCCCGCGTCAGCTCGTGCAGGTGCCAGGCGGCGTCCGCCTTCGGCCGCAGCACCCGGTCGAGCCGATCGCCCGACATCGACGTGATGACGCCGTCGTCCAGGACGCCGGCCGTGTGCACCACGCCGACCAGGTCGTCCACGCCCTCCAGCACCCGGGCGAGCGCGTCGCGGTCGGCCACGTCGCAGGCGGCCACGTCCACCCGGGCGCCCAGCTCCGACAACTCCGCCACCAGCTCGGCCGCACCGGGCGCCTCCGGCCCGCGCCGGCTGACCAGCAGCAGCCGCCTGACCTCGTGCTCGGTCACCAGGTGACGGGCCACCAGCGCGCCCAGCCCGCCCGTACCGCCGGTGATCAGCACCGTTCCGTCAGGTCCGAACACCGGCTCCGGGTCTGCCAGGTCCGCGGCCCTGCCGAGCCGTGGCGCCCGCAGCTCACCGCCTCTGATCGCCAGTTGCGGCTCCCCGGTGGCCAGCGCCTGGCCGACCACCGCCGGGTCCAGCCGGTCGGTGTCCGCGTCGCCGTCAAGGTCCAGCAACACGAACCTGCCGGGCTGCTCGGCCTGCGCGGCCCTGACGAGCCCGCCCACCGCCGCGTGGGCGAGGTCGGGACGCTCGCCGGGGGCGGCGGCGACGGCGCCACGCGTGAGGATGACCAGTCGCGCCGTTTCGAGCTGCTCCTCGGCCAGCCAGCTCTGCAGCAGTTCGAGGGTTTCGTGCGTCGCGGCGTGGTGGTCCCCGGCAGGGCAGCGGACCAGGACGGCCTCGGGCAGGTCGGCCGGGTCGTGCAGCGAGCCGAGCGTGGCCGCGTCCGGGTAGGTCGCCGCTCCGGTGCCGAGGTCGTCGGTGCCGAGCAGCGCCCACCTGACCGCCTCCTGCGCGGGCGCGCCGGTGACGGGGGTCCACTCGATCTCGTGGAGTGCGCCCCGGTTCGTGCCGCCCAGTTGCGCGGCGGCCAGGGGGCGCAGGGAAAGGGTGTCGACGACGGCGACCGGGGCGCCCAGCTCGTCGGCGATGGCCAGCGTGACGGCGCTCCCACCGGCGTTGGCGAGCTTGACGCGCAGGCTCGTCGCGCCTGCCGCGTGCAGGGACACGCCCGACCAGGCGAACGGCAGGTACGGCCGCCCGGGCTCCGGCCGGGGCAGCAGGCCGCCCAGCGCGGTGGCGTGCAGCGCGGCGTCCAGCAGCGCGGGGTGCAGCCCGAACCGGCCGGCGTCCGCGTGCGCCTCCTCGGGCAGGACGATCTCGGCGAACACCTCGCCGCGCCGCTCCCAGGCGCTGGTCAGCCCCTGGAACGTCGGCCCGTAGTCGAGCCCGATCGCCACCATGTCGTCGTAGAGGTCCTGGACGGCGACCGGCTGGGCGCCCGCGGGCGGCCACTGCGCGAGATCGACGTCGGGCTCCGGCACGCTCGCCGTGAGGGTGGCCTGCGCGTGCTGGGTCCACTCGGTGGCGTCCTGCGCCCGCGAGTGGACGGCCAGCGCCCGCCGGCCCGGCTCCTCGGTGGCCGTGGACACCAGCTGGAGCTGCACGCCGCCGTCCTCGGGCACCACCAGCGGGGCCTGCAGGGTGAGCTCCTGCAGGTGCGGGCAGCCGCTCTCGTCCCCGGCCCGGACGGCGAGCTCCACCAGCGCCGTGCCTGGCACGATGACGCTGCCGCCGACCACGTGGTCGGCCAGCCAGGGGTGTGTGGCGACCGACAGCCGCCCGCTGAAGATCACCGTTTCGCCGCCGGCCACCTCGGTCGCCGCGCTGAGCAGTGGGTGCTCGACGGCTCCCAGGCCCGCGGTGGTGACGTCGCCGGTGCCGGGTCCCGGGCGGAGCCAGAAGTGCTCGTGCTGGAAGGCGTAGGTGGGCAGATCCACGCGGGACGGGCGCGCCGCCGCGAAGTACGCCGCCCAGTCGACGGTGACGCCGTGCGCGTGCATCCGGCCCAGCGCCTGAACGAACGTGCGCGCCTCGTGCCGGTCCTTGGCCCTCGTGTTGACGAAGGTCTCGTCTCCCGTGAGGGTCTGCTGGGCGAGCCCGGTCAGCGTGGTGTCGGGGCCGAGCTCGACGAAGACGGTGGCCCCCGCCGTACGGGCGGCGGCGACGCCGTCGGCGAACCGGACGGCTCCGCGTACGTGCTCGACCCAGTAGGACGGGTCGGTCAGCCGGCCGGGCTCGGCCAGGCGGCCGGTCACGTTGGAGACGACCGGGATCGTCGGCTCGTGGAAGGTGATCCCACCGATCGCCTCGGCGAAGTCGGCCAGCATCGGCTCCATCAGCGGCGAGTGGAACGCGTGCGAGACCCGCAACCGCCGGGTGCGCGCCTCCGTCCGGCTCTCGATCTCCGTGACGGCCGCCTCATCACCCGACACCACCACCGCCGCCGGGCCGTTGACCGCCGCGATGCCGGCGCGGTCCTCGTACCCGTCGAGCAGCGGCAGGACGTCCGCCTCCGGCGCGGCGACGGCCAGCATCGCGCCACCGGCGGGCAGCGCCTGCATCAGCCGGGCCCGGGCCGCGACCAGCGTGCAGGCGTCCTCCAGCGAGAACACCCCCGCCACGTGGGCGGCCGCGATCTCGCCGACCGAGTGCCCGGCCAGCACCGCGGGCGCGACGCCCAGCGATTCCAGCAGCCGGTACAGGGCGACCTCGAAGGCGAACAGCGCGGGCTGGGTCATGCCCGTCTCGTCCAGCACCTCGGCAGGGCCGTCGGCCATGGTCGCGCGCAGCGGGTGGGGCAGCAGCGGGTCGATCACCCGGCAGATGTCGTCCAGCGCCCGCGCGAAGACCGGGAACGCGTCGGCGAGCTCCCGTCCCATGCCGATCCGCTGGCTGCCCTGGCCGGCGAACAACATCGCCGCCTTGGCCCTCGACCGGGCCAGGCCGGTCTCGACCGCCGGCTCGCCGTGCCTGCCGTCGGCCACCGCCGCCAGCGCCGCCAGCAGCTCGGCGCGGTCCGCGCCGGCGACGACCGCACGGTGCTCCAGCACCGCCCGGCCCGTCGCGAGCGACCAGCCGACGTCGGCCACGTCCAGGTCCCGGCGCGACTCCATCCAGGTGCGCAACCGTGCCGCCTGCGCCGCGAGCGCCTCCCCGCTCCTGCCGGACAACACCCACGGCACCACCGGCAGCTCGGCCGCCGGCTCGGGCTCAGTCGCCGGCTCGGCCGGCGACTCCTCCAGCACGACGTGCGCGTTGGTGCCACTGATGCCGAAGGAGGAGACGGCGGCGCGACGGGGCGCCTCGTCGCGCTCCCACGGCCGGGCCTCGGTGAGCAGCTCGACCGCGCCGCCCGACCAGTCCACGTGCGTGGACGGCTCGTCCGCGTGCAGGGTCCGCGGCAGCTCGCCGTTGCGCAGGGCCATGACCATCTTGATGACGCCCGCGACCCCGGCGGCGGCCTGCGCGTGGCCGATGTTGGACTTGATCGACCCCAGCCACACCGGCCGGTCCTCGGGGCGGTCCTGCCCGTACGTGGCCAGGATCGCCTGCGCCTCGATCGGGTCGCCCAGGGTGGTGCCGGTGCCGTGGGCCTCGACCGCGTCGACGTCGGCCGCCGACAGCCCGGCGTTGGCCAGGGCCTGCCGGATCACCCGCTGCTGCGACGGCCCGTTCGGAGCGGTCAGGCCGTTGCTGGCGCCGTCCTGGTTGACCGCGGAGCCGCGCACCACGGCGAGCACCTGGTGCCCGTTGCGCCGCGCGTCCGACAGCCGCTCCACCAGCAGCACGCCCGAGCCCTCCGAGAGCCCGACGCCGCCTTCCGACTCGGCGAACGCCCGGCACCTGCCGTCGACGGACAGGTTGCGCTGCCGGGAGAACTCGATGAACGTCCACGGCGTCGCCATCACCGTCACGCCGCCGGCCAGGGCGAGGTCGCAGTCGCCCGACCGCAGTGCCTGCACCGCCAGGTGCAGCGCCACGAGCGACGACGAGCACGCCGTGTCCACGGTCATCGCCGGGCCTTCGAGCCCGAAGACGTACGACACGCGGCCGGAGGCGACGCTGCCGGAGTTGCCGGTGCCGATCAGCCCTTCGAGCTGGTCGGGCACGGAGGACAGCTGGCTGGCGTAGTCGTGGTACATGACGCCGGCGAACACGCCGGTCCGGCTGCCGCGCAACCGGGTCGGGTCGATCCCGGCCCGCTCGATCGCCTCCCACGACGTCTCCAGCAGCAGCCGCTGCTGCGGGTCCATGGCCAGGGCCTCGCGCGGGCTGATCCCGAAGAATCCCGGGTCGAACTCGCCCGCGTCGTGCAGGAAACCGCCGTGCCGGGAGTAGGAGGTGCCGCGGTTGCCGGGCTCGGGGTCGTACAGCGTGTCCAGGTCCCAGCCGCGGTCGGCGGGGAACTCGGAGATCGCGTCGCCGCCCTGGGCGAGCAGCCGCCACAGTTCCTCAGGGGATTCGACGCCGCCGGGGAAGCGGCAGGCCATGCCGACGATCGCGATGGGCTCGTCGTCGGCTGCCGTGACCCGCGCCTGGACGGCGCTCTCCTGCTTGCCGAGGAGCTCGCCTGCCAGGTAGCGGACGAGCGCCTCCGGGGTCGGATAGTCGAAGATCAGGGTCGCGGGGAGCCGCATGCCCGTGGCCGCGTTGAGCCGGTTGCGGAATTCGACCGCCATCAGCGAGTCGAATCCCAGCTCCTGGAACGGCATTCCGTCGTCGACCGCCGACGGGTCGGCCAGGCCGAGCACCACGGCGACCTGGGAGGCGACGAGATCCCGCAGCGCGGCCTGCTGCCCGGCCGGCGGCAGGGCAGCCAGCTGCTGCTTGAGCGTGGCCGCGGCCTCCGACGCTGCGGTCACCACGCGCCTGCCGGACCCGGTGACCAGGCCACGCAGCAGCGGGGGAACGGCGTCGGCCTGGGCGCCCATGGCCTTGACGTCGAGGTGGGCGGGGACCAGCAGGGCACGGTCGTGCCGGAGCGCGGCGTCGAACAGGCCGAGACCGTCGTCGGCGGACAGCGGCGTCACGCCCATCCGCGCCAGCCTGCGCAGGTCAGCCTCGGACAGCTCGCCCGTCATGCCGCCCTGCTCCCACAGCCCCCACGCCAACGACGTCGCCGCCAGCCCTTCGGCGGCCCGCAACTGGGCGAGCCCGTCGAGGAAAGCGTTCGCCGCCGCGTAGTTGCCCTGGCCCGCTCCCCCGAGCACACCCGCCATCGACGAGAACAACACGAACGCCGACAGGTCCAGGCCCCGCGTCAGCTCGTGCAGGTGCCAGGCGGCATCCGCCTTCGGCTCCAGCACCCGGTCCAGCCGCTCGGCCGACAACGACGTGACCACGCCGTCGTCCAGCACGCCCGCCGTGTGGACCACGCCCACCAGCGAGTCCGCGACCGAGGTGATCACTCCGTAGAGCGCCTCGCGGTCGGCCACGTCGCAGGCCGCCACGTCCACCCGGGCGCCCAGCTCCGACAACTCCGCCACCAACTCGGCCGCACCGGGCGCCTCCGGCCCGCGCCGGCTGACCAGCAGCAGCCGCCTGACCTCGTGCTCGGTCACCAGGTGACGGGCCACCAGCGCGCCCAGCCCGCCCGTACCGCCGGTGATCAGCACGGTCCCGCCCACGCCGAACGCGGGCCGCCCCTCACCGCTCGGCACGGTCCGGCTCAGCCTCGGCACCCACACCTGGCCGTCGCGCACGGCCAGCTGCGGCTCGTCCGACGCCAGAGCCTCGCCGATCGTGCCGTCCGCGTCGCCGTCCAGGTCCAGCAGCACGAACCTGCCGGGCTGCTCCGCCTGCGCGGCCCGCACGAGCCCCCACACGGCGGCCTGATGCACATCCTGTACGGGCGCGTCGCCTGCGGGCACGGCACCCCGGGTCACCACGACCAGCCGCGACGCCGCGAACCGGTCGTCGGCCAGCCACTCCTGCAGCGCCGCCAGCACGTCGTGGACGGCCAGGCGGGAGCCGGCGGGCGCTTCGATCAGCACGCGCTCGGGAACCGTCGCGCCCCCGGCCAGCGCCGCCAGGCTGGAGACGGTCTCGTAGCCCGCCTCGGCCGCGCCGTTCTGCGGCAGCCTCACCCAGTCGAGCTGGAACAGCTTGTCGCGATGTTTCCTCGTGCCGGAGCCGTCCTGCGGCCCGACCGGCACGGGGCGGGCGGCCAGAGCGCCGATCGTGGCCACGGCCAGCCCTTCGGTGTCCATCAGCGTCACGGAGACCGCTCCCTGGCCGGCCGGAGAGATCCGCACACGGAGTCTCGTCGCCCCGGAGGCGTGCAGCGCCACATCGCTCCAGGCGAACGGCAGGTACGGCCTGCCGGGCTCGGGATCGGCCAGGAACCCGCCGAGGGAGACCGCGTGCAGGGCGGCGTCGAACAACGCCGGATGCAGTCCGTACCCGTCGGCGTCGGTGTCGTCCGGCAGCGCCACCTCGGCGAAGACGTCGTCGCCCCGCCGCCAGGCCGCCCGCAGCCCGCGGAACGTCGTGCCGTAGTCGAGGCCCATGCCGGCGAGGTCGTCGTAATGCTCGTCCAGGGCCACGGCCCGCGCCTGCTCCGGCGGCCAGGTGCCGACCGGCTCAGGGACCGCCGCATCGGCCGCGGCCAGCACGCCCGCGGCGTGCCGCACCCAGTCGGTGGCGTCCTGGATCCGCGAGTAGATGCCGAGCTGCCGCCGCCCGTCCTCGTCCGGTGCGCCCACGGCCAGCTGGAGCTGGACCGCTCCGGGCTCGGGCACGATGAGCGGCGCCTGGATGGTCAGCTCTTCGAGGAGGCCGCAGCCGGCCTCGTCGCCTGCCCTGATGGCCAGCTCGACGAGTGCCGCTCCGGGGAGGAACACCTGCCCGTTGACCTTGTGGTCGGCCAGCCACGGGTGGGTGGCGACGGACACGCGGCCGGTGAGCACGACCTCTCCACCGGCGGCCAGGCCGGTGAACGCGCCGAGCAGCGGGTGGCCGGTGGCCTCGAGTCCAAGGCTGGCCGCGTCGCCCGCGCTCGCCGATCCCTGCAGCCAGTAGCGCTGGTGTTGGAAGGCGTAGGTGGGCAGGTCGATGATCCGCGGGCCGGACTCGGCGTAGGTTTGCGGCCAGTCGACGTCGACGCCGTGGACCCACAACTCCGCCGCGCTCGACCACACCCGGGCAAGACCACCATCATCACGCCGCAACGTGCCACACACCACCACCTCCCCACCCGCACGCTCAGCCGTCTCCTGCACCGCCATCGTCAACACCGGATGCGCACTGACCTCAACAAAAACCCCGAAGCCCTGCTCCACCAACGCACCCACCGACGGCTCCAACCACACCGTCCGCCGCAGATTCTCAAACCAGTACCCGGCATCCACCTCCGACCCGGACAACCACTCCCGCCGCACCGTGGAGTACCACGCCACGTCGGCTTGGCGGGGCGTGACCGGGGCGAGCAGCCGGGCGAGTTCGTCCTCGATGGCCGCCACGTGCGCCGAATGCGAGGCGTAGTCCACATCGATCCGCTTGGCCCGCACCCCCTCCGCCTCGCAATGCGCCAGCAGCTCGTCGATGGCGTCCACATCGCCCGACACCACCGTCGAAGCGGGACCGTTCACCGCCGCCACCGACAACCGGCCCTCCCAGCGCCCCAGCAGCTCACCCACCTCAACCGAGCCGAGCGCCACCGACGCCATACCGCCGCGGCCGGCCAGCGCCACGATCGCCTGGCTACGCAACGCCACCACCCGCGCGCCGTCCTCCAACGACAACGCACCCGCGACCACCGCAGCCGCGATCTCCCCCTGCGAATGCCCGACCACCGCCGCCGGAACCACACCGAGCGACCGCCACACCTCCGCAAGCGACACCATCACCGCCCAGAGCACCGGCTGCACCACATCCACCCGGTCATAACCCGGCTGGCCGTCCTCACCCCGCAACACACCCGTCAACGACCAGTCCACGAACGCAGCCAGCGCCGCCTCACACTCAGCCATCCGCGCCCCGAACACCGGCGAAGCGTCCAGCAACTCCACCCCCATCCCCAGCCACTGCGACCCCTGACCAGGGAACACGAACACCGACTTGCCACCACCACCGGCAACGCCCTGCACCACACTCGAGGCGGCACCATCGGCCAGCTCACGCAACCCCGCCACCAGCTCATCCCGATCAGCACCCACCACCACCGCACGGTGATCGAACACCGACCGCGAAACCACCAGCGAATGCGCCACATCCACCGGCCGCGCACCAGCACCCACACCGGCCACCACACCGGCCCCCACACCGGCCACCGCATCGGCCAGCCGGCCCGCCTGAGCCCGCAACGCCTCCGCACTCCGGCCCGACACCACCCACGGCACCACCGGCGCCCCATCCACCGGCTCACTCATCGGCTCGGGCTCCTGCTCCGTGGCAGGCCCCTGCTCGATGATCACGTGGGCGTTGGTGCCGCTGATCCCGAACGACGAGACGGCCGCGCGGCGGACGTGCCCGTTCTGCTGCCACGGTTGCGGCTCGGTCAGGAGCTCGACCGCGCCGGCCGACCAGTCCACGTGCGGCGACGGCTCATCCACATGCAACGTCTTCGGCAACACCCCGTGACGCAGCGCCATCACCATCTTGATCACACCCGCCACACCCGCAGCCGCCTGCGTATGACCGATGTTCGACTTCACCGACCCCAACCAGAGCGGCTCGTCGCGATCCTGACCATAGGTCGCCAGCAACGCCTGCGCCTCGATCGGATCACCCAGCGTCGTACCCGTGCCATGCGCCTCCACCGCATCCACCTCAGCCGCCGACAGACCCGAATTCGCCAGCGCCTGCCGGATCACCCGCTGCTGCGACGGACCGTTCGGCGCCGTCAGACCATTACTCGCACCGTCCTGGTTGACCGCGCTGCCCCGCACCACGGCGAGCACCTGGTGCCCGTTACGTTCCGCGTCCGACAACCGCTCCACCAGCAGTACGCCGACGCCCTCGCCCCAGCCGGTGCCGTCGGCGTCAGCGGAGAACGCCTTGCACCGTCCATCCGGGGACAGACCGCGCTGGCGCGAGAACTCCACGAAGGTGCCGGGCGTGGCCATCACGGTCACGCCGCCGGCCAGCGCCATGTCACACTCGCCCGACCTCAGCGCCTGCGCCGCCCAGTGCAGGGCGACGAGAGAGGAGGAGCAGGCGGTGTCCACGGTCACCGCGGGGCCCTCCAGCCCGAAGGTGTACGACAGGCGGCCGGAGACGACGCTGCCGGAGTTCCCGGTGGCGATGAGCCCTTCCAGCTCCGTGGGCACGGTAGTGAGGTGGGCCGCGTAGTCGTGGTACATGACGCCCGCGAAGACGCCGGTCCTGCTGCCGCGCAGCGCGGCCGGGTCGATCCCGGCCCGCTCGATCGCCTCCCACGAGGCCTCGAGGAGGAGCCGCTGCTGCGGGTCCATGGCCAGGGCCTCACGCGGCGAGATCCCGAAGAACGCCGGATCGAACTCGCCCGCGTCGTGCAGGAAACCGCCCTGCTTCGTGTACGTGGTGCCGGAATTGTCGGGGTCCGGGTGGTACAGCCGGTCCAGGTCCCACCCCCGGTCGGCGGGGAACCCGCCGATCGCGTCCGTACCGGCGCTCACCAGCTGCCAGAGGTCCTCCGGCGAGAGCACACCGCCCGGGTACCGGCAGGCCATGCCGACGATCGCGATGGGCTCGTCGTTCAGCGGCGTCGTGGCCGCGGTGACGGCCGTCGCCTCCGCCCCGGCTCCGGTGAGCTCCGTCTCCAGGTAGTCGGCGACGGCTCGCGCGTTGGGGTAGTCGAAGACCAGCGTGGCAGGGAGCCGCAGCCCGGTGCCCGAGTTGAGCTGGTTACGGAGTTCGACGGCCGTGAGGGAGTCGAAGCCGAGCTCCTGGAAGGCGCGGTCGGGCTCCACGGCGTCCATGGAGGCGTGACCGAGAACCCTGGCCACCTCCTGGCGGACCAGCTCCAGCAGCATCCTGCCGCGCTCGGACGCCTCCAGCCCGGCGAGCCGGCGGGCCAGCCCGGATCCGGCCGCGCGGGCCGCCTGGCGTGCCGATCCGCGTACCAGGCCGCGGAGCAGCGCGGGAAGCTCCGTACCTCGGCCGCGCAGCGCCGCGGCATCGACCCGCAGCGGCACCAGCGCCGCCGCGTCCGAACCCGACCCCGCATCGAACGACGCCAGCGCCTCGTCCACCGTCAACGCCGGCAGGCCCTGGCGCCGCATCCGCTCGAAGTCGGCCTCGCTCAGCCAGGCGCTCAGCCCGGTGTCGGTGTCCCACAGCCCGAACGCCAGCGACGTCGCCACCAGCCCGGACGACCGCCGGTGCACAGCGAGGGCGTCGAGGAACACGTTCGCGGCGGCGTAGTAGGCCTGTCCCGCCGCCAGGACGGAACCGCCGGCGGAAGAGAACAGCACGAACGCCGACAGGTCCAGGTCACGGGTCAGCTCGTGCAGGTGCCACGCCGCGTCCGCCTTCGGCCCCAGCACACCGTCGAGGCGCTCGACCGACAGCGACCCCACCAGCCCGTTGTCGCCCACGCCTGCGGCATGCACCACGCCACGCAGCGCGCGCTCCTCGGGAATGGACGCGATCAGCGCGGCCAGCGCCTCACGGTCGGCCACGTCGCAGGCCGCCACGTTCACCTCGGCGCCCAGCTCGGACAGCTCGGTCGCCAGTTCGGCGGCGCCTGGCGCGTCCGGGCCGCGCCGGCTGACCAGCAGCAGGTGCCGTACGTCGTGCTCGGCTACCAGGTGACGGGCCACCAGCGCGCCCAGCCCACCGGTCCCGCCGGTCACCAGCACGGTGCCGTCAGGTCCGAACACCGGCTCGCGCTGCTCCAGGGCCCTGACCCGGTTCAGTCTCGGCACCAGCACCCGGCCGTCCCGGAGCGCGGACTCCGGCTCGCCCGAAGCGACCACCGATCCCACGGCGGCCCACGACTCGGCGCTGCCGTCCACGTCCACCAGCACGAACCGGCCCGGGTTCTCCGCCTCGGCCGCCCGTACCAGGCCCCACACCGGGGCCGCCGACACGTCCACCTGATCGCCGTCGTCAACGGCCACCGCACCCCGCGTCACCACCACCAGCCGCGACGACGCGAACCGCTCGTCGGCCAGCCATTCCTGGACGGAGGTCAGCGCGTACGCGGTGGCACGCCGCACCGCGGCGGGGATGTCGTCGCCGGGCTCGGTGACGGGGCATTCCACGAACGCCCACTCCGGCATGGCGTCCGTGTCCCTGAGCGACGCCAGGCTCGGATACTCCTCATCTCCGGCGGCAGGGAGCTCGGCAGGCTCCGTCCAGGTCACCTGGTAGAGGGTGTCCAGGGCGCCTGCGGTGAGTTCGGTGGACAGGGCGCGCAGGGTGAGCGTGTCGATCTCGGCCACGGGGGTGCCGGTCTCGTCGGTGATGCTCAACGTGATGCTGGTCTCGGAGGAGCCGCGGGTGACCTTGACCCGCAGGCCGGTCGCGCCCGCCGCGTGCAGCGACACGCCGTTCCAGGCGAACGGCAGATACGGCCGCCCTTCCGCTCTCGGCACCAGATCGCCCAGGGCTGCGGCATGCAGCGACGCGTCCAGCAGCGCCGGGTGCAACCCGAACCGTCCCGCATCGGCGTGCCCCTGCTCGGGCAGGGCGATCTCGGCGAACACCGAGCCGTCGTGCTGCCAGGCGGCCACCAGCCCCTGGAACAGGGGTCCGTAGTCCAGGCCCATCGCCGCCATGTCGTCGTACAGGTGCTCGACATCGAGCGGCCGGGCACCGGCCGGCGGCCACTGCTCCGCAACCGCGACCGGCTGACCGCTCTCCTCGGCCAGCACCCCTTGTGCGTGCAACGTCCACTCCTCCTGACCCGCACGCGCATACAAGCTCACCTGGCGGCCACCGGACTCTTCGCACGGCCCGGCCACCAGCTGCACATCCACGCCCCGCCCGTCCGGCACCACCAGCGGCGCCTGCATGGTCAACTCGACCAGCCGCGCACACCCCAGCTCCTGACCGGCCCGCAGCGCAAGCTCCACCAGCGCCGCCCCCGGCACCACCACCCGGCCGTCCACCTGGTGATCGGCCAGCCACGGCTGCCCCGCCGGCGACAACCTGCCGGTGAAGGTGTGGGTGTCGGAGTCGGGTGCGGAGATGGCCGCACGAAGCATGGGATGGTCGATGGCGCCGAGCCCGGCCTCCCCCACGTCCTGCGACTCCAGACTGGCCGGCACCCAGAACCGCTCGTGCTGGAAGGCGTACGTGGGCAGGTCGGCGAACCGGCCGGGGGTCAGCACCTTCGTCCAGTCCACGGTGATGCCCTGGACGTGCAACCCACCCAGCGCCTCGATCAGCGCCCGGGTCTCGTCACGGTCCTTACGCACGGCCGGGACGAACACCGCGTCCTCGACACTCTGCTGCGCCAGCCCGGTCAGCACTCCGTCCGGACCGACCTCCAGGAAGTGACTTGCACCAGCCGAGGTCACCCCGTCGGCGAACCGCACCGCGCCACGCACATGCTGCACCCAGTAGGCGGGATCGGTCAGCTGCCCCGGCTCGGCCAGACGGCCCGTCACATTCGAGACGACCGGAATCGTCGGCTCGTGGAACGTAAGCCCGCCGACCACCTCGGCGAACTCCGCCAGCATCGGCTCCATCAACGGTGAGTGGAAGGCATGCGACACCCGCAACCGCCGGGTCCGCGCCTTCACCAGACTCTCGATCTCGGCGATCGTGGTCTCGTCACCGGACACCACCACCGCAGCCGGACCGTTCACCGCCGCGATCCCCACCCGATCCTCACGACCGGCCAGGAGCGGCAGGACATCGGCCTCCGGAGCGGCCACCGCCAGCATCGCCCCACCAGAGGGAAGCGCCTGCATCAGGCGGGCACGGGCCGCGACCAGCGTGCAGGCGTCCTCCAGCGAGAACACCCCGGCCACATGAGCGGCGGCGATCTCCCCGATCGAGTGACCGACCAGTACATCGGCCCGCACACCCAACGACTCCAGCAACCGGAACAGCGCGACCTCGAAGGCGAACAACGCGGGCTGCGTCATACCCGTCTCGTTCAGCGCACCCTCGGGGTCGCTGAACATCACCTCACGCAACGGATGCGGCAACAACGGATCGAACCGGGCGCAGATCTCGTCCAGCGCCTCGGCGAACACCGGGAACCTCTCGATGAGAGACGCCCCCATGCCGACCCGCTGACTGCCCTGACCGGCGAACAACAACGCCAGCTTCCCAACAGGCGTGACCCCTTCGGGAGCCAGCTCCCGAAGACCGGCCACCAGTTCGTCCCGATCAGCTCCCACGACCACCGCGCGCTGCTCCAGCACCGCCCGGCCCGTCGCCAGCGACCACGCCGCATCCGACACCACAACCGACGGCTCCGACTCCAGCCACGACGCCAGCCGATCGGCCTGCGCCCGCAACGCCCGCCCGTCCTTCGCCGACACCAGCAACGGCACCACCGGCGCCTGCTCCGCCGGCTCGGGCTCCGGCTCCGTGACCGGGCCCTGCTCGATGATCACGTGAGCGTTCGTGCCACTGATCCCGAACGACGACACAGCGGCCCGGCGAGCATGCCCGTTCTCCCGCCACGGCTGCGCCTCGGTCAGCAGCTTCACCGCACCCGCCGACCAGTCCACATGCGGAGAAGGCTCATCCACATGAAGCGTCTGGGGAAGCATGCCGTTACGCAGCGCCATGACCATCTTGATCACACCGCCCACACCTGAGGCGGCCTGCGTGTGACCGATGTTCGACTTCAGCGACCCCAGCCACACGGGCCGGTCATCAGGCCGCTCCTGGCCATACGTCGCCAGCAGCGCCTGGGCCTCGATCGGGTCGCCCAGCGTCGTGCCGGTGCCGTGCGCCTCCACCACGTCCACGTCGGCGACCGACAAGCCGGCGTTCGCCAAAGCCTGCCGGATCACCCGCTGCTGCGAAGGACCATTCGGAGCCGTGATCCCGTTACTCGCACCATCCTGATTGACCGCACTCCCCCGCACCACCGCCAGCACCCGATGACCGTTACGGCGAGCATCCGACAACCGCTCCACCAACAACACACCAACGCCCTCACCCCACCCCGTGCCATCAGCACCAGCCGAGAACGCCTTACACCGCCCATCCGCAGCCAACCCCCGCTGCCGCGAAAACTCAATGAACATCCCCGGCGTCGACATCACCGTCACACCACCGGCCAACGCCAGATCACACTCACCCGACCGCAACGCCTGCGCCGCCCAATGCAACGCCACCAACGACGACGAACACGCCGTATCCACCGTCACCGCCGGACCCTCAAGCCCCAACGTGTACGACACCCGGCCCGACACCAAACTCCCACCACTGGTATTCGCCGGCGTCCCCAACCCATAATCGTGATACATCACCCCCGCAAACACACCCGTCCGACTCCCCCGCAACCCCACCGGATCAATCCCCGCCCGCTCAACCGCCTCCCACGACGCCTCCAGCAACAACCGCTGCTGCGGATCCATCGCCAACGCCTCACGCGGCGAAATCCCGAAAAACCCCGGATCGAACTCAGCCGCGTCATACAGGAACCCGCCGTGCCGGGCGTACGAGGTGCCCCGGCTGTCCGGGTCGGGGTCGTAGAGCTTGTCCAGGTCCCAGCCACGGTCGGCGGGGAACTCCCCCACCCCGTCGCGAGCCTGCGCCACCAGCTCCCACAGATCCTCCGGCGACACCACGCCACCCGGATAGCGGCACGCCATCCCCACGATCGCGATCGGCTCGTCGACCGTCTTCGTGGCGGTCACGACGGCCTGGGCGGCCTGCCCGCCGGCCATCTGGTTGGCCAGGTGGTCGGCGATGGCCTCAGCGGTCGGGTAGTCGAAGATGAGCGTGGCCGGGAGCGGCACGCCGATGGCGGCCGTGAGCTGGTTACGGAACTCGACGGCCGTCAGGGAGTCGAAGCCGAGCTCCTGGAAGGCGCGGTCGGGCTGCACCGCGTCCGCCGAGGCGTGGCCCAGCACCTTGGCCGCTTCCTTGCGGACGAGTTCCAGCAGCAACATCCTGCCGCGTTCCGCGCCCTCCAGCCCGGCGAGCCGGCGGGCCAGCTTCGATCCGGTCGAGCGGGCCACCTGCCGTACCGACCCGCGCACCAGGCCGCGCAGCAGCGCGGGAATACGGGAGCCGCGGCCGGCCAGCGCGCTCGTGTCGATGCGCAGCGGCACCAGCGCCGCCGCGTCCGAGCCCGATCCGGCGTCGAACAGCGCCAGCGCCTCGTCCACGGTCAACGCCGGCAGGCCCTGGCGCCGCATCCGTCCGAAGTCGGCCTCGCTCAGCGAGCCGCTCATGCCCGCGTCGGTCTCCCACAGCCCGTACGCCAGCGACGTGGCGACCAGCCCCGACGTCCGCCGGTGCGCCGCGAGGGCGTCGAGGAACACGTTCGCGGCGGCGTAGTTGGCCTGTCCCGCCGCCAGGACAGAACCGCCGGCGGAAGAGAACAGCACGAACGCCGACAGGTCGAGGTCCTGGGTGAGCTCGTGCAGGTGCCACGCCGCGTCGGCCTTCGGCCCCAGCACGCGGTGCAGCCGTTCGGCCGACAGCGACGCGACCAGCCCGTTGTCACTGACGCCTGCCGCGTGCACCACGCCGCGCAGCGCGCGCTCCTCGGGAATGGAGGCGATCACCGTGGCGAGCGCGTCGCGGTCGGCCACGTCGCAGGCCGCCACGTCCGCCCGGGCGCCCAGCTCCGACAACTCCGCCACCAACTCGGCCGCACCGGGCGCGTCGAACCCGCGCCGGCTGACCAGCAGCAGGTTCCTGACCTCGTGCTCGGCCACCAGGTGACGGGCCACCAGCGCGCCCAGCCCACCGGTCCCGCCGGTCACCAGCACGGTCCCCTCGGGCCCGAACACCGGCTCGCCGGCCGAGGTTCCGGCCCTCACCAGCCGCGGAGCCCGGATCTGGCCACCGCGGACGGCCGCCTCCGGCTCTCCGGAGGCCGCCACCCCGGCCAGCGTGTCCCATGACTCGGCGCTGCCGTCCACGTCCACCAGCACGAACCGGCCCGGGTTCTCCGCCTCGGCCGCCCGTACCAGACCCCACACCGGGGCCGCCGACACGTCCACCTGATCGCCGTCGTCAACGGCCACCGCGCCCCGCGTCACCACCACCAGCCGCGACGACGCGAACCGCTCGTCGGCCAGCCATCCCTGCACCGCGCTCAGCACGTCGGCGGCGGTCTCGTGGACGGCGTCGAGCACCTCGGCCTCCGGCGGGGTCACCACGTACGTGACCGCGTCCGGCACGGCGGCGTCCTCCGCGACCGACGCCAGCTCGGGCAGCTCGGACTGCCCGGCGGTGTCGGGGGCGGAGACGGGAGTCCACTCCACCCGGAACAGCGACTCGGCGTGGTCGTTGCCCGCGGTGGTGAGCTGGTCCGCCGAGACCGGGCGGACGGCGAGCGACTCGACCGACAACACCGGCGCGCCGTCGGCGTCGGCGATGGTCAGCGCGATGGAGGTCTCGCGGAGGCGGGAGATCCGCACCCGTACGCTGCTCGCGCCCGCCGCGTGCAGCCGCGCCCCGGCCCAGGAGAACGGCAGCACGGTCTGCCCGTCCCCGGCGATCAGCTGGGCGTGCATCGCGGCGTCGAGGAGTGCGGGGTGCAGCCCCGATTTGGCCGCGTCGGCGTGCGCCTGCTCGGGCAGCTCGACCTCGGCGAACACGTCCTGGTCCCGCCGCCAGGCGGCCTGCAGGCCCTGGAAGACGGGCCCGTACTCGTATCCCATGCCCAGCAGCAGCTCGTACGCGCCGGACACGTCGACCGCGTCGGCGCCGGCCGGCGGCCACTGCTCGAGCCCGTCCGCGGGCACGGTCGCGGCGGCGGACAGCGCGCCGTCGGCGTGCCGGGTCCACGTGCCGGCGGTGTCGCCGTCGGCGCGGGAGTGGATGGCGATCGGCCGCGCGCCGGAGGGGTCGGCGGCGCCGACGACCACCTGCACCTGGCGCCCGCCGCCGGGGGACAGCAGCAGCGGCGCCTGCAGGGTGAGCTCCTTGACGAGCGGGCTGCCCACCTCCTGGCCCGCCTGCAGCGCCAGCTCCAGGAACGCCGTGCCGGGGAGCAGGATCGTGCCGTTGACGGCGTGGTCGGCCAGCCACGGCTGGGTGGCCACGGACAGGCGGCCGCTGAAGATGACGGACTCGCCGCCGGCCACCTCGGTCACCGCGCTCAGCAGGGGATGGTCGAAGGCCGCGAGCCCCGCCCCTGCCATGTCGCCGGCCCCGGCGCGCGCGGAGATCCAGTACCGCTGGTGCTGGAAGGCGTAGGTGGGCAGGTCCACGAGTGACGGGCGGGCGGGGGCGAAGAACGCCTCCCAGTCGACGGCCACGCCGCGCACATGCAGGTGGCCCAGGGCCTGCACGAACGCGAGCGGCTCGGCGCGGTCCTTGCGCGTGCTCGGGACGAAGACGCCGTCCTCGGCGCTCTGCTGGGCCAGCGCGGTCAGGGTGGCGTCGGGCCCGACCTCGATCCAGACCTTGACACCGGCCGTACGGGCGGCGGCGACGCCGTCGGCGAACCGCACCGCACCGCGTACGTGCTCCACCCAGTAAGCAGCATCAGTCAGTTGCCCAGGCTCGGCCAGGAGGCCCGTCACATTAGAAATGACCGGAATCGTCGGCTCCTGGAAGGTGACCCCGCTGATCGCCTCGGCGAAGTCGGCCAGCATCGGGTCCATCAACGGCGAATGGAACGCATGCGACACCCGCAACCTGCGCGTCCGCACCTCCACCTGGCTCTCGATCTCCGCGATCGCCGCCTCATCACCAGAGACCACCACCGCAGCCGGACCGTTCACCGCCGCGATCCCCACCCGGTCCTCACGACCAGCCAGGAGCGGCAGAACGTCCGCCTCCGGGGCGGCGACGGCCAGCATCGCCCCGCCGGAAGGAAGCGCCTGCATCAACCGAGCCCGAGCAGCCACCAGCGTGCACGCGTCCTCCAACGAGAACACCCCCGCCACATGAGCAGCGGCGATCTCCCCGATCGAATGCCCCACCAGCACATCCGCCCGCACACCCAACGAAGCCAGCAACCGATACAGCGCCACCTCGAAGGCGAACAACGCAGGCTGCGTCATCCCCGTCTCGTTCAGCACACCCTCGGGATCGCTGAACATCACCTCACGTACGGGATGCGGCAAGAGCGGGTCGAGCACCCGGCAGATCTCGTCCAGTTCGGCGCCGAACACGGGGAACGCCTCGGCGAGCTCGCGGCCCATGCCGAGCCGCTGGCTGCCCTGGCCGGCGAACAGCAGCGCCACCTTCCCGCCGCAACCGCTTCCGGAGATCGCGCCGGAGGGGTCCTCGGCCAGCGCCTCCAGCCCGGCCAGCAGTTCGGAGCGGTCGGCGCCCACGACGACCGCGCGGTGCTCCAGCACGCTGCGACCGCCGGCCAGCGTCCAGGCGATCCCGGCCGGGTCGGTCTCGGGGCGTTGCGCCACCCACGAGGCGAGCCGCCGGGCCTGCCCGGCCAGCGCCTCGGGGCTCTTGGCCGAGATGAGCCAGGGCAGCACCGGCAGAGCCCCGTCGTCGCCCGTGGTGACCTCGAACTCTTCGCCCTGTTCGATGATCACGTGGGCGTTGGTGCCGCTCACTCCGAAGGAGGACACGGCGGCGCGGCGGGGACGGTCCAGCTCGTCCCACGGGCGGGCCTCGGTCAGCAACTCCACCGCACCCGCCGACCAGTCCACATGCGGCGACGGCTCATCCACATGAAGCGTCCGGGGAAGCA
>NZ_JBDPMJ010000044.1:0-49625 GCF_039880665.1 Nonomuraea sp. B5E05
TCAAACTCGAAGCCCGCTGCGCATACGGCTTCCGCAACCCGGCCAACCAACGCCTCCGGTCACGCTGCGCAACCACACGAGAGAGCCGAAACCGTGCCATTCCCGCTTAACTTCCGAGAGCCCCCATGACGTTGCGGACGATTCACACTTCCTGTTAACGAGCGCGACCGGTTGGACGTTTGCCCTTCATGCCCGGTAAGAGCGCTTTCCGGATCCACAGTAACCACCGACGGCCGGGTGCCCTAACTTTTGCTCCAGGGGTCCGGATTTTCCGGCGGTTCATCGTCCCGGGCTTCGTCGGGCTTGTCCGGCCTCCGCTCCGGCTGGGATCCGGAACGAGTGTCCGCATCGAATGCCGATCCGGCGTCCCGGGCACGGTCGGCTAATTCATGGAAGATCTGACTGCTTTCTTGTCCGAGCGCCTGCTGGGCAGCGGTCAGCCGCTTCGCCAGCTCCTCCTGGGCGATCGCCATCTGCTTCGCCACCTCTTGGTGCACGCTCGCCATGCGCTCGCCGGCATCGTCGAGATCAGCGGCGAACCGCCCGAACACGAAACCAGGGCTTCTCTCCCTGGCCTGCCGCTCTTCCTCTTCCCGCTGCTCCACTCTGCGCAGCAGCGATGACAGGCGGACCTGCCAGTCCGCGGCACCATCGTGATAGCCGTCGAGCACGCCGGTCACGCTCTCGTCCCAGTCACCTTCACCGAAGTGACCTTGCAGCTCTTTCGCCGCCTGCGCGCGAGCTTCCAGCTCTTGGATTTCCGAATCAATCCTGTTTTTGAGCTCCTCGTAATTGGGCATGGACTTCCTTCCCCCTGTGTCCAGGAATCAATGACCGTAGGCCGACCTCCCCACTATCGACGCAGACCCGCACTTTCGAAAGGCTTGCTCCCGATATTTTCCGGGAGTCAGCTTGGCTGGTTCATCAGGAGCCACACACCGCCCCAGGATCAACTTGCGCCGAAATAACGGGCGGCGCACATCCCGCCTTCCTGCGGCGAACCCCTAATTTGTGGATGCACTTTCCGGAGATAGGGAATGTTCAGCCGAGGGCGCGGCCGGTGGGGGTGGTCCGGTCGGCGTGGTCGGCGACGTGGCCTTCGAAGAGGATGGTCCCGCCGTGCCTGCCGGGTCCCGGGCCGAGATCGATGAGCCAGTCGGCCTGGCGGATGACGTCGAGGTTGTGCTCGATGACGACGACGGTGTGGCCGTGGTCGACGAGGTCGCCGAGGACTCGCAGGAGCGTGTCGATGTCGTCCATGTGCAATCCGGTGGTGGGCTCGTCGAGCACGTAGACGGTGGGCTGCCCGGCTTCGCGGAGCTCCTTCGCGATCTTGACGCGCTGGCACTCCCCTCCTGACAGCGTGCTCAGCGACTGTCCCAGGCGCAGGTATCCCAGTCCGACGACGGAGAGCTGCCGCAGGGCGCGGGCGATGCCCTGGTCGGGCAGCCGGGCGACGGCCTGGCCGACGGTGAGGTCGTCGACGTCGGCGATCGACAGTCCGTTCACGGTGTGGGCGAGGACCTCCGGAGTGAAGCGCCGGCCGTGACAGGTTGGGCAGCCGACCTCCTGGCCGTCCATGAAGGCGAGGTCGGTGTAGATGACGCCGAGCCCGCCGCAGTCGGGGCAGGCGCCCTCGGAGTTGGCGCTGAACAGGGCGGCGGGGACGCCGTTGTGCCTGGCGAACAGCTTGCGGATGGCGGGTGCGACGCCGGTGTAGGTGATCGGGGTGGAGCGGCGGTTGGTGCTGACCGGCTTCTGGTCGATCACGACCGCGTCGTGCTGGGCCACCAGTTCCCCGGCGAGGCTGGACTTGCCCGATCCCGCGACGCCGGTGAGCACGGTGAGCACCCCCGTGGGGAACCGCACGGTGAGGTTGCGCAGGTTGTTGCGGGTGGCGTCCGCGACAGTGAAGGACCCCGTGGCGGGCCGGGGGGTGCGCTTGATCGGCCGCTGCCTGGCCAGGGCGCGGCCGGTCGGCGAGCCGCCCTCCCGGAGCTCGGCGTAGGCGCCCTGGAACACGAGCCGCCCGCCCCCGTCGCCGGCGCCGGGTCCGAGCTCGATGACCTGGTCAGCGTGGGCCATGACGGCGGGGTCGTGCTCGACGACGAGGACGGTGTTGCCGCTGTCGCGGAGCCGTTCCAGGATCCTGATCACCGACTCCACGTCGGTGGGGTGCAGTCCCACGCTCGGTTCGTCGACGACGTAGGTCATCTCGGTGAGGCTGGACCCGAGGTGCCTGACCATCTTGATGCGCTGCGACTCCCCGCCGGAGAGGGTCGTGGTCGCCCGGGAGAGCGTGAGGTAGCCGAGCCCGATTCTGATCATCCCCTCCAGCCGGGCGGTCAGTGCCTCCACGACGGGCGCGACGCGGGCGGAATCGATCGTACGGACGAGTCCGGCCAGTTTCGTGATCTCCATGCGGGCCATCTCACCGATCGTGTGATCGAGCACCGTGGCCGTCCGCGCGGCCTTGCCGAGCCGGTCGCCGCCGCACTCCGGGCAGGTCTCGGCGCGGGTGAAGCGCCGGATGGTCTCCTGCTTGCGCTCCGACAGGTTGTCGGAGGTGTGCAGGTAGATCCGTTCGAACCGCTCGACGACGCCCTCGTAGCCTTTCGGGGGTTTACGCCCCAGTCGGGCCGCCGCCTGACCGCCGTACAGCAGCGCCTCGCGTTCGGACGGGGACCATCGGCGGAGCGGGGTGTCGGGGTCGAAGGAGCCGATGTCGGCGTACTGGGCGTGCCAGTAGCCGCCGTTGCCGAAGCCGGGCAGCAGGATCGCGCCCTCGGCGAGCGATCTGTCCAGGTCCAGGAAACGTTCGACGGCGGTGACCACCACCTCCCCGAGGCCGGAGCAGGCGGGGCACATGCCGGCGGGCTCGTTGAAGGAGAAGTGGCTCGACTCGCCCACGTAGGGGTGGCTGAGGCGGGAGAACAGCAGCCGCAGGTAGGTCCAGGCGTCGGTGATCGTGCCGACGGTCGAGCGCGCGTTGCCGCCGATCCGGCGCTGGTCGACGACGATCACCGGAGTCAGCCCTTCGATGTGCTCGACGTCGGGGCGGGTCCACTTCGGCAACCGGTTACGCGCGAACGGCGGGAACGTCTCGTTGATCTGGTAGCCGGCCTCGGCGGCGATCGTGTCGAACACCAGCGACGACTTGCCGGAACCTGACACCCCCGCGAAGACGACCAGCCGGTTACGCGGAACGTCGACGTCCACGTCGGCCAGGTTGTTGGTCCGGGCCCGGCGGATGATGATGCTGCGCTCACTCATGACGGAGAGGCTACGAGCAGATGTGGCCATATTCTGACCGCAACCGGTGGGAGAATCAGGGCATGGCGGACGTCACCCAACGCATGCTGGCCCTGCTGTCGACGTTGCAGACCGGCCGTTCGTTCACCGGCGAAGATCTGGCCAGGCGGCTGGGCGTCAGCCCGCGGACCCTGCGCCGGGACATCGACCGGCTCCGCGGATACGGCTATCCCGTCGACACCCAGCCCGGCCCCGGCGGCTACTACCGGCTCGCCTCCGGCCGTACGATGCCGCCGCTCGTCCTGGACGACGACGAGGCGGTGGCCACCCTGCTGGCACTGGCCTCCCTCGCCGCCGTCGAGCCGTCCACCGAGCCACCCACCGAGCCGTCCACCGAGCCATCCACCGGGCCGTCCGTCGGGGGAGGGATCGACGCCGCCGCGACCCGCGCGTACGGCAAGCTCGACCAGTTTCTCCCCACCCGGTTGCGCCCTCATGTCGCCTCCATCCGCTCCAGCCTGGAAGCGAGCCCTCAACGCGCGCCGAGCGTCGCCGCCCGGCAGCTGGGCCTCGTCGGCGATGCCATCGCGCACCGCGAGACGATGTCGTTCACCTACACCGACGCCCGCGGCGAACGCACGGAACGGCGCGTCGAGCCCTACCGGCAGGTTCACCACCTGCTGCGCTGGTATCTGCTGGCCTGGGACCTCGACCGTGCCGACTGGCGCGTGTTCCGCCTCGACCGGGTCACCGGCCCGTCCAGGACCGGCCGCCGCTACACGCCGCGCCCGCTGCCTGCCGAGTCAGCGTCGCAATATCTGCGTCGAGGGCTCAACAGGAGCAAGGAACGCGTCAGCGTCCTGGTCGAGGCGCCGGCGGCGGACGTCGTCGACGCCCTCAGGTTCCAGGACGCCGAGATCCACCCCGTGGACGACACGCGCACCCGGGTCAGCCTCGCGCTGGACTCCTGGCAGTGGCTGGTCCTCAATCTCGCGTTCCTGGAGGCCGGCTTCGAGATCGACGCGGCGCCGCACCTCCTGGAGGCCTGCCGCACCTTCGGCGAACGGCTCCTCGCCGCGGCGCCTGCCGGCCGTGGCCAGTCGCCGGCAGAGTGAAGCGTGGGTATGCAAGCGGTTGCCGCCCTGATCCTGGCCTGATGTGGCTCACACCCCTAGATCACTGCAACGGGTTGGCCTAGCATCCGGGGTGTCCCGAGCAGGCAGGGAGCCGCCCCATGTTGAGCCGCCGCAACGCCATGCGCGCCATGGCGATGTCCGCCCTCGCCGTCCCGATCCTCGACGCGCGTGCCGTACATGCCACGCCCGATCCGTGGGCGCGGGCGAACCACATCGTGGCCAGGGTGCGCGGGCCGAGATTCCCGCGACGCCGGTTCGACATCAGGGACTTCGGCGCGACCGGCGACGGGGTGACGGACTGCACGAAGGCCATCCGCTCCGCGATCAGGGCCTGCCACGCGGCGGGCGGCGGGCACGTGGACGTGCCGGAAGGACGGTTCCTGACCGGCGCGATCCACCTGCTGAGCAACGTCGACCTGCACGTCACCGCGGGCGCCAGGCTGCTGTTCAGCACCGACCCGAAGGCGTACCTCCCGCTGGTGCTGACCAGGTTCGAGGGCGTCGAGCTCTACAACTACTCCCCGCTGATCTACGCCCACGGCCAGCGGAACATCGCGGTGACCGGGTCAGGCGTGCTCGACGGGCAGGCCGACCACGATCACTGGTGGCCGTGGAAGGGGTCGGGCGACGACGGCTGGGAGCCGGGCGAGCCCCACCAGGCCGAGGCCAGGGCCGCGCTGTTCGCCCAGGCCGAGCAGGGCGTGCCGGTCATGCGGCGGAGATACGGCGAGGGCGGCTACCTGCGTCCGTCCTTCGTCCAGCCCTACCGGTGCGACAACGTACTCGTCGAGGGCGTCACCATCGTCAACTCACCGATGTGGGAGATCCACCCCACGCTGTCGCAGAACGTCCTCGTGCAGAACGTCACGGTCGAGTCGCACGGCCCGAACAACGACGGCTGCAACCCCGAGTCGAGCCGGATGGTGGTGATCCGCGGCTGCACGTTCGACACCGGCGACGACTGCATCGCGATCAAGTCGGGCCGCAACGCCGACGGCCGCCGCGTCAACGTGCCCAGCGAGCTCATCGTCGTCGAGAACTGCACCTTCCGCGACGGGCATGGCGGCATGACGATCGGCAGCGAGATGTCCGGCGGCGTACGCGAGGTCTTCATCAGGGACTGCGCGATGTCCAGCCCCAACCTCGACATCGCCCTGCGCTTCAAGACGAACTCCGTACGCGGCGGGTTCATCGAGGGCTTCCACGCCAGGGACCTCGAGATCGGTCAGGTGGGCGGCTCGGTCATCGACGTCAACTTCAACTACGAGGAGGGGCCCGGCCACGGTTTCAACCCCCGGGTGGGCGGGATCGACGTGCGGGACGTGACCGTACGGACCGCCAACCGGGCACTCAACCTGCGCGGTTACGCCGACGCCCCGATCCGCGGAGTCACGCTGACCGACGTGGACTTCGGCGCCACCGCGACGCCGATCGTCGTCGAGCACGTCGAGGACCTGGTGCTCAAGAACGTCACCGCCAACGGCGAGCCCCTGACCGTGCCCTGACCGCGGGACGGGACGGCTCCGGCCGGCTCCCACTACCCTTCCGCCATGATCTTCGAGACAACGCCCCTGGCGATCACCGGGATGGTGACCGTACTTGGGATGTTCGCGTCCCTGTCGGTGACGATCGCGCTGTTGTCCGCGCCGCGGTCCCGCCATGCGCGCATACACCGGGCCTGTGTCCTCGGGGGCCTGCTCGTGTCGTTCGCCGGTGTCTGGCTGATGGCGTTCGGCGCGTGGTCGGCGCGGGCAGATTCGCGCTACGGCTTCTACGCATGGGCCGAATTCACCGTGGCGGCTCTCATGGGCGCGGGTCTGGTTCTCATCGGGCTGGGCCCGTTCGCCTCGCGGCTGCTGGACATGCTCGGCCGGTACGCGGACCGGCTGCCGCTGCCCGCTCACCTGGCGGTCCGCGACCTGGCCGGTCGTCCTACGGCGACGGCTCCCGCGATCACGCTGACCGCGATGGCGACGGCGTCCGGAATCGCGTTGACGATCATCGCGGCGGGCGCGACGGCCCAGCTCAGGGCCGACTACCTCCCGCGGGCCCGGCCCGGCGCGCTCCTGGTGAGCCCTCTCCCGCCGGCGGACATGGACGCCGTACGCGCGGCGATCCAGCGGGAGTTACCCGGCGTGCCGTTGGCCGAGAGTCAGGTCCCCCGTCACTCCCCGCATGTCGGCGTGCATGTCGACGGCCTCGACCGGCCGGAAGGGACCGTCTACCCGAACGAGGTCATCGGTGACGAGGCGCTGCTGCGGTATCTCACAGGTGACCGGTCGACGCCGTACGACGAGGGCACGGCGGTGGTCGTCACCACCGCCGACGTGAAGGTCGACTCGGTCAAGATCATCACTGGAGAGGGCGGTCCACTGACGATCCACACCCTTCCGGCGATCGTCGCCCGGACCGTCGATCCGCGCATGGAGACGATCTTCGTCCCGGCGAAGGCGATCCGGGACCTCGGCCATCAGCCGGAACCCGGCGAACTGATCGTCGATCCCTCCGTCCACCGCGTCTCGGCGAGCGAGCAGGAGCGGCTCGACGCCCGGCTGGGTGACGTCGCGCACACCTATGTGGAGCGGGGATTCCAGCCCTGGACCGGCTGGCCGGCCGTCGTCGCCGTGGTCCTTCTCATCGCCCTCGGCAGCGCTCTGGCCACCGGCGGAGGCAGGGCCACGAGCCCGCGGGCAGGCCGTGTGCCGGCGCGGGCCGGTGACGGCTCGGCCGCGGCGCTCCGGTGGTTCGGCGCCTGTCGCGCGGGTCTGAGCGCGGCGTGCGGCACGGTGCTGGGCGCGGTCGCCGGGTGCCCCATCGGGATGTTGCTGATCTGGCCGTTGACGGCGTCGACCTCGTGGGATTCACCGCCACGAGTGCCCTTCCCCACCCCGTGGCCGGTGATCGCGGCGGTGGTCGCCGGCCTGCCGATCGTCGCCGCCGCTCTCGGCGCCCTCCTCGTACGCGAGCAACCCGCAGCGCCTGGCGATCCCTCCTCCAGAATTCGTTGACGACTCCGAGGACGTTTCCCCGATGAGTTCCGGTCACGGGAGTAGTCCGACGTCCGAGACAATCGAAAGGGGTGGTCCACGTGGACCTGTACAGCGTCATGCCGGTGAGCGACCGCACGAAGTCACTGGAATGGTTCGGGGTGTTCTTCGGCCGCCCTGCGGACGAGGTCATCGGCGAGGAGTACCTGTGGCAGGTCGGCGAGAACGCGTGGGTCGTCGTCGACGACCGGGGCGCCGGGGCCGAGCGGGTGGGAAGGGCCATGATCACGCTCGGGATGACCGGCCTCGACGACGTCCTGGCCCGCCTCGCCGCCCACGGCATCAGCCACGAACCGGTGGAAACCTACGGTAACGGCGTGCGTCACGTCGTCGTGCTGGACCCGGACGGGAACAGCCTGTCGCTCGCCGAGGCGCCCTGATCACGGTGGCAACCGCTATCTGGTGCTCGGCCTGGGCACCGGTCGGGCCGCCGACCCTGCCCCGCGGCCCGACCGGGACGACCTGATCGCGTACGGGCCGCTGCTGTCCGACGACGGCACGACCTGGCTGGGTACGGCGGCGCTGATGCGGGCAGCAGACCCGGACGCGGCACGCGCCGTCCTGACCCAGGACCGGTACGCGGACATCGAGGTCCACGACTGGGAGTTCGGCGGGCGGCGCTAACGAACACGTGAGCGTCGCCAGGCCGGGGCCCGGAATGCGGACGTGTGGCCTGACCAGCGACTGTGGCTCTGACTGAGTGCGGACTTCGGGCAAGGCTTGACCCAGCCGGAGCACGATCTCGCGCCCGTATGGCGGCGACGTCGTCGAGACCGATAACGGTTTGGCCCCGCCCACCCTCGCAGGCATCATGGTCGCCATGCCGGAGTTCATCGACCCGATCGGCACGTTGCTGACGTCGTTCCTGGCCGCGGTGGCCGAGTTCCGCGCCGACCCCGACTATCCGGTTCCCTGGTTCGTGGACGATGTCGACCCGCGGGCCCTCGTGGATCCGGCTGCCTTCGAGGCGTACACCGCGCGCGTGGTCGGCGAGCGAAACTCATCTGGCGTACGCCCCGGATTCGTGCCGATGACCACCCTGTGGTGGGTCGACCGCGAGCAGTTCCTCGGAAGATTGGCCATCCGTCACCGGCTCACCCCGGCACTGGAAAAGTTCGGCGGCCACATCGGCTATGACGTCCGCCCCAGCGCACGCCGCCAGGGTCACGCGACGGCTATGCTCGCGGCGGCGCTGCCGATCGCCCGGTCTCTGGGCATCTCTCGGGCTTTGGTCATGTGCGACAAGACCAATACCGCCTCGCAACGGGTCATCGAAGCCAACGGCGGACGGCTGATCGACGTCACCGAGCAGAAGCGTCGCTACTGGGTCCCGACCACGAGGCCTTGATCCGCGCCACCGCCCTGAACTGCGCCGGAAGAACGCCCCTTTGGCCCGTGGCCTTTGGTCCGCTTCGCTAACTCTGCTGGGCTTGCCTGGGATGAGGTGGGCGGGAAGATCGGCCCCACGCCGGCCACCGGCTACCTCAGGCTTGTCACGATCATCCGAAGCGGAGTCCCACGGAGCCATTGCCCCTCAGCTCAGGCTGAGGTCAGGGTCTTGGAATCAATCGGCGGCGTGGCGGTGGCCGGCTCCTTCGTCGGTTACGGCGCCGCGTGATTCCAATGAGCTTTCGGTAGGTCATCAGCTCCTCACCACCGCAGAGTCCGCGACCAGCCCTATAAAGCGCGCGAATTAGTACGGCCACGTCTTAACGCGGTAACAATAGGATCCTACCTTGACAGTGGCGTTCTACAGCACCGAAAGCCAGGCGTCGAGGCGATGCGACCCAGATACAGCACTGGACAACAAAGCTTCCACGCAAAGGTTCGCGAAGCGAAACGGTCGTTGGGAACTGACGGACGACGTCCCACAGTTGCCAGCCGGCGCTCTGCCACCGGACACGTACCCGCAACCCGTCAATCAGGCGCCTCGTCCCTCGGTGATGCCCAGCGATGCAAGCAGCACCAAGCGGCCCAAGACCGTCTCGCGGCCCGACGAACTCGCACCGGGACACCGTTCGCCAAATGCGGCGCGTTTATTCTATGACTATACGGCTATGGTCGACTACGCATACCGCCACGTCTACAACTACAACCCCAACTACCGTACTTACGGCGGAGAAGGCGGCGACTGCACTAACTTCCTGTCACAAATCGTCAAAGCCGGCGACTGGCAGGAGACCAGCGCATGGCCAGGAGAAGATCGCACAAGCCCCAAGGAATGGTTCTACGGAGATCTGGCGGCGACCACCACGTACACGTGGGCAGCCGCACATAACTGGTTCCAGTTCGCTAGGGTGTGGTCCGGACGCGTCACCGGATTGACGAACGTCTGGCAGATGGGCATAGCGGACGATCTTCAGATCGACAGTGACAGCAATGGCAATGTCAGCCACTCGATGATCGTTACCGACATCGGCATAGGCGGCGATGGCGTAGACGAGTTGTATATGACTTATCACAGCTCAGACACCAAGGACAAGCCGCTGAGCAGCATTATCGCTGCTTATGGAGACGGCACAACGTACTACGCCCATAGGACGTAGAGTCCAAGATATGGACGCGCATGACATAGGCATCCGGTTGAGGATCGCTTCGGTCGTCATCGGGTGCTCGGCCTTGATCGGCTGTACCCCTCAATCCGAGAATGGCGCTTCCAGCCCTCGAGTCGCGGTTGATCAATACATCCACGCGCTGAACCGCTCCGACGATCGGGCCATCGCGCGGCTTGCACCTCCAGGCAACGACTCATCCACTGATATACAGCAACGCCTCAATGCCTACGGCGACCGAAACATCCGGATCACGTCAATCGACGTTCGGAGTGAGGTCACACCGAAGGCGGCCAAGGCTCACGTAGTGGGAGTAGGTGCGAATGGCGCCTACAGCGAGACGTTGTACCTGTCCCGGGAAGGTGAACGCTGGTTCATCGTGTTGGGAAGAAATCCCACTCTGCCTTCAAGCCAGACAACAGCATCGACTGAACGTCCCGCCAACCCCTAGAGTGTCTGCCGTTCGTGAGACCTGCCCGGCTCAGAATGCGTACGGAGGAGCCGAGGGCGCTGCTCCGATCGCACCTCGTGGCCGATGACGAGGTCCTCGCCGCGTGGCTTTTACTTCAACACGGTGGTCACAAAGACGGCCTACCGACACCGGAACGGCCGTGATCACCTTGAGGAACTGCGGCGATAGACGAATTCGTCCCCCGTCAGCCCCGCAGGGGCCGATTCCACGATTGATCAATCAGGTGTTCATGCTGGTGGGCGGTACTGGGTTCGAACCAGTGACCCCTCGCTTGTAAGGCTCGCCGCGAGAGGGTGGGACCTCGGGTGATTCGGGGTCCCACCTCGGCGAACGTTCCGCCCGGGTCCTCGACCGTCCACGCTCGTCCTGGGCTGTTGTCACTCAGATAGTCACTCAGTGGGGGCGGCCTGGCCGTGCTCCAGATAGACGGTCCTGTCAAGCTCGCGTGCAGCGGCGGCGGCCTTGACACGACGGGCAAGCCGCTCGATCAACAGCCCGTCCAGTTCCTCTACGGGATGAAACTCGTAGCCGCTCAGCTCGTTGTCCACGAACCTGATCTGCTTGCGCAACTCGCCGTCCAAGGTGCCGCCGTCGAACACGAACAGGACCTTGTCGCCCTCCTTAGGAAGAGGCGCCCAATCGACCACGAGGAGGCGACCGATGGCCGGCCGAATACCCAGTTCCTCTTGCACCTCTCGAACGCACGCCTCGTACGGTGTCTCTCCCGGCTCGACGTACCCGCCCGGGATGTCCATGGAGGGCTTGTACGTAGGACGGACGAGAAGCACACGACCGCTGTCATCGAAGAACAGCGCACCGGCAGCGGCACGGGCCTGGGCGAACGGTGGAGCCTCCTGATCGTTCACAGCCCCGACCTTACGCCACAGGGACTGCCTTCACACGATGTGCAGTCGCCGGGCGAGAGCTGCGAGTTGGTAACTGGGTTTGCCCTTCTGCCTTCTGATCCACGACATCGTGAGCTGGCGGCTGAGGTAGTGATGGCGCACCTGCTCGGGAGCGATGGTCTCGGCCTCCAACAGCGCGGCCATCGCGTCGTCGGTACGGTTCCACAGGCTCAAGGCATGCGCCACGGCCAGGCCATGACGAGCGCGACGTTCGATCGGAAGCCCGCTGGTATCCAGCTTCGGCCCGAGTTCCACAGCCACCTGGATGTCTCCCAGCTCGATTGCCGTGGCCACCTGATGGATACGGACGTTCGTCGGCCCGAACGCGGTCCAGACATGGTTGGCGTCACCCCCGAGCCGCACCGCCGCTTCCTGTGCCTCGGCAAGGAACGCGCGTGTCGTGCTGCGGTCGTCGTCTCGCGCCGCCGCCATCGATCCGGCGAGGTACAGCGTCCCGTACACCGAAAGCAGCTCAGCCGTGGCGTGCGGAAGGTCGGGAGACAGCAGGTCGGCGGCGTCAATCGTGAGCTGCTTGGCTGCCTCGTAGCGGCCGTTGGACAGAAGGGCGTGGGTCACGGAGCGAAGCAATGAGGCCGTCACAAGCTGATCACCGGATTGCCGTGCGAAGGAGAGTCCCCGCTCAGCGGCAATCCATGCGAGATCAGCCTCACCCACCTTGGCCAGGATGCTGGCAGCGGCGTGGTAGACCTGCCCGAGCACTCCCAATGCGGCCATGTGGGCGTCACCGTTCGCTGCGCGCGCAGCATGATGCGCCTCTCCCAGAAGTCCGGGCAGAGTCCGGATCACGTAGCTGTACCGGGCTCCCTGGTACGCCCGCCACACCTCGGCAAGGGCACGTCGCAGGTCGGCCTGCCCGGAGGGTTCCGCGTTCTCCACGAGCCCGGCCATCGGCGAGAGCTGCCGATAGTCCGTGATCGCGGCGCGCAGTGCTGGGATGGTCTGATCGCCGCTTCCGTCCGTCCACTCGAACAGGTGCGGCTCGGCCAGTAGATCACCGAGGGACACGTCCAATACGCTCGCCAGGGACTTGATGACGGACAGACGATCCAAGGTGATGCGGTCGTTCTCCACCTTGCTCAGCCAATCGGTGGTCCGTCCCACCAGCCCGGCCAAGACGTCCTGAGACATCCCACGCCGTCGCCGGTACCAGGCCACGCGCTGGCCGATGGACAGATTGCTGGTCATTCCTCGCATGCACCTCATCCTCGTCGGATGCCTACGACGGACCCCTGAATTTCCTTCCGGCCTCACAGCTCGGCCGACACATACCGTCACGCTACGTCACTGCCGTACGTGATGGGAGGTCACTCATGCAACCGCCGAACCGACACCCCACGCCAGAGAAGCACGCCGCCGATGCCCTGGCCGACGCCCTCGCCGCTCACGGCGTATCCGCAGACGTCCATGACGGCTATGGCCTGAGCCTGGTGTCCGTGTGGGTCGGGCTCGTCGTCTGGTGCGACGGCGATTGGTACTGGTGGCGGGCAGGCTGGGACGACCGCCGCAAACGAGTGCTGTACGCCCGCCATCCGGCCATCGAACCGTCGAGAGCCGCGCGCCGGGTCGCCTTCCGCTACGCGGACCTTCAGCGACGACACCCACTCTCGGAGACGATCCGCAATCTGCGCCCGGAGACCACGGAAGCGAGCCCTCAGTGAAGGAAGCTCGCGAGAGGCTGGGATGTCGAGTCGAGATCGTGGCCATGCTCCACAGTCCCGCTCGCACTCGGGCCGTAGGCGACTTGCTGCTGGGGCAGCGCGGAACGGTGAAGGAGATTCTGCGCAGTGGCACGCTTGCGCTGGTGGAACTGGAAGCCGACTGGGCCGATCTGCCGGGCGGGGTGCGACGCTGGCCGGTCCAATGGGACGACTTGCTCATCTGCTCGACAGCCAGCGCAAACGCCACCTACGCCGACTATCGCCTCGGCCTGTCGGGCTCAGGCCGTGAGGCGATACAGCATGCGGTTCCAGCGGGCACCGAGCACAGTCTGTGCGGGCGGGAGGTATACCCGCTGCCCATCTGCGGCTGGTCCATCTCCTTTACCCCCACATCCAAGCGAACTTGTGTCGACTGCGCTCGGCTCGTACTGAAACAGGTCGGCTCCTGCAGCCCAGACCCGGACACCTGCACGCAGCGTGAGAGCCACACGGATCTGCTAACCTGAACAGGTAGAGAGATGGGTAGAGCCCTACCGGTTCACAGCCGGAGTCTCTCACAGAAAGGTGGCGACCCGGGTTCGAGTCCCGGCTCCAGCAATTTGCTGGATGTAGCTCAATAGGAAGAGCCCCCTTTTTTCCTTACCTTTCTCTTCTGCGGGATGGCACTGAGCCCATTGGTCGCGTCCATACTCCCATCGCGCTAGCTGCCTGTTCCAGTTCGCTCTCACTGAGGCTCAACCCTCCATACACCTTACGAGCGTAGCCCCAAAGCGCCCTCAACCATTGGTCGCTGTTACGCGTTCTGGTGATACTTGCAGGATCCTCTAAGAAATGCTCCACAGCCAGCTCTGCCCATACATTCGAGGGCAGGCCGATCTGCAGGGCAGAATTTATCTCTCGGCCCAACCTTTTCGTTATTGCGAACGATGCAAATATATCGCTCGCAGTGAAGGCGATGGTTTTAGGCAATATGATGTCCTGTGGGTGGCGTCCGGCAAGAAGCTCCCAGTCGACCGTCACATCTCCCGGCATACCGTTAACCGCATCGATCAATTGCCTCGAGACCGCTCCGCCCTCGTGGATCATGGCATTACGCATGTGTCGGAGCAGATGGAATTGCGAAAGTTGCGTTACCGGTAGAGGTGAGCCGAGCGAGCGAAATAGGGTTTCATGCATGTTCCACGCCTTGATATGCCTACCTTGGCTCAGTAAGGGAACACCTGCCCGCCTGACCAGATCCAGCGCAACAGAGACGAAATTTTCGTGTACAGCCAACGCATAAGGAACGGTTACGGCGCCAAGATGAGCGTCCGCGTTTAGAAGCAACTCTCTTGCTGTTTCGCTCTTCAAGCTGAATCTCGCTATATGGTCCACGGCAGGAAAAATTTCAGGTAAAAGCTTTTGGGACCCATTCGTCAGCTGAAGTGTGTGTGCTGCAAGTCGAGACCCCGCCAAGAGCGCCATGATGGCATTGTTAGCCTCAACTCTCATGCGAGTATATGTTTCGTAGGCCTTGAAATAGACTTCTGCCACTAAATGCCTCCTCGATGGATCGCTAGTATGCCAGTTATCGCATAGAACGCAGTATCCGCGACTAGTCACCTCGTACGCCGTCAACTCACCGCGTAGCGGCAGCGGGCCGGGGACGGAGCGTCAGGCCCGGCTTCGCGTGTACGTTCGCCGGTCGCCGTTCCTCGGCCATGTGTTGCCCTGCGGTCAGAGCCGGGCTTGATGCGGAGGAGCCGGGCTGCTGGGCTTGCCTGAGTCGATGGTGTGCGAGGTGATCCCCACCTCGGGGCCGGAGTGCTCCCGCCGGAGGCATGACGGTTGAAGAGCCGCGAGTCTCTACGAGTGGAGCGGCCGGCGCCCATGCGAAGCACCCGGAGGGCCGCGAAGCGGTGGGGGCCGGCGGCGGAACGGCGGCGACGGCGCGGAGGTCGGCGACGGAAGGTGTACGGCGGCGCGGCGGCCGTGCGGTGCTACGGCCCGAGCCGCTGCCGCCCGGGACCGGCCCCCAGGCCGCACGCCCGGGCGGCGGGCGGGCGCGGGGCCGTGCGCACGGCGCGGAGCGCCGTCGCCTTGAACCAGTAAGGAAACTATGAGCCAGATCGACGCTTGCGGACCGCCTAGATCACGAGGTCTATGCCGTTGTCGCCGAGTTCCTGCGGCGTGAAGTCAACGTCCGGGTCGGCGGCGAGCTCGCGGTGATAGCCGATCTCGTAGCGATTGGCGGGGGCCTTGACTTCGGTGACCTCGATGGGATGGCCATTGGGGTGGGCCATGGTCCGGCGGATGATGAGTACGGCTTCGGCGTAGTCCATGCCGAGCGCGGCGCGTTCGTCTTCGTAGGCGATGCGGGCAGTGGTGAGGGTCATCCAGCGGACGGGACCGTGTTCGCGGATGAGTGACTGGTAGAAGGAGCCGGAGCGCTTGCGGTACTGGGCGTTGCGCTTGGGGTCGTCCCAGTCGGGGAGCATATCGCCGTTGGTATAGGAGTTGATCTCCAGGCGGGCGGATGCGCCGTGGATGGCGGCAGTGTGGCCGCGGTGCCACATGCTGCGACGGTGGATGACCGGGTGGCCGGGGCGGACGCTGAGCATGACCGCGACGTCTCGGCTGGCGGAGGTCTTCTCGCCGGTGAAGAGCGGGGCCTCGTGGTCGCGTCCGGCGAGGTCCCAGCCGAAGGCTTGGACGTCGGGGTGATTGCCGGGTGCGGCGAGGTCGGGCCGGTCTCGGTCCGTGATGAGGATGGCGCGGCGTTCGGGCATGGGGCGGACGAAGGAGCCACGTCCGCGCATGACGTAGGCCAGCCCTTCGGAGACAAGCGTTTCGATGGCCTTGCGAACGGTGGGGCGGGAGACGTCGTACTTCCTGACGAGTTCCGGTTCGCTGGGCAGCGCGCCACCGGGCGGATAGCGGCCGTCCAGGATGGCGGCTCGTAGGTCGGTGGCGATGACGCGCCAGCGGGCGTCTTTGTCGTCGGTGCTGATCTCCATGATCGGCCTTCCTCGGTAAAGCTTTCAGGACCACTTGTACTACAGGTTGACCGCCATGCGCCATGTCTGTCAACCTGTAGTACAGGTAGTCCAGCAAGGGAGGTGGTGCCCTATGAGCAAGGAGGAAAAGCGCGACGATCGGCTATCCGGTGCCGAGTGGATGGTCGATCTGGTCCGCCTGGTCAACGCGCCGGGTTATAGGCGGTGGCGAGCCATGGTCACGGCAGTCGGCGGGTGCGCCAATCCGGTGCACCTGGCCGGACAGTCGATGATCGTGGAAGCGGGCACGGGCGAGATCCTGCACGCTTACACAACGGATGGTGAGCCTTCGGGACATCTCCTGGTGGCCTGCGGCAATCGGCGGGCTTCGGTGTGCCCGGCCTGCTCTCAGACCTACCAGGCCGACACGTTCCACCTGATCCGGGCAGGACTGTCGGGCGGCAAGGGCGTACCCGAGACGGTCAGCACGCACCCTCGGGCCTTCGTCACCCTGACCGCACCTTCCTTCGGTCCCGTCCACTCGCAACGCGACGGACGTCCTTGCCGTCCCCGCAACCGCGACAGGCTGTGCGAGCACGGGCGGCCGGTCGGCTGCCACGTCCGGCACGAACCCCAGGACGAACGGCTCGGCCAGCCGATCTGCCCCGACTGTTACGACTACACGGGGGCAGTGCTGTGGCAGGCACACGTGGGCGCGCTGTGGCACCGCTTTACCCTGGCCATTCGCCAGGAGCTGGCCAACCAGACCGGGATGACCCGTCGTGGCTTCGCCGAGCACGCCAAGGTGTCCTTCGCCAAGGTCGCCGAGTACCAGCGGCGCGGCCTGATCCACTACCACGCCGTCATCCGCCTCGACGGACCCACCGGGCCGACCGAGCCGCCACCCGACTGGGCAGACCACCGCCTGCTCACTCAGGCCATCCCGCCCGCCGTCCGCCAGGTCAGCATCACCACACCGCCGAGTGATCTCGGCAGGTGGATCCTCACCTGGGGTGACCAGCTCGACATCCGTCCCATCCTGCTCAATCCCGACGCCGACGGGCTCAGCGAACGAGCCGTCGCCTCTTATATCGCCAAGTACGCCACCAAGGGCGCTGAAGCCTCCGGCACCATCGACCACCGCCTGTCCTGCCGGTCCTGTGCCGGACGCGGGCGGCTAAGCCTGATGACCGCCTGCGGGCAGTGCCACGGCAGCGGTCTCAAACCCGGCTTGGTCCTCGATGCTCTCCCTGTCACCGACCACGCACGACGCATGATCCGTACCTGCTGGGACCTCGGCGCGCGCCCAGAGTTCAGGGCACTACGGCTCCGCCCCTGGGCACACATGCTGGGCTTTCGCGGCCACTTCTCCAGCAAGAGCCGCGCCTACTCGCTCAAGCTCACCGACCTGCGCAACGCCCGCGCAGCACACCGCGCCGCCGAGGCCCGCGAGCGCCACGGCCTGCCAGCCCTCGACGACGCCACCACACTCGTCCTCGGCCACTGGCGCTTCGCCGGAATCGGCTACACCCCAGGCGAAGCGATCATGGCCGAACACATCCGCCAGCGTGTCCAGACCGCCCGCCAGATCGCGGCAGAGCAGGCGGATGGATGACCCCACCCCTACCCGCCCATGATCGGCGGCTCTACCGCGTCTGCGAGGCCATGCACCTGCTCAGCCTCAGCCGCAGCGTGATCTACGAACTCATCCGCTCGGGACGGCTCCGCTCCGTCACCCAGGGGCGTACGCGCCTCATCCCCGCCTCAGCCATTGAGGACTACATCGCGCTACTAGAACAGGAGGCTTCATGACCGAACGACGCAGCCGGGGCGACGGTGGCCTGCACTGGGACGAGAAGCGGCAACGCTGGATCGCCTCGGTGACGGTCGGCTACACTCCGGCCGGCAAGCGCATCGTCAAGAAGGCCAGCGGCAAGACCAAGACCGAAGCCAAGGCCAAGCTCAAAGAGATCATCCGCGACTACGAGGACGGTCTGGCCATCGCGCCGACCAACTACACCGTGACTGACGCGGTGCGCTACTGGCTGGAACACGGCCTCGGCGCGAGGTCGGGGGCCACGGTGAAGATGTACAACACCTACGCCGACAAACATGTCATCCCTGCCCTGGGTGCTCGCAAGCTGCGCGATCTCTCAGTGGAGGATGTCGACAAGTGGCTCGCTGGCAAGACCGGCGAGTTGGGCACCCGGTCGTTGAAGTTGATCCACGGCATCCTCAACCGGTCGGTCAAGAGCGCCATGCGCCGTGACAAGGTGAAGAGGAACGTCGTGGATCTCTGCGACATCCCGGAGGGGCGCGCCGGTCGTCCGTCCAAGGCTCTGACGCTGGCCCAAGCTCTCGCCGTCCTCACGCAGGCGGAGAAGAGCGGCGAGCGCATGCGGGCCTACATCGTCTTGTCCCTGCTGATCGGCGCTCGCACGGAGGAGCTGCGGGCGCTGCTCTGGTCGCACGTCGTGGCGTACGACGAGAGTCATGCCGCCTGGCTGCCGGTGGCTCAGGCGGGCTGGGAGCACAGTGACTTCGCGGTCTACGTCTGGCGGTCCGTCCGGCAGAAGGGCGACACCAAGACCGTGAAGTCCCGCCGGTCACTCAAGCTGCCCCAGCGCTGCGTGGACGCGTTGCGCCTCCTCAAGGAAGCCCAGGACGTCGCACGGGGGAAGGCGGGAGAGCGATGGCAGGACACAGACCTTGTGTTCTGCACACGGACAGGAACGCCGGTCACGGCCCACAACGTACGACGCGACTTCCGGAAGGTCGTCGAGGCGGCAGGGCTCACCGGGCGGGAGTGGTCACCTCGTGAGCTACGGCACAGCTTCGTGTCCGTGCTGTCAGACTCCGGCGTCCCCATCGAGGACATCTCGCGCCTGGTCGGCCACTCCAACACGGTGGTCACCGAGACGGTCTACCGGCACCAGATCCGGCCCGTGATCATGCAGGGAGCTGCGGCGATGGACAAGATCTTTGGGAGTTAGTCACTCACTTAGTCACTCAGACGCCGTTTTCAAGATCAGAGACCCCATGTTTTCGCAGGTGGGCGGTACTGGGTTCGAACCAGTGACCCCTCGCTTGTAAGGCGAGTGCTCTACCGCTGAGCTAACCGCCCCTGATCGGCACTACACCTTACGACACCATCGGCGCCGATCGCACATCCACCGTCCACCCCGGGCCCAGCTCGGGACGGCCTGCCGCGCGCCAGCCGAGCAGGGCCGCCCCCAGCATCCCGGCGTCCACCCCGAGCGCCGCCGGCACCAGGGGTGGGGCGTCGCGGAAGGCCAGGCGCTTGACGAGGCGGGTGCGTACCGGGTCGAAGAGGGCGGGGCCCGCTTCCGCCAGGCCGCCGCCGAGGACGATCAGTGAGGGGTCGAGCAGCAGCGTGTACGTGGCCAGCGCCAGTGACAGGGCCTCCACGGCCTCGTCCCAGACCTCGATGGCGATCGGATCGTCGGAGGAGACGACCTGCTCGGCCTTGACGCCTTCCACGCCCGCCCGTTCGCTGTAGCGGCGCCCCACCGAGGCGGCCGAGGCGTACGTCTCCAGGCAGCCGAACTGGCCGCACGCGCACTCTTCGCCGTCCGGGAAGACCGGGGTGTGGCCGATCTCGCCGGCCCAGCCCGCGGAGCCGCCGTACGGTTCGCCGTGGATGATCGAGGCGCCGGCGATGCCCGTGCCGATGGGCAGGAAGAGGAAGTCGGCAACGCCCTGGCCCGCGCCGAGGATGCTCTCCGCGAGGCCGCCCGTGCGTACGTCGTGCCCGAGCATGACCGGGATGTCCAGAGCGGTGAAGTCCGTGGCGGGAACGTCGCGCCAGCCCAGGTTGGTGGCGTAGACGGCGGAGTTGTCGGACACCAGGCCGGGCACGGCCAGACCGACGCCTGCCGGGTCGCCGTCGCCCGAGCCGGCGAGGTGGCCGATGAAGCCGGAGATGGCGGCCACGACCGCCTCCGGGCCCTCCGCCCGCGGGGTCGGGCGCCGCTCGCTCAGCAGCACCGCGCCGGACTCGCTGACCAGGCCGCCCTTCATGGACGTGCCACCGACGTCGAGCGCTACGACGAACGAACTCTTTGCGGACACGGAAGGAGACGATAGCGCAGCTCATCACATGTCCGGAAAGGCGCTGTTGAAGCACTGCACGTAGCGGGCGCACGCTCGCGGTCGCTGCCGCCGGCCGGCGCTCCAGGCAGCGGCCCGTACGGAACCCTCCGACCGCGTACGCCAGACTCCCGCGACGCGCACCGGAAGGGCCCAGGCGCACGCCTGAGGACTTGTGCACCAGGAGGCGGGCAAAACCCGGCATCGAGCCGTCCGGCCGCCCCAGAGGCAGCTCAGGCGCGCCCGAGGACCCTGTTGAGCGCCGCCTCCACCTCCGCGGAGAGCCCCGGCGGCGGCGCCACCGAGACCGTCAGCGCATCGGAGCGGGCCATCCGCACGGCCCCGCACGACCGGCATTCCACCTCGCCCAGCCGGCAGATCAGCACCGTGGACCCGCAGGTGGAGCACGCGTCCAGGTCGTGGTCGTGCAGCCGTTGACAGTCCGGGCAGATCAGCACCTGGGACTCGTTGCGCACCCCGCGCTGCCACGGGCTGGCGCCGCGCACCGGGTCGGTCTGCCGGGCCCCGCAGCGGTAGCAGGGCATCGTTGCCTCCGAAGTCAAGAGATGTCGGCGAGTGCCTTCATGTAGTCGGCGACGTCACGTGCGGTGGAGGTCGGATTGACCACCTTCCACCGGATCACGCCCTCGCCGTCGATGATGAAGGTCCCCCGTAGCGCGAGCCCCTTCGCCTCATCGAAGACACCGTACGCCCGCGCGACCTGTCCGTGTGGCCAGAAATCGGAGAGGAGCGGGAACGTGTAACCCTCACGATCCGCCCATGCGCGGTGGGTGAACATGGAGTCGACCGAAACGGTCAGCAGGTGTGCCCCGTCGAGCGGGGCGTCGCGCAGCGCGGACAGCTCGCCGTGGCAGATCCCGCTGAAGGCGAGCGGGTAGAAGACCAGCACGACATTGGCGCCCCGGAACTGGGACAGGCGCACCGGCGTGCCGTGCTGGTCCTGCAGCTCGAAATCAGGAGCCTGGGCGCCGACCTCGGCAGGATGTGCGTTCACGGGAACCATCCTGCCGCACGGCGGGCGCTCGAGCTCCTACCGTCGGCCTTTGGGCGTCACGAGCCTCGTGCCTGACCAGTCGGGGGCTGCGGAGATGCTGCTGGTCTGCGAGAGACCCGCGGTCGTGGCGTCCTCCCCGATGTCGCTCGGCTCCACGTGGCCCTCACGCCCGGCCTTGGGAGTCAGCAGCCAGATCTGGCCGCCCTCGGCGAGTGATCGCATGGCGTTGGTCAGTGCGTCGAAGAGGTCTCCGTCGCCGTCGCGCCACCACAGCAGCGCCACGTCGACGACGTCGTCACTCTCCTCGTCCAGCAGTTCGTTGCCGGTCAGGTCTTCGATGGAGTCGCGAAGCTCGTCATCGACGTCCTCGTCCCAACCGATCTCCTGCACCACCTGACCCGGCTTGAGGCCGAGTCGTTCGGCCAGGCCGCGCTCGCCCTGCGCCTGACCCGCGGTCGCGCTCACGTTTATCCCTCCTGCTTGAGTGGCCCCGCTTATGCGGTTTATCGCTTCGGCACAGTCCACACGCTGTGACCCTCAGTCGTCAACGGTCGCCACGGGTACGGCCGTGGTCGGCCAGAATCAATCCGACAGAAACGACAGCCGAACCTGGCGTTGCGGGTTGTCGACGTTCAGGTCGACCAGCGCCACGGACTGCCATGTGCCCAGCGCCATTGTCCCGCCCAGCACGGGGATCGTGGCATAGGGCGGGATCAGCGCGGGCATGACGTGTGACCTTCCGTGCCCGGCCGAACCGTGGGCGTGACGCCACCGGCCGTCGGGCGGCAGCAGGTCGCGCAGCGCGGCGAGCAGGTCGTCGTCGCTGCCTGACCCCAGCTCGAGCAGGGCGACTCCGGCCGTGGCATGCGGCACGAAAATGTGCAGCAGCCCGTCGTCGCCCTGCGCGCGTACAAAGTCGGCGCATTCGGCCGTGATGTCGTGCACCGTCTCCCGTGAACCGGTGGTCACGGAGATGATTTGAGATTTCACAAGAAAATCTTACTTACGGACAACGACCGCATCAGGACCGGGAAACACCAGCCCCGTGTGCCCGTCGTCGAACCGCGCCATGTAGGGAGGCCCGCCGTCAGGGCCTTGGACCTCCACGATTACTCCGATCCGGTCCCTTTCGCCAACGATATTTCCGTGCACCAGGAGCCGGTCGCCTGCCGTCGCCTTCATACCTCCAGCCTGATACTCCGAAAGCCTCAAGAAAAGACCGGATCTGGAGACAAGGGATTTTTTGCGCCCGGAGCGACGACAAGCCGAAATATGACCAAAATGTTACGCGGCTCGGACCGTAGGCGCCCGGTCCGCCGACCCCACGGCGCCCTCCTCTCGACGATTCACCTGTGAGCGAACAGCGGCCCTCCTGAGGGCGCGACCCGAAGATCACCGGCGCGGGATACGTCTAGCGGGATACGTCTATACGCGCGCGCACCTCAATAGAGGAGGCCCGGCGCCCGCCCCCGTCCGGGGCGGCGCCAGAGAAGGGGGCTAGACTCGCGCGGCACGGCGCCAGGTGCGGCACCCCCGCCCCTCCAGGGCAGGTTCTCGTACGGCGAGCCTTCGGGACCGATCCAGGCCCTATGGGCGAAATTTCGTTCCTTTTCCGGTCTTGTTAAATTGCTCCCGGGATGTAACCTGTGGCGAGATTCGTCCTACCATCGGTGGTCTAGGCCATCGGCACCCCTCCTGCCAGCAGGGACACCCTGGTTACCGGCGAGTAGAGATGCGTTTTCTACGACTAGCGACCAGGATGGAAGGCGACCCAGACCAGTCATCAGTCCACCTCGGAAGGCGAGACCCAGTGGCTTCCGGACGCCAGCGATTCTCGATCATCAGCGACGGCCTACCCAGCCAGCTGCCTGATGTCGATCCCAGTGAGACCAACGAGTGGCTCGAGTCTCTCGACAACGTCGTCAAGACCGAAGGCCGCACCAGAGCCCGCTACCTGATGCTCCGCATGCTCGAACGGGCCCGTGAGCACCAGGTCGGCGTGCCGGGCCTGCGCAGCACCGACTACATCAACACGATCCCGCCGGAGCGCGAGCCCTGGTTCCCGGGTGACGAGCACGTCGAACGCCGCATCCGCGCCTACATCCGCTGGAACGCGGCCATCATGGTGTCGAGGGCCAACGCCCGCACCAACGTGGGCGGCCACATCGCCACCTACGCCTCGGCCGCGTCGCTCTACGAAGTGGGCTTCAACCACTTCTTCCGCGGCAAGGACCACGGCGAGTCGGGCGACCAGGTCTTCTTCCAGGGGCACGCCGCGCCGGGCATCTACGCCCGCGCCTTCCTCGAAGGCCGGCTCAACGAGAGCCAGCTCGACGCGTTCCGCCAGGAGCTGTCGCACGGCTTCCACGGTCTGCCCTCCTATCCCCACCCGCGGCTGATGCCCGACTTCTGGGAGTTCCCGACGGTCTCCATGGGCCTGGGCCCGATCGGCGCGATCTACCAGGCGCGATTCAACCGCTACCTGCTCAACCGGCAGATCAAGGACACCAGCCGCAGCCACGTGTGGGCGTTCCTGGGCGACGGCGAGATGGACGAGCCCGAGTCGCTCGGCGCCATCGGCGTGGCGGCGCGCGAGGAGCTCGACAACCTCACGTTCGTGATCAACTGCAACCTGCAGCGGCTCGACGGCCCGGTGCGCGGCAACGGCAAGATCATCCAGGAGCTGGAGTCCTACTTCCGTGGCGCCGGCTGGAACGTCATCAAGGTCGTGTGGGGCCGCGACTGGGACCCGCTGCTGGCGGCCGACGTCGACGGCGTGCTGGTCAACCAGATGAACACGACGCCCGACGGCCAGTTCCAGACCTACTCCGTCGAGTCGGGCGCCTACATCCGCGAGCACTTCTTCGGCTCCGACCCGCGCCTGCGCAAGATGGCCGAGCACCTGACCGACGACGACATCCGCAAGCTGTCGCGCGGCGGCCACGACTACCACAAGGTCTACGCCGCGTTCAAGGCGGCCCGCGAGCACGTCGGCCAGCCGACCGTGATCCTCGCCCAGACCATCAAGGGCTGGACGCTGGGCAAGGACTTCGAGGCCCGCAACGCCACCCACCAGATGAAGAAGCTCACCAAGGCCGAGCTCAAGGAGTTCCGTGACCGGCTCTACCTGCCGATCCCCGACTCCGCACTCGAGGGCGAGCTGCCCCCCTACTTCCACCCGGGCGAGAACGACCCCGAGATCCAGTACATGATGGAGCGCCGCGCCGCGCTCGGCGGCGTGCTGCCCAAACGGGTCGTCCGCGCCAAGCCGGTCAAGCTGCCCGGCGACGAGGTCTACTCCACCTTCCAGAAGGGCTCGGGCAAGCAGCAGGTCGCCACCACGATGGCGTTCGTACGGCTGCTGAAGGACCTCATGCGCGACAAGGAGATCGGCCACAGGTTCGTGCCGATCATCCCGGACGAGGCCCGCACGTTCGGCCTCGACGCCATGTTCCCGACGGCGAAGATCTACTCGCCGCACGGCCAGACCTACGAGGCCGTCGACAGGGAGCTGCTGCTGTCCTACAAGGAGGCGGTGCAGGGGCAGATCCTGCACGAGGGCATCAGCGAGTCGGGCTCGATGGCCTCGACCATCGCCGCCGGCACGTCGTACGCCACGCACGGCGAGCACATGATCCCGATCTACATCTTCTACTCGATGTTCGGGTTCCAGCGCACCGGCGACCAGATGTGGGCCCTGGGCGACCAGATGGGCCGCGGCTTCCTGCTCGGCGCCACCGCGGGCCGCACCACGCTCAACGGCGAGGGCCTGCAGCACGAGGACGGCCACACGCCGCTCATCGGCTCGACCAACCCGGCCGCGGTCATCTACGACCCGTCCTGGGCGTTCGAGGTGGCCCACATCGTCAAGGACGGCCTCAGGAGGATGTACGGCGACCAGCCGGAGGACATCTTCTACTACCTGACCGTCTACAACGAGCCCTACCTGCAGCCGGCGCAGCCCCCGCACATCGACGTGCAGGGCCTGCTCAAGGGCCTCTACAAGTTCGCCGAGGGGCCGCAGACGCAGGGGCCGAAGGCCAACATCCTGTCCTCGGGCGTCGCCGGCCCGTGGGCGATGGAGGCGCAGCGGCTGCTGGCCGAGGACTGGGGCGTGTCGGCCGACGTGTGGTCGGCGACGTCGTGGACCGAGCTGCGCCGCGAGGCCCTGGCCTGCGAGGAGCACAACCTGCTGCACCCCGACGCCGAGCGGCGCGTCCCCTACGTGACGCAGGTGCTGTCGCAGGCCCGCGGGCCGTTCGTGGGCGTCAGCGACTACATGAAGGCCGTCCAGGACCAGATCGCGCAGTGGGTGCCGGGTGACTGGTCCTCGCTGGGCACCGACGGGTTCGGCCTGTCCGACACCCGCTCGGCGCTGCGCCGCCACTTCCACGTGGACGCGGCGTCGATCACGCTGGCCGTGCTGTCCAGCCTGGTCAAGCAGGGTGAGCTCGGCGGCGAGGTGCTGCGCGAGGCCATCGCCCGCTACCACCTGAAGAACGGCGTCACCGAGGCGGGCGGCGCCGAGAGCAACGACACGCAGTCGATGGGCGTCTGACCCGTCCCGATGGCGGCGCGAACAGGGTGGATACGCGCCGCCTCACCCGGGTTTGGTGCACGGTCACGTATTGTGGGCACTACTTCCCCCTGAGAGACGAGGGGAAGTTCCATCGATATGCGACGTGTCCTAGCCGCCGCCCTGCTCGTGACCGCAGCCGGCTGCTCCACCGCACCCGCCGAGCCCGCCACGGACGCCCCCGGCGAGACGGCCACGATCGACTGGGGGCCGTGCACCGACATCGAGCGTCCCGACGGTGAGCCTCCCGCCCGCCAGGACAGCTCAGTGCGGTGCGGCACGCTCGCGGTGCCGCTCGACTACGACGAACCCGACGGCGAGCAGCTCGACCTGGCGCTCATCAAGCTGCCCGCCACCGGCAAGGACAAGCGGCTCGGATCCGTGGTGTTCAACTTCGGCGGCCCGGGCGCGTCCGGCGTCGACACGCTCGACCAGGCGGCCAAGGCGCTCACCACGCTGCGGACCCGCTACGACCTGATCAGCTTCGACCCGCGCGGCGTCGATCGCAGCTCGGGCGTGCGCTGCGGCGACGCCTCCGAGCTGGAGGCGTACACCTCGCTGAACACGCTGCCGCCCGGCGAGGAGACGCGCCGGCGCGCCACGGCGGCCAACAAGAGGTTCGCCGAGCTCTGCGAGCGCGACTCCGGCAAGATCCTGCCCCACGTCGGCACCGTGAACGCCAGCCGTGACATGGACCGCATCCGCGCCGCCGTGGGCGACTCCAAGCTCAACTACGTCGGCATGTCGTACGGCACGCAGCTCGGCGCCGTCTACGCCACCGAGTTCCCCCACAACGTGGGCCGGATGGTGCTCGACGCGCCGCTCGACCCGACGGTCTCGTTCGAGCAGCGCACGCTGGCCCAGACGCGCGGCTTCCAGCAGGCGTACCAGAGCTTCCTGCGCTCGTGCGTCAAGACCACGTGCGCGCTCGGCAAGGACGAGGCCACCGCCAACCGCAACGTCGAGAACCTGTTGATGCAGCTGACCACCAAGCCGCTCAACGTTCACGGGCGCACGCTGACGCAGGGGCTGGCCTCCACCGCCGTGGCCGCCGCCCTCTACTCCGAGCTGACCTGGCCGTTCCTGGAGCAGTCGCTCAGCGAAGGGCTCAAAGGCAACGGCGAGGCGCTGCTCTACCTCGCCGACAACTACACCGGACGCAGGGATGACGGCACCTACTCCACGCAGATGACCAGCTTCCCTGCCATCACCTGCGCCGACACCGCGGAGCGCCCCAGCAAGGCCGACCTGCGGCGCACCGAGGCGGCCGCGCTGAAGATCTCGCCGCTGTTCGGCAGCGAGGGCTCGGGCGGGTTGTGCCGGGTCTGGCCGGTCAAGGGCAGCAACCAGGCGCGGCACGTGGACGCCACCGGGTCCGCGCCGATCGTGGTGGTGGGCGGCAAGGGCGACCCGGCCACGCCGTACCAGTGGGCGCCCAAGCTGACGTCCCAGCTCAAGACGGCCACGCTGGTGACGTACGAGGGCGAGGGGCACGGGGCGTACCTGTCGGGCAGCAAGTGCGTGCGCGGGCTGGTGGACGCGTACCTGCTCGACGGCAAGGTGCCCGAGAAGGGCGCCAGCTGCCCGGCGGCCTAGGCTGGGCCAGGTGACGCAGAACAACGCTCAGAACGCGGGCCAGAAGACGGAGAACGAGTCGCGCGACGCGCGCATCGCGGGGATAGAGACCGAGGCCGCGCGCCTGGCCGCCCTGGCCGGCGACCTGTCGGTGGCGGTGCCGACGTGCCCGGGATGGACGCTCGCGGAGCTGGTCACGCATGTCGGCCAGACCCATCGCTGGGCGGTCCACGTGCTGCGCAACCAGGTGCGGGAGAAGATCTGGTCGCGGCAGGTGCCGAGCGGGCTGGCCGAGGGGCGCAGCGGCGACCCCGGCTGGCTGATGGCGGGGGCCGCCGAGCTGCTCGACACGCTGCGCACCACCGATCCGGAGCTGGAGGTGTGGACCTGGGGCCCGGACGGGCGGGCCGCGTGGTGGACACGCCGGATGCTCTTCGAGCTGGTGGTCCACCGGGTCGACGCCGAGCTCGCGCTCGGCCTCGACCCGGTCGTCCCGGCGGAGACCGCCATCGACGGCGTCGAGGAATTCCTGCACAACCTGCCGCACGCCGCCTGGGTCACCCGGTCGCTGGCCGGGCTCGGTGTGGAGGGGGCCACGATCCACCTCCACGCGAGCGACGGCGAGGGCGAGTGGACCATCACGCAGGGCCCCGCCGGGAAGATCACCTGGGTGCGCGGCCACGCCAAGGGCGACACCGCCGTCCAGGGACCGGTGTCGGATCTGCTGCTCATGCTCTATGGCAGGCGCTCACCGGGCGACCTGACCGTGCACGGCGACCGCGACCTCCTCGGCCGCTGGCTGGCCGCCGTCGACTTCTGACGATCGCCCTGGACGCGCCGCCGCTCGGCGATCGGCGGCGTGTCCAGGGCGTTTCGGTGAACCGCTCCTGGTGGAGCGGCCCGGGCGGGGGCCGGTGGTCGCGGGGAAGGCGCTCCCCCGGCCCCCGCCCGGATGATCACCTGCGGTGGAAGACCCCGAAGACGCTGCCGGACACGTCGCTCACGTAGGCGAAGTCGGTGCCGGCACCGTCGTCGATCACCTTCATCAGCACCTTGCCGCCGAGCGACTCACTCTTGGCGCAGGTCTCCTCGACGTCGGCGACCTGCACGTGGAAGAGCGCGTGGTTGGGGAACTCGCCCTTGGTGTTGAACAGCCCGCCCATCGGCTGGTCACCGCCCGGCCGGCTGATCGTGCGGTAGTCGATCGGGCCGCCCTCTCCGGTGAAGGCCCAGCCGAACAAGCCGCCGTAGAACCTCTCGGCGCCCTCGGGGTCGTCACTCGCGACCTCGAACCACGTCACCGTGTTGTCCATCATCGTCTCCTCAGTTGTCTAACAGGACAACGATCTAACGGCAGAGCGACAACCCTATGTCGGTGTTTCCTCTTGATTTTTCGAGCATGAGTTCAGTCGAGGGTGGTGCCGTGGACGACCATCTCAGGCACGTCGGTGGCGAACCCCTCGAGCGGGCGCTCGGGGCAGCGCTCGCCGGTGACGGTGGCGGAGGCGATGCGGTCGAGGCGGAACACGCGTACGTCGTCGCGGAGCCGGCACCACGCCACGAGATACCAGAAACCGCCACGCCCGCCCAGAAACACCCCCGGCTCGACGTCGCGCGAGGTCAGCGCGCCCTTGGCGTCGGCGTAGTCGAGCCTGAGCACGCGGCGGCGCAGCAGCGCCTCCTCAATGGCCCGGGAGATGCCCTCGGCGCCCAGGGGCTGGATGCCGGCGGCGGGCTGGTCGGGCGGCTGGACGAGCTGCACCCGCCGGGCCAGCTCTCTGGCGAGCTCGCCCTCGGGCCCCGGCATCGCGGCCACCACCTTGCGTAACGCGCTGCGGGCCTGACGGCCGAAGGGCTGGTCGCCGGCCTGGCTGAGCGCCACCGCGATCGCCACCGCCTCGGCCGGGCTGAAGTTGAGCGGGGGAAGGGACATCTTCCTGTCGATGGCGTAACCGCCCTTGCGGCCCGGCTGGGCGTAGATCGGGACGCCGGACTCCTGCAGCGCGGTGATGTCGCGCTCGATCGTGCGCACGCTCACCTCGAACCGCCCGGCGAGCTCGCGGGCGGAGCGGCAGCGCGGCGCGATGGCGCGCAGGTCTTCGACGAGCGCGTAGAGCCGGTCGGTACGGTTCACAGCCGCGACGCTACGCCGCGCCACCGACAACCGCGGGCCCCCGCGGCGCCCGGTAACCCCTGCCTCACCGCAAGACTACAAAGATCTGACGACCGGAGGGAGGGTGCTCGGAGCGTCAGGCCCGGGTCCAGTCGAGGAGCCTGTCCAGGGGCCAGGCGTTGACGAGGCGCTCCGCCTCGATGCCGCACATGGCCGCCCGCTCGCAGCCGTACCGCTGCCAGTCGAGCTGTCCCGGGGCGTGCGCGTCGGAGTCGATCGCGAAGACGCACCCCATCTCGTACGCCAGCCGCATCAGCCGCTTGGGCGGGTCGAGCCGGTCGGGCCGCGAGTTGATCTCGACCGCCACCCCGAACCGCCGGCACGCCTCGAACACCAGCTCCGCCTCGAACTCCGACTCCGCCCTGCGCTCCCCGCGCCGCCCGCCGGCCCGCACCACCCGGCCGGTGCAGTGCCCCAGCACGTCCACGAGAGGGTCGGCGATGGCGGTGACCATCCTGCGGGTCATGTCCGCGCCGTCCATGCGGAGCTTGGAGTGCACGCCGGCCACCACCACGTCGAGCCGTTGGAGCAGCTCCCGTTCCTGGTCGAGTGAGCCGTCCGGGTTGATGTCCACCTCGATGCCGGTCAGGATCCTGAACGGGGCCAGGCGCTCGTTCAGCTCGGCCACCACGCCCAGCTGGCGCTCCAGGCGCTCGGCCGAGAGTCCCTTGGCCACCGTCAGGCGGGGCGAGTGGTCGGTCAGCGCCAGATATTCGTGGCCGAGCCCGGCGGCGGTCTCGGCCATCTCCTCGATCGGCGACCCGCCGTCCGACCAGTCCGAGTGGCTGTGCAGGTCGCCTTTCAGCGCGGTGCGCAGCGCGGCGGTCTCGGCGTCGAGCTCGACGCCCTCCGTGGCGTGCAACCTTCGCAGGTAGGTCGGAACCTGGCCGTCGAGACTTTCGTTGACCACGAGAGCGGTGACCTTGCCGATGCCCGGCAGGTCGCCGAGCCCATCGGTGCGGGCCAGCCGCACGAGCTCGTCCTCGGGGAGGTCGGCGACGACCGCGGCGGCGCGGCGGAAGGCCCGTACACGGTAGGTGGGCTCGCCTGCGCGCTCCAGCAGGAAGGCGATCTCGCGCAGGGCCATGACCGGATCCATACATCCTCCATAGCCGAAATAAATCGAGATGCACTAATTACTCATTGAACACGGACGGACGCCGCCGCTAGAGTAATCGGCCCATGAAAGCAGGAGCTTGATGGCACCACCACCGCCGCCCACCCACCACTCGCCTCCGCAGCCTCCGCGCAAGGCGTCGAAAGCCGTCCCTCTCACGATCCTCGGCGTCCTGTCCGTGATGCTGGTCGGCTACTGCGCAGCCGTGCAGGACGACGAGGAGGTCACCGCGGACTGCGTCATGCGGCTCGACGACGGCAGCTACCAGATCGTCGACGACGACTACTGCGACGATGACGACGACGGCGGCACGCACTACTACGGCGGGTCGCGTGGGGCCTACCTCTGGTACTACGGCGGCACCCGGGTCGGCAACCGGGTGCGCGGTGGCACCACCTACCGGCCGTCCAACGTCGACATCAACACCCGCAACGGCAAGTCCATCCAGCGAGGCGGCTTCGGCAGCAAGTGGGGCGGCGGGGGCTGACAGGTGCGGCGCGAGCACGGCACTCCCAGGCCAGGCTGGGAAGAGACGATCGAGAGCCAGGGCCTGGCTTACCACAAGGCCGCGCACCCGTCGGGGCTGAGCCGCCCCTACTGGGACGAGTCCGTCCACTACGTCTTCTCGATGGACGAGGTCGAGGAGCTGGAGGAGCAGGTCGAAGAGCTGCACGCCATGTGCCTGAGCACTGTCGAGCACGTGGTCTCGGCGAGCCGCTTCGCCGACTTCGCCATCCCCGAATGGGCGTGGGAGGACGTCGCGCGCTCGTGGGAGCGCCGCGACCCCCACCTGTACGCCCGCTTCGACCTGCGCTACGACGGCACGGGCCCGGCCAGGCTGCTGGAGTACAACGCCGACACGCCCACCTCCCTGGTGGAGTCGTCGGTGATCCAGTGGTTCTGGTTGCAGGACACCCACCCCGGCGGTGACCAGTGGAACTCCGTGCACGAGCGGCTCATCGAGCGCTGGACGCAGCTGGGGCTGCCGCCCGGTCCCACGCACTTCGCGTTCACCAACATGGACGAGACGGGCGAGGAGGCCATGACCGTGGCCTACCTGCAGGAGACCGCCGAGCAGGCGGGCCTGCAGACCGTCTCCGTGGCCATGGAGGACATCGGCTGGGACTCCCTCAACCGCCGCTTCGTCGACGTCGAGGAGCGGATGATCCGCTCCGCGTTCAAGCTCTACCCCTGGGAGTGGATGCTGGCCGAGGACTTCGGGCGGCACGCCGTACGCCACGCCACCTGGATCGAGCCGCTGTGGAAGACCCTGCTGTCCAACAAGGCGCTGCTGGCCCTGCTGTGGGAGCTCCATCCCGGCCATCCCAACCTCATGCCCGCCTACCTCGACGGCCCTCGTGACCTCACCTCCTACATCGCCAAGCCGCTGCTCGGCAGGGAGGGAGCCTCCATGCGCATCGTCACCCCCGAGGGCACCCAGGAGACCCCCGGCGTCTACGGCCGCGAGGGGTACGTGTTCCAGGGCTTCGAGGCGCTGCCCGCCTTCGAGGGGCAGCGGCCGGTGCTCGGAGCCTGGGTGGTCGCCGACGAGGCCGCCGGGCTCGGCATCAGGGAGACCACCGGCCTCATCACCGACGACACCTCATCGTTCGTCCCGCACCGCATCGCTGACTGACGTGTTCCCCGACCGACATCTGCCCGCCCCAGCTCTGGGCGGGCACGCTCCCCGTGATTGGAACTGAACTGACGTGACTCTTCTCGAAATCCTCGCCCGCGGCTCAGGCGCCGTCGCCGCGTACGCCGCCGTCGGCGTGATCCTGATGATCGTCGGGTTCTACGTGATCGACTGGGCCACGCCCGGCAAGCTGAGCGAGGTCATCCGCAACGAGCGCAACCCCAACGCCACCCTGCTGGCCTGCTCGGCCATGGCCGCCATCGGGCTCATCGTGGCCGCCTCGATCTGGTCGTCGGGCGGCCGGCTCACGGAGGGCCTCGCGGGCACCGCGGTGTTCGGGCTGGTCGGCATCGTGGTGCAGACGGTGGCCATGCTGATCTTCGACCGGGTGGTCGGCATCTCCGTACGCGAGCTGGTCAAGGAGCCCGACCTGCAGCCGGGCGCGCGGCTGCTCGCGGTGACCCATGTCGCGATCGGGCTCATCACCGCCGTCGCCGTCATCTGACGGAGGGGACGAGCCGCCGTTCCGGTCAGCCGAGGAGACCTGGCACTCTAGGAGGCGTGACAGAGCGGACCCGGGAGGACACGACACGCAGGCTCGAGCGGGCCATGGGCTCGCTCGGCACGGCGGCGATGGCGCGCATGGACGAGCAACTGCCGTGGTTCCGGGCGCTCAGCGCCGAGGACCGGTCGTGGGTGGGGCTCGTGGCCCAGGCCGGCATCGCCGCGTTCGTCGAGTGGTTCTCGACCGCCGGTGAGGGGCGGCGCACGCCCAGCATCGAGTTCTTCGGCACGGCGCCGCGCGAGCTCAAACGGTCGATCTCGCTCCAGCAGACCGTCGACATCGTCAGGGTCGTGGTCGAGGTGGTCGAGGCGCAGACCCACGAGCTGGCCGCGCCCGGCGGCGAGGACGAGCTCCAGCAGGCCATGCTGCGCTACACCCGCGACGTCGCCTTCGCCGCCGCCCACGTCTACGCCCGCGAGGCCGAGGCCAGGGGGTCGTGGGACGCCAGGCTCGAGGCCCTGATCGTGGACGCCCTGGTGCGCGGCGAGGTGGACGACGGCCTGCACTCGTGGGCCGCCGCCCTGGGCTGGACCTCCTCCCCCGTCGTCGTCATCGCCGGGCACGCCCCCGAGGGCGACCCGCGCGCCGTCATCGACGGCCTGCGGGAGAAGGGCCGCCGCATCGGCATGGACCTGCTGGCGGGGGTCCAGGCCGACCGGCTGATCGTGATCGTGGGCGGCGCTGGCAGCGTCAACGACGCGGCCAAGCAGGTCGTGGCCCGTTTCGGCGTCGGCCCCATCGTCATCGGCCCCGAGGTGGCCGACCTGCACGCCGCCGCCAATTCGGCCAGGGCGGCGCTGGCCGGGCTGAAGGCGTCGTCAGGGTGGCCCGACGCGCCGAGGCCCGTACACGCCGAGGACCTGCTGGCCGAGCGGGCACTCGACGGCGACCTCGACGCCAGGCGGCAGCTCATCGAGAGCGTCTACCTGCCGCTCGCGGGCACCCCGCTGCTCGACACGCTGGCCACCTACCTGGAGCAGGGCACCTCGCTGGAGGCCACGGCCCGGCTGCTGTTCGTCCATCCCAACACCGTGCGCTACCGCCTCAAGAAGATCACCGAGCTGACGGGCTACCAGCCCACCGAGGGCAGGTCCGCCTTCACTCTCCAGGTGGGGCTCATCCTCGGCAGGCTCGCGGAGAGTGCAGCGAGCTGGCGCGCTCTAACGTAACCGCGCCGCAATCCCCACTGTAGGGTTCCTACAAATCACCCTGGACAAAGTTCGTACGGATCTCCATCCGCGTGTCGGACTTCTACAGGGCATGGTGGATTTTGTGCTTGTACTCGTCGCTCCGGGCCAAGGTGCCCAAACGCCAGGGTTCCTGGCTCCATGGCTTGAGTTGCCCGGTCTGGCCGACAGGCTCGGCTCGTGGTCCGAGGTCGCCGGGGTCGATCTGATCGCCCAGGGCACGACCGCCGGCGCCGACGAGATCCGCGACACCGCCGTCGCCCAGCCGCTGCTCGTGGCCGCCGCGCTGGCCTCCGCCGAGGCGCTCGGCGCGGCCCCCGACGTCGTGGCCGGGCACAGCGTCGGCGAGTTCGCCGCAGCCGCGCTGGCCGGGGTGCTCACCCCTGAGCAGGCGCTCTCCTTGATCCGCGACCGCGCCCAGGCCATGGCCAAGGCCGCCGCCATCACCGAGACCGGCATGACGGCCGTGCTCGGCGGCGTCGAGGAGGAGGTTCTCGCCGCGATCGACAGGCACGGGCTCACCGCCGCCAACATCAACGGCGCCGGGCAGATCGTGGCCGGCGGCACCATCGAGCAGCTGGCCGCGTTCAAGGCCGATCCGCCCGCCCGCGCCCGGCTCATCTCGCTCTCCGTGGCAGGCGCCTTCCACACCGCCCACATGGCCACGGCGGTCGAGAGCCTGCGCGAGGCGGCCAGGAACGTCACGCCCGCCGACCCGAGGGTCACGCTGCTGTCCAACTTCGACGGCCGGCCGGTCGCCACCGGCGCCGAGTTCGTCGAGCGGCTGGTCCAGCAGGTCAGCAGCCCCGTCCGATGGGGCGCCTGCATGGAGACCATGTCCGGTCTCGGCGTCACCGGGATCATCGAGCTGCTGCCCGGCGGCACGCTGACCGGCCTGGCCAAGCGTGCCCTGCGCGGCGTGCGGACCGTCGCGCTGAAGACCCCAGACGACCTCGACGCGGCCAGGGAGCTGATCCCGTGAAGATTCCCGACATCGCCCCTGGCGCCAAGGTGCTCGCCCTCGGCCACTACCAGCCCGCCAACGTGGTCACCAACGACGACCTGGCGAAGACCATGGAGACCAACGACGAGTGGATCCTGTCCCGGGTCGGCATCAAGGAGCGCAGGATCGCGCCCGACGGTGAGTCGCTGGAGGACATGGCCACCATCGCCGGAGGCAAGGCACTGGCCGCCGGCGGGCTGTCGCCGGAGGACATCGACCTCGTCATCGTCGCCACGTGCACGCTCGAGACACAGATCCCCAACGCCTCCGCCATCGTCGCCCACCGCCTGGGCATCCAGTCGCCCGGGGCGTTCGACGTCAACGCCGCCTGCGCCGGGTTCTGCTACGCCCTCGGCACCGCCAGCGCCGCGGTGCGCGGTGGCGCGGCCAGGAACGTGCTGGTCATCGGCGCGGAGAAGCTGTCGCAGTGGATCGACTGGACCGACAGGTCCACCGCCGTGATCTTCGCCGACGGCGCGGGGGCCGCGGTGGTGGCCCCGTCGGAGACGCCCGGCATCGGCCCCGTGGTGTGGGGCAGCGCCGGCGACAAGTCCGACGCGATCATCATCAAGGACCGGGCCGACTACCTCCGGCAGGAGGGCCAGACGGTCTTCCGCTGGGCCTCCACCGCGCTGCATCCGGTGGCGCTCGAGGCCTGCTCGCGGGCGGGTGTCGACCCGTCCGAGCTGGCCGCGTTCGTACCCCACCAGGCCAATCTGCGCATCATCGAGGCCATCGCCCGTAAGCTGGGCGCCGACCAGGCCGTCATCGCGCGCGACATCGTCACCGCGGGCAACACCTCGGCCGCCTCCATCCCTCTCGCGCTCTCGCGCATGGTGGAGCGTGGCGAGGTCCGCACGGGCGATCTCGCGCTGGTGCTCGGCTTCGGCGCCGGCCTGACCTACGCGGGCCAAGTGATCGAGATTCCGTAGGATCGGGCACGGTCTGCGCCGTGCCCGCCCAAATAAGGACTGGTGCGGCGCAACCGCACAGATTCCCAGGAAACCAAAGGAGAAATAGCGACATGGCTGCCACCGAGCAGGACATCCTCGAGGGCCTTGGCAAGATCATCAACGAGATCACCGGCATTCCGGCGTCCGAGGTGACCCCCGAGAAGAGCTTCGTGGACGACCTCGACATCGACTCCCTGTCCATGGTCGAGATCGCCGTGGCCGCCCAGGACGAGTTCGGCGTCGAGATCCCCGACGACCAGCTCAAGAACCTGAAGACGGTCAAGGACGTCCTCACCTTCATCCAGAACTGAGCCGCAACACCCGATCCGACCAGTACTGATCAGCAAGGGAGCGCGAAACGTGAGTGCGAACCGGGTACGTGTCGTCGTCACCGGGCTCGGCGCGACGACGCCCGTCGGTGGAGACGTCACCTCGACCTGGACGGCGCTCCTCGCCGGTCAGTCGGGTGTCGAGGCTCTCACCACGGACTGGATCGACACCGTCCCCGTGACGTTCGCGGGGACGGCCGCGGTCGACCCCACCGAGGTTCTGCCGCGGCCCGAGGCCCGCCGCCTCGACCGCAGCGAGCAGTTCGCGATGGTCGCCGCGAGGGAGGCCTGGCAGGACGCCGGCTCTCCCGAGGTGCCGCCGGAGCGGCTCGGCGTCGTGGTCTCCAGCGGCATCGGAGGCATCAACACCACGCTGAGCGCCTACGACACCTACCGCGAGCGCGGCTGGAACCGGCTGTCGCCTTTCACCGTGCCGATGCTCATGCCCAACGGCCCGGCCGCCTGGATCGGGCTCGACCTGGGCGCCCAGGCGGGTGTGCACGCCACGGTGTCGGCGTGCGCGTCCGGCGCCGAGGCCATCGGCCACGCGATGGACATGATCAGGGTGGGCCGAGCCGACGTGGTGGTCGCCGGCGGCACCGAGGCCGCCATCCACGGCCTCAACATCGCCGCCTTCGCGGCCGCGCGGGCCATGTCCACCCGCAACGACGACCCGGCGGGCGCATCCAGGCCGTGGGACCGCGGCCGCGACGGGTTCGTGCTCGGCGAGGGCGCCGGCATCGTGGTGCTGGAGTCGGAGGAACACGCCAGGGCGCGGGGCGCGCGCATCTACGCCTACTGCTCGGGCGTCGGCTACTCCGCCGACGCGCACCACATCACTCAGCCCGAGCCCGACGGCCGGGGCATCATCATGGCGATGACGCAGGCGCTCACCGACGCCGGCGTCACCGGCCACGACGTCAAGCACGTCAACGCGCACGCCACCTCGACGCCCGCGGGCGACGTCGGCGAGGTGCAGGCCGTGGCCAAGGCCATCGGCACCCACCCGCTGGTGACGTCGACCAAGTCCATGACCGGGCACCTGCTCGGCGGCGCGGGCGGCATCGAGTCGGTCTTCACGATCAAGGCGCTGCAGGAGCGGATCGTTCCCGCCACCATCAACATCGACGATCTCGACGACGGCATCGAGGTCGACGTCGTCCACGACAAGAACCGCACGCTGCCCGACGGCGACGTGGCCGCGGTCAACAACTCGTTCGGATTCGGCGGGCACAACGTGACCGTCGTGTTTAAGGGGGCATAAAGTGACCGTCCTCGACAACCGGGTGGTGACGCCCGGCTCCGATCAGGAGCCTGCCGATCCCCGCGATCCCATCGTCCGCCTGACCGCGCTGCTCGACGAGGGCTCGCTGCGGCTCATCACCCCGGAAGACAAGAGCGGCATGCTGGCCGCGATGGGGCGCGTCGAGGGTGTTCCCGTCGTCGCGTTCTGCAGTGACGCCCGCTTTCAGGGCGGCGCCATGGGCAGCGAGGGGTGCGAGCACATCGTGCACGCCTACGACGTGGCCGTCCGCGAGCGGGTGCCGGTCATCGGCATCTGGCACTGCGGCGGCGCGCGGATCCCCGACGGAGTCGAGTCACTGCACGCCGTCGGCAGGGTCTTCGCCGCCATGACCAAGGCGTCCGGCGTGGTGCCGCAGATCTCCGTGGTCGTCGGCCCCGCCGCCGGCGGCGCCGCCTACGGTCCCGCGCTCACCGACCTGGTCATCCTGGCCGACTCCGGCCGCATCTTCGTGACGGGCCCCGACGTGGTCCGCAGCGTCACCGGCGAAGACGTCGACAGCGCCGCCCTGGGCGGCACCGAGCCGCACAGCAAGCGCAGCGGCGTGGCGCACATCGTCACCAAGACCGAGACCGACGCCTACGTCAAGGCGCGCCAGCTCGCCACGCTCCTCGGCCACCAGGGCCGGATGCGGTCGGGAGAAATCGAGGAAGTGGACTTCTCCACGCTGCTGCCCGACTCCGCGCGCCGTGCCTACGACGTCAAGCCGCTGGTCAACGGCCTGCTCGACGAGCCCGGCCTGGAGCTGCACCCCAAGTGGGCACCGAACATCGTCACGTCGCTGGGCCGCCTCGGTGGCCGGACGGTCGGTGTGATCGCCAACAACCCGATGCGGCTCGGCGGCTGCCTCGACGCCACGTCCGCCGAGAAAGCCGCCCGCTTCGTACGTATGTGTGACGCTTTCGGAGTGCCGTTGGTTGTCCTCGTGGACGTTCCCGGTTACCTGCCGGGCGTCGGACAGGAGCACGACGGCGTCGTGCGCCGGGGGGCCAAACTGCTGCACGCGTTCGCCGAGGCGTCGGTGCCGCGGGTCACGCTGATCACGCGGAAGGCGTACGGCGGGGCGTACATCGCGATGAACTCCCGCGCCCTGGGCGCCACCAAGGTCTTCGCCTGGCCCACCACCGAGGTCGCCGTCATGGGGGCCGTCGCGGCGGTGCGCGTCATCAAGCGGCGCGAGCTGGCGGCCGTGCCCGAGGAGGACCGGGCCGAGCTGGAGGAGCGCCTGGCGGAGGAGCACTCGAAGCTCGCCGGCGGCCTGACCAGAGCGCAGGAGCTGGGCGTCATCGACGAGGTGATCAAGCCGGGGGAGACCCGCGGCGCGATCGCCAAACTGCTCGCCCAGGCGACCCCCGCCCGCGGCGCCCACGGCAACATCCCCCTGTAACAGCCGACGACGCCACGCCGGCACGCGGCGACATGCCGGGCCGTCTCGGCTCGCCCTCGGCGACGGCTCGCCGTCAGGCTCGACAGCAAGGCCCCGCACCGGTTCGGTGCGGGGCCTTGCTGTCGCCGGGCAGCGCGGCCCGGCCACGGGGCGCTGCCCGTGCCGAGCGGGTGTACGGCGAGGTCAGACGGCGGCGTGCAGCCAGCGGACCGGCGCGCCGTCCCCGGCATAGCGGAACGGCTCCAGCTCCTCGTCCCACGGCTTGCCGAGCATCCTGTCCAGTTCGTCCTCCAGCACGCACCGGCCCTGAGCGGCCATCATCATCGCGGTGCGCAACCGATCTTCGGGGATCATGATGTCGCCGGCCGCGCCGATGACCGCCGTGAAGGCGCCGAGCGTCGGCGTGTAGGCGTGCCGGGACCCGTCGACACCCGGGGAAGCGTCCTCGGTGATCTCGAATCTGAGCCGCTGCCAGCCCATGAGCGAAGAGGCGATGGCCGCGGCGACGCCCGGCCGGCCCTCCCATTCCGCCTGCGCGCGCACGACGTTGGGCGCGGCGGGTTGCGGAGTCCACGTCAGATCTACGGGCACGCCAAGGACACCCGCGACTGCCCATTCGATGTGTGGGCACAGCGCGGGCTGAGCCGAGTGGACGTAAAGGACGCCACGAGCAGACACCGGACCTCCCGTTCGGTACGAGGTGCGCCTTCCCCAACGGCCTCGTCCCGGGATGATCACAAGTGACTAGGGAGAGACTACCGTCGGTCGCCATCCGGCACCAGTGGGGGGCCATACCAACTTGGTGCGGGAGTCGTACGTGACAGCGGGGCAGCGGAGGAAAGATACCGGCTCATGGACATGCAATCTGTCGGCGAGTCGTTCATCCGGCCAGGTCAGGTTCTGACCGACCGGTCGGCGCTGTCCGCCGCGTCGCGCTGGACCTCGGCGGTCTCGGAGGCGGACGGGGTCTGCGTCATCCACCTGTCTCCCGGCGCGGACCCCTGCGAGGTCACCGCCGAGCTCCGCGACCAGGGCGTGCGGGCCTCGCCGAACCACGTGTTCCGCGGCCAGCCGCTGTTCTTCGGCGGCCCCGCGTCCCGGCCCTTCCCCGCCCCGCCCATCCGCTACAAGCCGGGCCGTACGCGTTCGGACGTGGTCATCGGCCTGCTCGACACCGGCGTCGCCGAGCACCCCTGGTGGTCCGGCAGCGACTGGTACGAGCGGCTCGGCCCCGACGACGCCGACGCGGCCGAGGGCGCGCAGGCGGGGCACGGCACGTTCATCGCGGGCCTGCTGGCACGCCGGGCGCCGGGCGCGGCGCTGCGGGTGCACCGGGTGCTGGACGGCGACGGCGTCGGCGACGAGGCGACCGTCGTACGCGCGCTGCACCGCATGCGCGATCGGCCTCCCCACGTGCTCAACCTGTCCTTCGGCGGCCACACCTTCGACGACCGGCCGCCGCCCCTGCTGTCCGACGCCCTCGCCGCGCTGAGCGACACGGTGACCGTGGCCTGCGCCGGCAACACCGCCTCCGACCGGCCGTTCTGGCCCGCCGCGCTGGGGTGCGCCGTGGGCGTGGCGGCCGTGGACGCCTCGCAGGAGCACCGCGCCGTCTACTCGAGCCATGGCACCTGGGTGGACGCCTGCGCCCGCGGCGACTGGCTGACCAGCAGCTTCCTGCTGGGCGGCGAGTTCGAGGGCTTCGCGTCGTGGAGCGGCACGTCGTTCGCCACCGCGCTGGTGGCGGGCGCCATCGCCGACGCGGCCAGGGACGAGCCGGCGAAGGAGGTGGTCAGGCGGCTCCTCGACGCCGGGGAGGCCCGGCAAATTCCGGATCTGGGAGTTCTCGTACCGTCGAGTCTGTAGAGTTTACGCTCAGTCCTCACGCAATTACGAAGAGGCATGACCGCCTCGGCGTGCCGCACGGAAGGAGGCCGCATGCCCGATCCACGTGAGCCGGCGGAGCTGGTCACGGCGGCGGCCGACGGCGACCGGACGGCGTGGGACGAGCTCGAGGCCAGATACGGGCCGCGGATGTGGGCGGTGGCCAGGGCGTCCGGGCTCAGCCCTTCCGACGCGGCGGACGCGGTCCAGGGATCTTGGCTGCGGCTGCTCCAGCACCTCCACACGCTCAGGGATCCGGCGAAGGTCGGCGGCTGGCTCATGACGACCGTGCGCCGCGAGGCTCACGCGTTCCTCCGCAAGCGTCATGACGTCGCCCCTTTCGACCACGACATCCTCGCCCTCGAGGCCGTCGACGATCCCGACCCCGCCTCCGCCGTGCTGGAGGCCGACGGCAGGCGCCTGCTCTGGAAGCAGGTCTCCGCCCTGCACGAGCCCTGCCGCACGCTCATCCAGCTGGTCGCCATCGATCTGGGCAACCGGCAGATGGCGGCGCGACTGGGCATGCCCGTGGGCAGTGTGGGCCCGACCAAGGCCCGCTGCCTCGAGAAACTGCGCACCCTGATCTCATCACAGGAGACGGCGCAATGATCAACGACGAATATTTCCTGGCGGCCCTCCGGCTGGCCGCGGGAAACGACCCCATCCCGAGCCAGGTGTCCGCCGCCGCACGCGACGTCTACGGGCTGCGGGTCCCCCGCGCGGTGACCGCCACGCCCACCGCACGCGCCGCGGGCCCCGACGTGCGCGACCCGGACGGCTGCCACCTGGTGCGCTTCGTCGCCGACGACCTCACCTTCGACCTGGAGGTGACGGTGGGCGACGGGCTCATCGACGTCGCGGGCCAGGTGTGCCCCCACCCGGGCGAAGACGCCGTCATCGACGTGAGGACCCCGCACCTCACGTTGACCAGACACCTCGCCCACAACGGCGACTTCGCCGCGACGGGCCTGCCTCCTGGCTGGCTCAGCGTGGTGTGCCACCGACCCGGACGTGCCCCCGTACAAACCAGATGGGTGCGCATCCGGCCCTGACCCCGACCACCAGCCGGCAGGGGGAGCCGCGCCCCCGCCCGGCGCCAGACCAAGGCCTGCCATGAGTGCATACCCGGACTCATCAGGCGACCTCGATCCGCTCGTCAGGGCGGCCGAGGCCGCGATGCTGCGTTCCCTGGTGGATCCCGGCCACGCCCTGCGCGCGGGCCGCCTCGTGCTGGCGGCTGCCCGCCGTGTCGGCTCCGCCGAGGCCGCGGTCATGTCGCTCAGGGCGATGGCGCTGGCCGCCCGCGAGCTCGGTGACCTGGAAGCGGCCGAGCAGCACCTCCGCGAGGCCCTCGGCACCTCCGGCGCGCCGCAGGAGCGGCTCGCGCAGGTGCGGCTCTCCCTCGTCACCGTGCGCACCGAACGCGGGCACCCCCTGCAGGCACTGCGTGTGGCCGCCCTGGCCTGGGCTTATCTGCGCCCGCTCGACCGCGCCAAACTCGACACGCAGCGCGCGGTCGCCCTGGCCCACCTCGGCCGCCACCAGGAGGCCATCGCCTCCTGCGACCGTGCGCTGCGAGCCCTGGTGACCGCGCCGGGCACCATCGACGACCGCAGGTTCCTGGCGGGCGGCCTGCTCAACCGCGGGCTCATCCACTCCTACCGCGGCGACTGGGACGCCGCCATGCGCGACCTGACCGCGTGCCTGAAGATCGCCCGGCACGCCGGGCTGCTGCACCTGTCCCGCCTGTCCGCCGCGAACCTGCCGTTCCTCGCGGTACGCCGGGGCGACATCGCCGGGGCGTTCAAGCACTACCGGGACGCCGAGGACACCCTGTTCGGCTTCCCCGAGCGGCTGGCCACGATGCGGGCGGACTTCGCCGGCGCCCTGCTGGCCGCCCACCTGCCCGGCGAAGCCAGGGCGATGCTGAGCCTCGCCGTACCCGACCTTGAAGCGTCGGGCGCCCAGGTGGCGCTGGCCGAGGCGCGGCTCAAACTGGCCCAGGTGGAGCTGCTCACCGGTGACCCGCACCAGGCCAGGCAGGTGGCCGAGCAGGCCGCCGCCGAGCTGGCCGCGCAGGAACGGACCCGCTGGCTGCCGCTGGCGCAGGAGGTCGTGCTGCGGTCACGGCTCGCGCTCGAACCCGTCACTCCCGCCCTCGTCGGCGAGCTGATCGCGTGCGCCGACGAGCTGGAGAACGGCTTCGCCCCGCAGGCAGGGGCGGCGCTGCGGCTCGTGGCGGCCGAGGCGGCACTCGCCATGGACGACCACCCGACAGCCTCCGCGCAGCTCGCCCGGCTCACCCGCTACGCCGAACGGGGCGAACGATGGGTCCCGGCGGGCACCCGGCTCACCCCGCTGGGCTCGGAGCCGCAGGCCAGGCAGCTCGCCGCGCAGATCCCGGGACCGGTGCGCCAGCACGCGCTCGCGCTCGAAGCCGCGCTGCAGGAGGACAACACCGGCGCCTTCCGCGCGGTCCAGGACGGGCTGTCGGAGGTCAGCGAGCATGTCGAGACGTTCGACGATCCGTCGCTGCGCGCCCACGCGGCCAGAGCCGGGGAGCGGCTGGCGGCCTTCGGGCTGGGGCTGGCGGTGCGCAACGGAGGCGTCGAGGAGGTGTTCGAGTGGAGCGAGCGGTGGCGGGCCGTCACCGCCCCCGCGCACGCCGGCTCGCCCGCCGATCCCGAACGGGTGCGGGCGGAGCTGGGAGCGGGAACCCTGGTGGAGTTCGTGCCCCACGAGGAGTCGCTGCTGGCCGTACTGATCTCCGAGCGACGGGTGCTGCTCCGGCGGCTGGCCGACGTGCGGCAGGTCAAGGAGGCGATCGTCCGGCTGCGCTACTCGCTGCGCCGCCACGCCGGCCCCGCCGACGTCGAAGCCGCTGCCGCCGACGTCGAACGGCTGGTGCTGCAACCGCTCCTCACCGAGCTGGGCAACGGGCCGCTCGTGGTGGTGCCCGTGGGCGCGCTGCACACGCTGCCGTGGGGCGCGCTGCCGTGCCTGCGGGAGCGCCCGGTGAGCGTGGCCGCCAGCGCGGCCGCCTGGGTGCACGCGCTCGGTCGGGTACGCCGCGACGGGCCCCCTGTGGTCGTGGCCGCGGCCGGGCCCGCGCTGGCGCACGCGCACGCCGAAGTGGCGCACGTCCTGTCCTGCCACCCAGGGGGACGCGAGTCGCCCGCGCGCACGGCCGACGTCCTGAAGGCGCTCGAAGTCGCGGACGTGCTGCACCTCGCGGCGCACGGGGTGTTCCACTCACGCAGCCCGCTGGTGTCCGGAATCACGCTGGAGGACGGGCCGCTCATGGCGTACGACCTGCTGGAGGCGCCCCGGTCGGCGGAGCTCGTGGTGCTTTCGGCGTGCAACTCGGGGATGTCGCGGGCACCCGTGGACGGGGCGCCGCTCGGTCTGCCGGGGGCGTTCCTGGCCAAGGGGTCGTCGTGCGTGGTGGCGGGGCTCGTACCCGTGCGGGACGAGGCGGCGCGGGCCGTCATGGGAGTGTTCCACGAGCTCGTGGCGGCGGGCCGGCCACCGGACGCGGCTCTGGCGTGCGCCGCGGCCAAGACGGGCGAGCACGCCTTCGTCTGCTTCGGCGCAGGCGACCGGGCGCTGTATTAGCCCGAAGGAAGGCGCCAACATCAGCGTATCCGGCGGACACGATTCTCTTGTTTCACATATACGACCGTTCTCTGAACGCGGCACTCGAATCATAGACATCAATACCCACAAAGCCCCAATAAAGCCAAAGACCTGCCTATATCGGTGAGAATCGGACTGACATCTCAGGCTCGATGAGGTTTTACTGAGAGGTGACAGGTCGACCGATTCGCGGCGACATAATCGGGTATGCCGAGCATGCCGCGCATACCTAGCGGTATGGACAACGGATTGATAATTACAATCCCTGCACGTATACGGAAGTCAAATGACACCAAAAGGCTTTAAGCGGAATAAGCGCCGCGGCGGCTTTGCCCTGGTGTGGCTCGCCGCAGCGTCACTGGCCTTCGCGTCTCCACTGCCGTCAGTGGGGAACGCGTATGCCGACGCAGACGATCCACCGCGGCCAATGAACTCTGACGTCTCCGGCGACATCTTGCGGGAAGCTTCCCCGCAGTCCCAGCGTCTCCAACCGTGTGGGCACGATGAGCGGCGGTGCCACAAGTGCTGCGCCCACGATCGCTGCCCCGAGTGCCCGATCGGTGCAACAGGGCCCACCGGTCCTGCCGGCCCGACCGGTCCGGCAGGAGAGCCCGGAGCCGCCGGAGAGACCGGCCCGACCGGACCACAAGGAGACCCCGGAATCGCCGGAGAGACCGGCCCGACCGGACCCGCCGGTGACACCGGACCTACCGGGCCCAGCCAGTCGATAGACAGCGCGCAGGCCAACAACAACTACTTCACGCTGCTTGTCCCGAGCTCCGGAGGACTCTTTGTCCGTGACGCGAACGTGTCGCCGACCTGGCAGGACCTGTCGTCGCTCGTGCCGGAGGGCGAGACGGTCGTCGCGGCCACGATAGTGGATCAGGGCCAGCCGCCGAGTAACGACGTCCACATCTCCATCCTCACCGCGGACGGAGACGTCTACCAGACGGCGTGCGTTGTCACGGGCGACTACACCTGGCCGACGAACTGCACCGCATTCGTCGACAACACACCGCCGGACAACTGATTTCCACGGGCGGATGCCGCACTCGCCACGTTCGGGCGCGGCGTCCGCACGTCAGGGCCCCTGACCGGATTCGAGGCCGGAGGGCGGGCCCGTCCTCCCGTCTCCGCGCTCGCCCTGGATACGCGGGGCACCTTACGCAGCACCGACTCGTCTCCTCAGAGGTCATCGTGGGCTCAGCCACCATCACCCGATCCGAACTCCTCGTGTCCGGCGGCGAAGCTCGGCGTCCACGTATCCGGTCGTGGGCCGTCGCGCTGCTGCTGGGCTGGCTGGGACAGGCCGTTCTGCGCGTTGTTCTGGGAGTGCAGCATGCCGCTCCTCTGTTGATCCCCGATGAGTCCGGATATCTCCTGGCGGCACGACTGCTGGCGGGGGGCTCGGCCGCTGACCTGTCCGGGCGAACCTTCTATCAGGGCGGCTATCCGCTGCTCATCGCACCCGCGTACTGGTTCAGCGACGATCCGCAGATCGTCTATCACCTGGCGATCTGCGTCAACGCGAGCATCGGGGCCGGGCTCCTCCTGCTCGCCTACGTCGCACTTCGCCGGATGGGCCTGCCCCGCGGCAAGGCCTATCTGCTGGCCCACGCGACCGCGCTCCTCCCATCAGCGGTCTACTACTCGCAGTTCGCGCTCACGGACGCCGTGCTGCCGGTGCTCGTGCTCGGCTGGCTCCTGCTGCTGCACACCTGGCTGAACGGCGGCGCCCGACTCCACGGCTACGCGGCCGCCGCAGTGGCGGCCCTCGCCTACAGCATGCACAGCCGGGGGATCATCATTCTCCTGGTGCACGTGTGCCTGCTCGCCGTCGTCGCCGTGCGGCGCCACCGGCCACGACGTCCCGATGTGCTGGTGATGGCGGCCATCACGGTGGTGGGCGTGGGGCTGGGATGGCTGCTCAACGCGTGGATACAACGCCGGATCTACCCGGGCGGCGTCGCTCCCCTCGGCGACTGGCTCGCACACCGGCTGACCAGCATGGACGGCATGGCATGGACTCTCGCGGTGGCGACCGGCCAAGTCTGGCACACACTTGTCGCCACCTTCGGCGTGGCGGGCATCGGACTGGTCGTGCTGGCCGTCATAGCGTTGCGCGCCGGTTTCCCGACGCCCGATCGCCTGCTCGCGGGCACCATCCTGAGCTCGATCGCCGGGGTGGCCCTGGCCACGTCGGCCGCCCTGCCGAGCGAAGGTACCGTCGCCAATCTCGCCTATGGGAGGTATCTCGCCTGTTTCACCCCTGTGCTCTTCATCGTGGGATTGATCGTGCTGACTCATTGCCCACGCGTGGTCGCGACGCGGGCCGTTCTCGCGACGGTCGGCCTGACCGTCGCGACAATGGCGGTGGTTCACCTGCATGCGGGTGAACGGCTCACCAGTGATTTCTTCGGCGTATTCGACTTTCCCGAAATATCATTTCTTACCGGGGATTGGGATTCGCTGAGCCTGGGACAGGCCACGCTGACCTCGATGGCCGCCATCATTGTCGCGGCTCTGTTGAACGGCCAGGTGGGCCGCAGGACCTGGCCGGCCGTGGTCGCCACGGCCTGCATTCTGACCGAGCTGGCGATCGCGGGCGTCGTGGTCGCCAAGGTCTCCGCGCCGTGGGGACGCACCCTGAAGTACGCCACCGATCTGAGCCCTGTCGGGCTGCGGCCCGATGATCGGGTGGGTATGTACTACCCGGGCGTGCACTGGCGGATCTGGGTGTCGCAGGCGTTCCAGGTGCCGACCGAGCTGATTCCGATCGACCTGCACCACACCGAGCGACTGGACCCGCGGGTGACTCTGGCCGTGGTCCCCTGGCCGACGGGGTCGGAGGTCGGGCACACCTGGCCCGCCGCGCCACCCGGATGGCGGCCAATGATCGCCAACCAGAACCACGCGGGTAACTGGGTGGCCTGGGGCCACATCTCGCGGGAAGTGCCGGATCCACCGGCGCCACGCTCCGAGGCCGCTCCAGCGGATACGGCCGCACCCATCCGAGCAGCTTCTACGGACTGACGGGCCCTGCCCCACACGGCGGGCCGTCGGACGAGCCGGCCCGCGATCGTACGAACGGAACCAGCTGATCGCCGGGCCGGCGCTCAGCCCGTGGCGACGGGTCTCGACGGGTCGGCGACCCAGTCGGACCAGGAGCCCACGTAGAGTGCGGCGGGCAGGCCCGCCACCTCCATGGCCAGCACCTCGTGGGCGGCCGTCACACCGGATCCGCAGTAGGCGCCCGCCTCCACCCCTTCGCGGATCCCGAAACCGGCGAAGCGGGACCGGAGGGCGCCGGGCGCGAGGAACCTGCCGTCGGGGCCGACGTTCTCGGTGGTGGGCGCGTTGACCGCCCCAGGGACGTGCCCCGCCACCGGATCGACCGGCTCCACCTCACCTCGGTAGCGCTCGGCCGCCCTGGCGTCGAGCAGCACACCCTTGGTGGCCAGCGCCGCCGCCTCGTCGGCCACCAGGACCGGCATCCCACCAGGCCGGGACGTGAACTCGCCCACCGCGACAGCGGGCGCCTCCTTCGCGACCGGCAACCCCGCCCCGGTCCAGGCGGCCAGCCCTCCGTCGAGCACACGGACGTCCCGGTGGCCGAAGTAGCGCAGCGCCCACCAGGCCCTGGCCGCCACCGTGGAACCCACGTCGTCATAGACCACGACCGGCCGGTGGTCGGACACGCCGAGGCGGCGCATCGCGTCCTGGAACGCGCCGGGCTCCGGCAACGGGTGCCGGCCGCCGGCGCCGGGAGGCCCGGCGAGGTCGGTGTCGAGGTCACAGTAGACGGCGCCCGGAATGTGCCCTTCGCGGTAGAGCTCCGCCCCCGGCGGGCCGCCGAGCCGCCAGCGGACGTCGAGCACCGTCACGCCGTCGAGCGCGGCGAGATCGGCGGGTGTGATGAGCGGGCTCGTCACGTGCGTACCTCCAGGAGCGGGACGTTCTGCTCGGCCGCCGTCAGCGAACCGTGGTAGCCGGTGAAGATCGCCTCGACCGGATGGTTCGCGGGAGCGGTGATGGCCAGGTCGGTGTAGGGGACGGCCACGACGTCGCCGATGCGCTCCAGCCACGCGTCACGCACGCGGGGCCCGAACCAGCCCGACTCGACCGCCTCCTCCCTGGAGGCTACCCAGGCCTTGCCCGCGAAGATCTCGCGCCACGCCTCCAGCACCTGATCACCCGCGCCCGGCTCGGCATAGACGTGCCTGGCCCTGGCCTCGCCGCCGAGCAGCGCCACTCCCTGCGTCAACTCGGGGACGCTCTCGGCATCGACCTTCTCGCCGACGTTGACCATGCCGTGGTCGGCGGTGACATAGAAGGCGGACCCGGGCGGCAGCCCTTCAGCGATCCGCTGGGCCATGCCGTCGACCACGCCGAGCTGCCGCAGCCACTCCTCGCTGCCCCAGCCCGTCATGTGGCCGGCCGCGTCGAGATCTCCGTAGTAGACGGTGACGTGAGCGGGGCGCCGCCGCATCGCCTCGTGCACGCGGGCGACGCGCTCGTCGGCGGTCTCGGCGGCCACGTAGCGCACGCCACGGTAGACGGCCCTGGTCAGCCCGGAGCCCTCGAACTGCGCGGGCGCGACATAGACGGAGTCGATGCCGGCCAGAGTGGCGCGCTCGTAGACGGTCTCGGCGGGCTGCCACTCGTCCGGGTCCATCGCGTGGCCGCCGGGCATCGTCCAGCGCAGGCAGTTGAACAGGTGCCCGGTGCCCGGCACGGCCAGCATCAGCCCGAGCATGCCGTGCTCGCCCGGCGTCAGGCCCGTGCCCAGCGAGCACAGGCTCGTCACGGTCGTGGCGGGAAAACCCGCGGTGAGCGTCCTGCTCCGCAGACCGGCCAGGAACGGGGCGGCGTCGGCGTGGGCGCGCAGCAACTCGGCTCCCAGACCGTCCACCAGGAACAGGCAGACGCGCTCGGCGGGCTCGATGGCGAGCGTGTTGGGCGCGCGCATTCCCAACGCGGCCAGCAACGAATCCGGCAGATCCGTCAGCGCCCCGCCGCCATACCCCGGCACCATTGGTAGTCAGGGGCGCGGTGCCGTGAAGGCCCGGTTCCCCATCCCCCTTTCAATTCCGTACGTGCGGTTTTCCCGCATACGGCTTACCGATGATCTTCTTGACATGGTTACGCTGCCTTCGGA
>NZ_JBDPMJ010000045.1:0-47823 GCF_039880665.1 Nonomuraea sp. B5E05
CATCCGGCCCGCCGAGCGCGAATACCACGACGAGTAGGAGACCCCGGTGAACGAACTGAGCAGCTCGACCGGCGACGCGCTGGAGGAGGGCGGCAGCGTCCTGCCCCGGCTTGTCCGCTACGGCATCCTCCTGGTCCAGCTCGGCTACGCCGCCGTGCGGCTGAGCGGCCTGAGTGAGCAGATCCGCTCCACCTACGCCTACGTCGAGGGGTGCGCCGCCAGCGTCGACCAGACGGCCGACCAGATGGCGGGCCTGGAGGTCGACGTCGACACCGTGGGCGAGTTCCGCGACGCGGCCGCCGTCATGCGCGGCGCGCTCGAGGACGCCGCCGCGATGGCGGAGGCGACGCAGGAGATGGCGGTCTTGTTCGAGGAAGCCCGCGACGCCCACCAGAGCGACTACGGCGGCGTGGTCGAGGCCGTCCACTCGATGCCCGTCCCGATGGCTCAGGCCAGCTTCTACAGCAACCGCTGACCTGGTGAGAGGAGACCGCCCCATGGCCACGACCGCGACGCCCAGCCGGGCCGCGAAGGTGCCCGCCCTGCCGCCCCTGGAGGTCGAGCTGCCGCACTGGCCCGCCCTGAACCGGGCGCGCCGCCGCCTGGCGGCCGTCCGCAGCGCCACCGGCCGCCTGGCCACCCTGGCCGGGGCGTGCGCCGGCGCGTGCGGCCTGTTCACCGGGGCCCTGGCCGGGGCGGGCCTGCTGGCCGACGCCGCGCTGACGCTCGGCGGCCTGGCCACGCTACGGCTGTGGAAGCCCGAGGGCCAGCAGCGGGCGGTCGCCACGGCGCTCTACCTGACGCCCGGCGCCGGCCTGGCCGCCCTGCTGATCGGCCAGCAGCTGACCCCCGTCATGCACCCCGTGGCGACCACCGTTGAGGCCGCCGCGCTGATGGCCTGGACGGTCGGGGTGTGGGTGGTGCGCCCGGCTGAGGTCGGCCGGCGCATGCTCACCCCGCCGGCACCCGCCGCCGACCTGGTCCCGGCCGGACCGCTCGTGAGCGACCACCCGGCCGCCCAGTGGTGGGCGGCCAAGGCCGCCGTCAAGGGCGGTGTCGCCCCGAACACCGTCCTGGACGCCATCGAGCCGACCGGCCCCAGATCCATGCGGGCCGTCGTCCGGGCCGCCGTCGCGGGCGAGCCGGTCCCGGACATCTCCATCCGCCGCCTGTCGGCGCTCATGGACATCCCCGAGGACGAGATCGCCATCGACTCGGTGCCCGGCCGGGGCGCGGGCGTGCGCCTGCTGAAGGTCGGCAACCCGGAAGAGACCGCCGACCTGGCGACCCGATGGGCCAAGCACGTCGCCCCCAAGGCCATGCCCGGGACGGTGCTCACCGAGGTCCAGATCGGTACCCCGGGCGGCGAGGTCCGCACCATCGCCGCCACGAACACCACCACACAGAACCAGGAGGACGCGTGAACGCCACCATGGCCCACCCCGCCGCGGCGGGCGGCGAGCTGACGGTGTTCAAGGTCGAGCACCCCGAGGGCACGGCGATCAGCTACGACCTGGAGGCGCTGTGCAAGAAGCTCGGCATCGACGACCCGGGCCGCCTGGTCGTGGAGACGCAGGGCTGCCACGGGCTGGTCATGGTCTACCCGCGTAACCCGCTCGCGGAGGTGCGGGCCGCGACCCGCGAGGACCTGGTGATGGACCGGCACGGCCGGTACGTGACCGGGTTCTACCACAACGGGCAGCCGGTCAAGAAGCGGCTGTTCGACCCGTCGACCGGGTCGGCGCAGCGGTTCGTGCTGTTCGGCACGACGGGCGCGGGCAAGTCGAAGTCCCTGCAACTCCAGCTGATCGCCGAGAAGATCAACGGCATCTGCACCTGGCTCGCGGATTTGAAGGAGGGCCAGTCCGTGCCCGAAGCGGCGGGCAACGTGGACTGGTGGGTCACCAGCCAGGAGGGCGCCATCCTCATGCTGATGGCGGCGGTGCAGGTCGCCAAGGCCCGCATGCGCCGCTACAGCGCCATGGGCCGCAACAGCTTCGTGCTCGGCGATGACCCGCTGCTGCACGTGTGGATTGACGAGGCCAACCGGCTGCTGGAGCGCGGCGCCCCCTACCGGGAGCTGGCCACGTTCCTGCTCAAAGAGCTGTCGAGGACCGGCCGGTCCGTGGGCGTGGGCATCGGCCTGGCCGCCCAGGCCTCCCACCTGGAGGAGCTCGGCGGCAGCGACACGCTCAGGGCGATGATGAAGGAAGGCGAGGTCGTCCTGCTGCGCTGGACGTCGTCCATGATGCGCCAGCTGGTCGCCGACGGCATCCTGCCGGGCGGGACGCAGCTTGTGCCCATCCCCAAGACGCTGGCCCCGACCGTGTTGCGCTCGCCCTTCGACCTCGCCGGCGACGACGCCGACGCCCCGGGCACGCAGGGCATGGCCTACTACCCGTCCGGGCAGCGCCCGACCGCCCTCATGCGCCACCTGCGGGTGGGCTCCATCGCCCCGCTGCCCGGCCGGGATCCGGAGATCCTGGCCCTGTACGGCGACGGCGAGCCCCGCCGCCTGGAAGACGCTTCCGTGCAGGCGCTCGGCGGCGAGTTCGAACACACCGCGTACGCGCTGCGCAACGACGGCCCCGGCATGGACGCCTTGTGCGAGAAGTTCCGCCAGACCCAGCAGCGCAGCGCGGCCAAGACCGGACGGCGGGGCTCGGCAGCCCCGGCCGACGCCGGCGACCACGTCGGCGACCATGCCGGCGACGACTACGACGACGGCCAGGACGACCACGTCACCCTGCCGCCCGCGTCCCTGGAGGACCGCATCCTGACCGTCCTGCAGGACGCCGAGGCCCCGATGACCGCCGCCGCCATCCGGGAGGCCGTCAACGCCGACGGCGGCCGGGAGGTAGGGCTCGGCGGCGTGCGCAACGTCCTGACGCGGCTCTCAGCGACCGAGGACGGCCCGGTCACCCGCCACGCGCGCGGCCAGTACGCGCTCGCCACATAAGCGCGCCGCCTCGCCGGCGCCTGAGCTTCCCGAGAACACCCGGTTCGCCAAGCCCAACACACCACCGAAGGAGAAACCCCCTCATGCCCCAGCCGACCGCCGTCGTGGAGATCACATCGTTCGGGTACGGCCACGCCGACCCGCCCGAGGCCGACATCGTCGTCGACGCCCGCCGCCGCTTCCGCAACCCCCACGCCGACCCCCGCATGCGCGAGCTCACCGGCCTGGCCGAAAGCGTGCGCTGCCACGTCCTGGCCACCCCCGGCGTGGCAGCCGTCATCCGCCGCACCGCCCAACTCGCCGCCGACCTCACCACCACCACGGTCGGCGGGCCGGTGAGCGTCGCGGTCGGCTGCGTCGGCGGCCGCCACCGATCGGTCGCCATGGCGCAGGCGATCGCCACCGAACTCGCCGACGCCGGCCTGCCCGTCGCCGTGGTCCACCGCGACGTCCACCGGCCCGTGATTCAGCGCTGAGCTCCTCACCCACACCGATCCACCCGACCAGAAAGGCACGTCATGACCACCACGACGATCCAGCGCCCGCCACACGCTGCGGCCCGGCACATGCTGGCCTGCGCCGCCGAGCGGGCCCGCCAGAGCCCCGAGCTGCTGGCCCACCCAGCCGATCACGCCGTCCTGCAGGCGGTGCTCGGCGCGACCGGCGCCCTGCTGGGCGACCGGCGCGGCGGCGAGCGCCTGGCGGACGCCAGCGCCCTGCTGCGCGCCCACGTCGCGACCGGCCAGGCCGACGCGCAGGAAGCGGCCGTCGCCCACACCCTGATGGCCCTGCTGTACGCCCTGGCTCCCGACGTCGACAGCCAGGCGCTGACCCATCTGAACGACGCCGATGACCTGGCCGACGCGCAAACCCTCACCGACGGCGACCTGCTGGTGCACTCCGCGCTGGCCGCCCTGGCCTATGCCCTGATGGCGGCGGAGTCGCCCTGGTGGCGGCTGAAGAGGTCGGCCGCCGGGCGCCCGTCCGCCTGACCAACGCCAGACGGGCGCGCATCACCGCGGTCTTTCCGCCAAGTCCGGCCGCGGCGGGCGCGCCCGCACACCCCATCCGATCCCACAGATCAGGAGGCAAGTCCCATCATGACGCAACCCATCCCGGCCTTCGATCCGGCCACCCCACCCCCGCGCACCGCGGCCACGGCACCCAGCGCGACCACCGCGGACGTCACGTTCCCGGGCGCGCCGGCCCGTCTGCTGCGCGAGCTGGAAGTCGTCCGCGCCGAGCTGGCCCGCATCGACGCCAAGGCAACCGCGCTCATCGGCTGGGCCGGCACCGCGCTGGCGATCCTGGCCGCGGCCGCGAGCATCGCCCGCCTGCCGCTGCCCGCTCTGCTGGCCATTGTCGCCGGCACCGTGCTGCTGGCGGCCGCGGTGGCCGTGCTCCTGGCCGTCATCCGGCCCGCCCTGCCCGCCAGCAACCAGGTCGCCGGCGGTTACGGCTTCGTCCGGCACGCCGCCGCCGGCACCGTCGAGGAACTCATCGCCGGGCTCAACCTCAACCAGAGCGGCATCAGCGTGCAGTTCGGCCAGGAACTGCTGCAGATCTCGAAGCTGACCGACCGCAAGTACCGCTGGCTGCGCCGCGCTACGCACCTGCTGCTGTTCGCGCTGCTGACGATGACGGCCGCGCTGCCGCTGACCCTCATCGGGAGGACCGCATGAGCGACCCGATGAACACGAGCGACCTGGCCGTCGCGGTGCTGCTGAGCGAGTACGACGCGCTGAAGGCTGAGCAGCGCTCGCGGATCGGGTTCCGCGACCAACTGCTGTACGCCGTGCTCACCGCGGCGGCCGCGATCGCCGCCGTCACCGCCACGGCCGCACGGCTGGAGCTGCTGCTGGTGCTTCCCCTGGCCGGGATCGTGCTCGGCTGGACGCACCTGCACAACGACCACATGATCAGCGAGATCGGCCGATACGTGCGCGTCCAGCTGGGGCCGCGCCTGCACGCGCTGGTCACCGACGCCACCGGCCTGCCGATGTTCGAGTGGGAGAGCGACCACCACGATCGGCGGCGCGTCTCCCGTAAGTGGCTGCAGCTGGCCGTGAACCTGGCCGCGTTCTGCGTCCCGCCGCTGGCCGCCCTGATCATCGTGTGGGCCGCAGGCCCGCACACGCCGGCGGTGCTGGCCCTGTCCGCCCTCGAGGCGGCCGCGCTGGCCGTGCTCGCGCTCCAGATCACCCGCTACGCCGACCTGGCCAGCACCAGGCAGGTGACGCGGTGAACATCACCACCCCGATCGAATGGACCGACACCACCTGGAACCCGGTACGCGGCTGCACCAAGGTCAGCGAGGGCTGCGACAACTGCTACGCCGAAGCGATCGACAACCGCTGGAACGGGCCCGGCTCCTTCGCCACCGTCCGGCTGGTGCGTAAGGCCCTGGACGCGCCGCTGCGCTGGCGCGAGCCGCGCATGGTCTTCGTCAACTCCATGGGCGATTTGTTCCACGACGCCGTGCCCGACGCCTTCGTCATCGAGGTGTTCACCCGGATGTGGTGGGCGCCCCGGCACACCTTCCAGGTCCTCACCAAGCGCCACGCGCGCATGGCCGCGCTGCTGCCCCGGATCGAAGAGCGGCTGCGCGGCCTCGAGGCCGATCTGGCGCTGGTCGACGCCCCTACCACCCTCACCTGGCCGCTGCCGAACGTGTGGCTCGGCGTCAGCGTCGAGACCCAGCGCTGGGCCGACATCCGCATCCCCGCGCTGGTGCGCACCCCGGCCGCCGTCCGGTTCCTCAGCGTCGAACCCCTGCTGGGCCCCGTCGACCTGTCGCGCTGGCTGGGCGTGGAGTGGATGGAGTCCTTCCAGGGCTGGGGCGCCAAAAGGCACTGGCGGCCCTGGCTGCTGGCCAGCCCCGCCGACAGGGGCGGCCCCGGCACAGGCGTGGGCTGGGTCATCGCCGGCGGCGAGTCCGGCCGCGGCGCCCGCCCGCCGCACCCGCACTGGCTGCGCACCCTGCGCGACCAGTGCCAGGCCGCAGGCGTCCCGTTCTTCTTCAAGCAGTGGGGCCAGTGGACCCCGAACCTGGCCGGCCGCGGTCGCCAGGTCGACGTGCTGGGCGACGGCCGAACCCTGCCCCCGTCGGCGTCTCCGTCGGCAGGCGCGCCTGAGGGCAGCGTCCGGATGCGCCGCGCCATCAGCAAACACGACGCCGGCCGCGAGCTCGATGGCCGCGTCTGGGACCAGCTGCCCGCCCGGGTGGTGACTCATGGCTGAGGCCCCCGCCATGCCGGCGACGCTCAGCGAGGTCGAGGCGATCGGCGCGCTGCGGGAGCGCCTGCCCCATGCCACCCCGGAGGAGGTGCTGGAGCTGGGCCGCAGCTGCCCGCACCGCCGCGTCGCCAACCAGGCCGACCGCCTGCACACCCGCCTGGGGGCGGTCAGCGGGCAGCGTCCCGCCGATCGGTGGATGGCCGACCTGGAGAAGCTGCGCACCCGCCTGATCGGCCTGATCACCGCCGCGTATGAGCAGGCCGCCGCCGCCGAGGCGTGGCTGCGCGACCTCGAGGAGACGGCCGCGGACGCCCCGGAACCCGCCCCGCGGCAGGCCACCGAACCGGCCCCGGCGGGTGCGCCGGCCAGGCCTCGCGGCCGCCGCGACGCCACCGGCCCCACCAGCGCGAACGAGCCGACCCGGCCGCAGGTGCGGCGCGATCGTCGCGGTGACCGGCAGCAGCTGATCGGGTCGACGCAGCAGCCCGACCCCGACGACCAGGCGCTCGCGCGGCGGCTGTGCCACCGCATGGCCACCAGCCCGGCCGAGGCGGATGAGTTGATCGCCATGCTCGGGGTGGGCTGATGGGCCGCCGCGTCTTCTGGGACCCCACCGGGCGCCGCTACGGCGGCCTGCCGACCTACCCCTGGCGGATGGCGCCTGAGGGGCTGGCCACGCGCCGGCAGCTGCGCGCGGCCGGGTTACGGCCCGGCGGCCAGGCGCCGGTGGCGCAGCTCATGTGGCGCTCGCGCCGTTACCAGGCGCGTACCCGTGGGGTGCGGGTGGCCTACCTGTACGAGATCGCCAAGGCCAAGCCGTGCCGCATCCCCTCCGCAGCCCAGCTGCAGGCCCTGGCCAAGGCGCTGGCCGCTCGCCGTATCTGCCCCGAGTGCGGCATCGAACAGCCGTACTGCATCCCCACCCGCTACGGCGCCTGCCTGTCTTGCCACGGCTGGGAGCTCGCCACCTAGCCCGGCGCTGGCGTTGCGGATGCCGCCCGGCCCCTTCACCTGGGCCGGGCGGACGTCCGGAGCAGCCAGCTCCACGCACCATCACCCGTCGAAGGGAGCCCGTCATGGGCCAGAACACGAAGGCCGTCGAAATCCTCCAGGACGCCATCTGGGACATCGAGAAGGCGCAAGCCGACGCCGCCTACGCGCGGATCATCGGGGCCGCTGAGGAGGTGTTCGGCCGGCCGGAGTTCGCTGACCTTACCGATCAGGAACGCAAGCAGGTGATCGCCGACGCCTTCTACGGTCCCATCGACGGCAACCTCGCGGTCAACGACCACGTCGTGTTCAACGAGACGCTGGACGACCACATCACGGGCTTGCCCAAGGTGTCCTCCTGGTCCGAGCACGTTGCCCAGCTCGGCAAGGGCAACCAGGACGTCCAGCGGTCCATCGCGCGGTATGAGGCCGCGATGCAGCAGCTCACCGATGCCTCCTGGGACCTGAACGGCCGCAGCCGCCAGATGAAGGCCGCCGAGTTGGAGGCCGCGGCCGTGGTGGCCGACACGCTGAAGGACGTCCTCGAGCACGCGGCCGCCACCTGGCCCGGCCGCCTGCGCGAGCTGATCCCGCACCTCACCGTCGAGCAGTTCCACCAGGTCGTCTACTACCTCGACGCGGGCTACGACGCGACCGCCGGTGAGCTCGCCCAGCACGCGGCCAAGGACAAGGCAGCGTGACGGCTGAGCCGGTGCCGTCGTTGCGGGTCCTCGCCTGGCCGTGTGCCGGGCGGGGTGCCCGGGATGTCCGCCCTTACCGCCGGAAACCCCTGGAGGTACCGGCCGTCAAGGGCTGTAAAGGCCCCCTAAACAGGGTTTCTGACAAACGAATCGCACTCGCAGTCAAGTGGATCGCCCGTTTTGTCAAATTTTCTGGTAGGAGTGATCCATGCATGTCGGTGCCGTTCGCGGCCGGCGCGCTGCCGGGCCCGGACGGCGTCCGGCTGCGTCCCCGCTGTCCGCTTTGCGCGCGCCATTCGCGACACGCCAGGGCTTTCTTGCGCGTGGGCGTTCATCCACAGCCTGTCAACGTGGAAGGATGCGGGACTGACTCGACTTTGATCACGCCGGGAGGCGATCAGGACAACGAAAAACGCCCCGCTGGAGGCGGGGCGTCGATAACTGCAAACCGTAGAGCGCGTCTAGTTCGATCAGCTCAGTTGCTTTGGCCGGCTACAAGCAGATCGACGTCGACGGGTTTTCGCACGTCTGGAGACCGACGATAGCAGGCACCCAGGCGGTTAGCCCACCATGCCCTGGCATCGACACGCCGGGGGATGCGGCTTCCGCTTCCCCGATCCCTTCCGCAGCTCCTTCCGCGGCGCAGCTTGAGGCCTTGTCCGCCGAGCTGGACGAGCTGCCCGGGTTCTTGCGTGTCCCGCACTACGAGAGCGCCGATAAGTCGCCGAACGTGTCGCGGCTGCTGTGGTGGCGGCTGCTGCAGCTGCTGATCAAACGCGGCGATCATCTGCATCCGTGCGCGGCGCGGATGGCCAGGCACGCCGCCGTGGAGGCCGACGAGCGCGGCCGGATCGACGACATCAACGTGTTCCTGGGCAAGTACGCGGCCAAGCACCTGGTGAGCGTGCGGACCGGCTGGATCGACCTGGAGCGGCTGCTGCAGGCCGGATGGATGCGCCAGACCCAGACCCCCTGCCCGGAGCGCAATGCCCGTTACAGGCTGACGGCGGACCTGGCCGCGGTGCCCGACGACCTGCCCAAGACCCTGGCCGATGAGGTGCGCCGGCACATCGACAACCCGATCACCATCGCCAAGGGCGGCCAGACCAAGGCCGCCATCGATGAGGGCCTGGCCGGCTGCGAGATGGTCCGCTACGGCTCAGCCACCCGCGGCGGCGGCGTTCCCCGTGAGCCGATCATGACCGCTCTTGGTTGTGGACGACTTCACACGTCTCCTTATACACGCGAGGGACTCCCCCCTCCCCTCCCGTCACATCCGTCACAGGAGAAGCGCCCGCCGCATCGGCGGGCGTTTGGGGGGCGGGATTTCGGCGAGGAGAGGGCCGCCGCCCTTTACTTTGTACAGGGCCTCAGGCCGGATTGGGCTCGGCAACGAGGCGGCGAGGTGCCCACCGACGCCGAGCTGGCCGAACTTGCCCATCTGGTGATGCTACTGCTGCGGCACGTGCCGCGATCGGAGGCGCGCGAGCTGCTGACCGCGCAGGTCGGCTCCGCTGGCGACCTGTGCGGGGTGCTGCGCTGGCGGACCGGCCGCGCCCTGGGCAAACTCCGCCGTGCCTCACGCCGCGCGGCCGCGCTGCCGGTCGACGACGACGGCGCCCGGCACGCCGCCTGGCTGGCCGCCAACGCCGAGCGCAACGCCGCCAACGCGCCACGCCGCGCCGAGCTGGTCGAGCTGGCCGAACGGCTGCGCCAGCAGGCCGCCGAACCCCGCTTCGCCGCCGAACAGGCCCGCCTGGACGCCCGTCTGGCATCGGCCGACGCTTCGCGGCCCTCAGCGGCTCCCAGCGCCCCGCAACCCCCCTCCCAAGGGCGTCGGTCCGACCCGGCCGAGAACGGCGACCTCGACCGGCCTCGGCGGCGCGGCAGGCGCGATGTGCTGATCGTCGCGCCGCCGGTCATCGCGGTGGACGACGACGGCCGCCGGCACGCCGCGCTCCTGGCCGACAACGAGGCGGCCAACGCCGCCAACGCCGTCCGCCGGGCCGAACTGATCGAACGGGCCCGTGCCATCGCCGCGGCGCGCACCGCCGACACCGCACAGCCCCCGGCCGGCCCCGGGCCCGCCACCGTAGTGCGCGCCCCCCTGCACAACCGGCTGACCGGCCTCCTGGCCAAGCACGACGACGGCCCGCACAGTCCCCCGTCAGGTGCCCCCAGCCCGGCGCGGCCCGTCGAACAGCAGCAGGCCCGCGCCACCGAAACCACGCGCGCCACCGACGCCACCGACGTCCCGGTCCAGCCGCAGCGCACCCTGCAGGACCGGCTCGCCGACCTCCTGGCCAGGCGGAGCAAACGCTCGTGACCACTGCAGACGCTCCGGGCACACCCGGGCTTAGCGTAAGACGATCAAGAACGGCGTTCGTTTGTGTACACAAAGAGCGTCCGTCGGCGGCGCCGGGGCAGTCGGCGGGAGCCCCAGGCGGCGTGCGGGTTCCTGGCCGGCCCGAGCCGGGTTGCGTACACAATGCGGTTCGTGAAGATGATCGGAATCCGAGAGGCCCGCACCCGCCTGGCCGAACTGATCGAAGCGGCCGGCGGCGGCGAGCCGGTGACGCTGACCCGGCGCGGCCCGGGCCGCAAGCAGGCCGTGCTGCTGCCGGTCGAGGCGGCCGCGGTGTGGCAGCGCCATCTCGCCGAGCAGGAAGCCGAGCGTCAGCGGCGCGCGCAGGAGAAGGAGCTCGGCGAGCGGCTGCCGGCGACCAAGCGCGTGCCGGTCTGCCCCGGCTGCAAGTCCTCCTACCTGCAGGTCGCCTACACCGGGCCGGTGGTGCACGCCCTGGTCAACACCGCGGACCCCGACAGCGGTATCCAGGACGTGGTCGTCGACACCGACGTCGCCCAGCTGGAGAAGGTGGCGTGGGTGAAGTGCGCCTCCTGCTGGGAGCCCCTGGCTGATGGACCCCGCCAGCACGGCGCCCCCGCGCACCGAGCGGCCGTCGAGATCGCCGAGAACGCCTCCTGGGCCGGCGTTCCGTGGGAGGCGACCGACCCGTGGGTGGTCAAGGAAGAGGAGATGGGCCGCTCATCGCGGATCGTGCTGCAGCACGACCTGGCCCGCGGCAAGGTCCAGCGGGTCAGCATGTGGGAGTACATCACCGGCATCACCAACGCCGAACGCGAACAGATGCGCGCCGAGCGCCTGGCCCGCGGCGAGCTCCACGACCATGACCTGACCGACGACGCCGAGCCGGACCTGGTCGACGCCGCCCGCGACCGGGACCCGGACGCCACGCCGCACCACGCCGGCCAGGGCGCAGGCGAGGCGCCCGACGCCGACGGCCGCGAGGTCCTGCCCGCGACGAAGATCACAGCGTCCATCGAGAAAACCGAACCCGGCATCGACACCGAGCACGACGCCGATCGGCCCCGCCTCACCCTGGTCAGCGACAGGTCCGACCCCGGGGACGCAGGCGTACCCGTATCCCCGCCGGCGGCTACCTCTGCCGTCGTGGCCGGTACCGTTCACCAGCTCAAGGTGGTCCTGCGGGACGTCCAGCCGCTGGTCTGGCGGCGCATCCAGGTGCCGTCGGCCGCCCGCCTGTGGGACCTGCACAACGTGATCCAGATCGCGATGGGCTGGCAGAACTTCCACCTGCACATGTTCGCCAAGGACTGGGTCGAGTACGGCGACAACCACAACAGCGAGTACGACGTGACCCTGGCCGGCCTGCTGCCCGACCCCGGCGAGTGGCTGGCCTACCGCTACGACTTCGGCGACTGCTGGGACCACGACCTGGTCGTGGAGAAGATCCACCGGCCGGCCCCGAAGGTGCCCTATCCGCGCTGCAGCACCGGCGGCCGCGCCTGCCCGCCCGAAGACAGCGGCGGCCCCGAGGGGTTCGCCGACCTGCTGCGCGCGCTGCGGCACAAGAAGGGCTGGAAGTACCGCCAGGCGCGCGACGTGCTGGCCACCAGCCGCTGGGACGGCGCGGCCTGGGACCGCCAGGAGGTCAACGACCAGCTCGCCGAGCTCGGCAAGCAGTGGGCGTGGTGGCCGCCCGGCAAGGGCGAGGCAACTCCGTAGCAGCAGCGCCGATGCTTTCTCTCCCACTGGAACGCCGACAAACGGCCGCTCGCGTGGCTCTGAAGCCTCATTCGAGATCACCGTGCCATGAAGATCACAAGTTTTGATTTTTCAAAATTAGATATCTGATTTATATTTCGCCAAAACGAAAATCCCGGTTAGGGTGTGAGGGTGACTGAGACGAGCATCGCCACCCCTGCGGAGCAGGGTCGCGCCTGCGGCTACAGCCGGTGCGAGCGGCGCATCACCTACACCGGCTCTGGCCGGCCCCGCGAGTACTGCGGCCCGCCCGACCGTGTCTGGGAAGACGGCAAGACCTGCAAGCAGAAGGCTCAGGACGAGCGCCGGGCCGCGCACGCCGCCGGCGTCGACGGCGCGCTGGACCTGTTCGACGCGGCCGCCGCCCCGGTGCTCGCCGTGACCACCGCCCTCGGCGACACCCTGACCGATCTCCAGCAGGCGCTGCAGGGCCACAGCGAGGCCCTGGCCGCCGTCCGGGACGGCGCGGTGGCCCGCGTCCGGGAGACGGAGCGGACAGCCGCGGACGCGCTCGCCAAGGCCGCCGCCGCCGAAGCTGAGCGCGACCGCGCCGTACGGGCCGCGGCCACCGCCGAGCGGGAGCGTGAGCAGGCCATGGAAGCCAAGCGCGTTGCCGAGCGGATGGCCCGCGACACCGACAGCGAGCGCGAGCGGCAGGTGAATGCCGCCTGGACCACGGCCATCGAGCACGAGGCCGCCCGCGCGGCCGCCGAGACCAAGGCCGCAGAGAAGACCGCTGCGGCCACCCACGCCCTGCAGCAGCAAGAGCAGGAATGGCAGCGCGCCGAGCAACTGCAGCGCAGCAACCGGGAGCTGGACAAGACCAACCGCACCCTGACCAAGGACCTGGCCGTCGCCCGCGCCGAGGCCACGGCCGCCGAGCAGGCCAAGGCCAGCGCCGACGCCGCCACCGAGCACGCCCGCGCCGAACTGGCCCGGGCCCGCGAGCGGCGCGCCGGCGAGGCCGACCGGCTGCGCCAGGACCTCGCCGCCGCCCGCGAGCAGCTCGGCGACGTACGTGCTCAACTCACGGTTGCCCAGGCTGCGGCGCAGACCGCCATGGACCAGGCGCAGGCCGCCGAGACCCGGGCAGCCGACCTACTGCAGATGCTCCGAAACCAGCGCACCTGACCAGAGCAGCCCCCCGCGCGGCGAGCCCTCGATTACGACGACGAGTACAGGTTGCCGGGCCGACCTCGTCAACCAGGCCCGCCCGTGCCATCGCCACGGCACGCACCGCCGACACCGCACAGCCCCCGGCCGGCCCCGGGCCCGCCACCGTGGTGCGCGCCCCCCTGCACAACCGGCTGACCGGCCTCCTGGCCAAGCACGACAACGGCCCGCACAGCCCCCCGTCAGATGCCCCCAGCCGGGCGCGGCCTGTCGAACAGCAGGCCCGCACCACCGAAACGCGCGCGCCGCCGAGGTCCCGGTCCAGCCGTAGGCACCCTGCAAGACCGGCTCGCCGACCTCCTGGCCAGGCGGAGCAAACGCTCGTGACTTCCAGAGACGCTCCGCGTGATTGTCGGTCACGGCCGCCACGGTAGGGGCCCCGGCTGCGCCCGACCGAAGTTTCCGACGCTCCACGTGTCGCTCGCGCGATTGTTCATGAATCCCGACACGTACGTCTTCACGGTCCCGACGGCTTACTGGCTTCCGGTCCGGCTGACGGAGTTTGACCTACCTATGTGATGTATCCCACACCGCTCCTGGGTCGGGTTTAGCAACGCTTAGCAACGCTTAGCAACGCATGGCAAGGAATGGCAACGCGTAATAGTTAGTCGCAAGGTGTCCCTGTCCATGCCCTTCGCGTTGCGGGAAGCGATCAACACCATCGTGAACTACTCTTAGGGAGAGCTCAGTCGCGCCCATTCTCTTCCGCCAGTGGATCCGCTCTGACCCACTGGAACATCGGGTTCCTGGGGAAACCGAACGAAGGAAAACGTATGGATGACGACTGGGTGCCGCGGCCATGGGAAGTGCTGCTGCTCCTCATAGAGGTGTACTTGGCCTTCGTCCCATGGCTCTTAGAACGCGCTAGCGGGGTCTGGTGGTGACACACCAGCCCCGCCCTGCGTAGCGGCATGCGGCAGAGGCCCCGGTTCAGCATTGGCATCTTGGGCCGGGGTCTTCTGCTGTCAGCCTCCGAGCTTCGCCTTCTATCCAGCTAGATAACTGCTACAACCATACCTTGCCACGCAGTCAAGGAGGGGCATCTATTTAGCACCTGTTGGACTTGGGCGACACCAACATCCACACCCTGAACGTGTGCTCGTTCGCTTCGACGCCTGACCAGCCAGCAATCTATTGCTGCCTCGTACGGCGGCGAGGGCTTGGGCGGAGGTGCGGATCACGATTTCATCAAGCTGCCCTTGAGCGGGGGCAGACCAAGTACGTCCGAAAGGGCTAATAGGGCTGGTCAGAGGCGATTGCCGAGGGCCCGGTCCTGCTGATCAGAGATCATAAGCGCACGGTGATCCGTTATGCCCTGGACGACCTCATCGACCTGCATCTGCCGCCTCCAACGCCGAGCACATCGCAGGAGCCCAGCTCGACAGCGAGATCAAGGCAGAGCGGGGCCCCCGACGTGACCGCCTGGTGCCGCCAGGCCGTCGCCGAGTACCTCGCCCCCGCCCCTGACCAGGTCGCGGCGATGGTCGACGGGTTCCGCTCGCAGGACACCTGAACACAACAACGGCTCTCAGCATCCGAACGGCGCTGGCCCAAGGAGATCTACGGCCCCGTTTCCGGGTGTTCCTCGACCTGGCCACCGCGCGCGACTGGTGCGCCCACTACAACGTTTTGGATAGGCGCCGGCACCGAGGGTGACGGCCCGTCGTCATGAGTCTTGATCGGTCGGCGGAGCACGATGATCAACGATCGCGTTGTTCTGCTCTGCGGGCGGCGAGCTGGTCGTTGACTGTTTCCTCCATACTGGTCAAACGCATCTGAACTTCGCCGAACTGCTCGTCCAGGCGCACACGCAGCTGTTCCAGCGCAGTGGTAGGGGGCGGAGCCGGGTGGACGTGCATCGTGGGCCGCCGGCGCATGCCCCGCAAGGCGAACACCGAAAGCACGCCCCAGTAGAGGACGGCGATGCCCGCGGCGAGCATGCGCCCGTCGGCGGGACTGGCGCTGTAGACCATGGCGACGGTGCCAGCGCCGTATAAGACCCAGGCCAGGCGCGCACTCCAGGAGGAGCCCGTCAGCCAGCAGAGCAGCCACAGGATCGGCCCGGTAAGCGCCCAGGCCGACCAGATCGCCTCCACCCTCGTGGGCAGGCCGGCGGCGTGGGCGGTGATGTAGGCATGGACTGGCGTGGTGATGACCTCGGTCAGATGCCAGTCGGCCACCCGTTCCAGCGTCCAAGTCCCACCGAGGATCAGGCCGTTGGCCGCGCCCTGCACGAGAACGCTCAGCACCGTGACGGCCAGCCACAGCAGCGAGATCACAAGGAGGGCCACGGCCGCGACGCAGACGGCGAGGACCGAGTACTTGGCGATCTCAGCCTCACGTGGATCGTCAGCGAACCGTTCTCGCGCCCACTCCTGGAGGCTTTGGTAGCGGTCAGCGACCCAGTTGACCACTTCGACCATGCGGAGTCTCCTTCACCGAAGGTTGGGGGTGCGGTGTCCCGATGGTCTCCCGCACGCGAGCGAGCCGCCATGCGAACGTGCGGAATTGACCACAGAGCGTGACCGCTTTCGCCTTTATGTCCAGGCCGGAGCGTCCGGTCGGGGAGCGTCTGGAAAAACGTGCCGACGACGTCCCGCATAGCTACGAGCTGCACGGGTGCTGTCCCTCCACGTCGTACTGGAGACACCAGCGGTAGTAGGTGGTGTCGAGGTTGTTGCTCGGTGTGGTCCGGCCGTACTGGGGGTGCCACCCGCTCCAGTAGCGGGTGTTGCAGGTGTTGCACAGCGGCGCGCGGACGTAACCATGCCTGTGGCAGTGGTCCCACACCTTCGCCGGCGCAGTCAGGCAGCCTGCGCACATGAACGCCGAAGCCTTGGGCCAGCCCTTGCGGCCGGCGCGGTCCACCCGGTAGCGCCTGCCTTGGAGCTGGCCACCGTAGATCACGGCGCCTGCGCTACTCCCCTTCGGGCCGTAGGCGATGAACGTGCGGGTGAAATCGCCGCGCTCGTCCACGATGACGTCTCCGACGCGCTCGAACCATCCATCGGGGTCCTCTTCCCCGTGGTGCGTCCCCCGGCAGGAACAGTTGCATTCGAGCCCTGTCGCCTCCTGGCACTTCCTGCTGCAGCGCGACAGCTTCGACATGTCCCGGCACAGCACGACATAGCCGTAGCGATCGATGGCCGCCATCACCAGTCTGCCCAGGCAGGTGCGCGGCAGATGCCAATATCCCCGGTTGTCGAAGTATGGGGAACGGACGTCCACGGTGCGACGCAGCCACCGACGGTTGTCCTGGCTCGCCGGGATCTTCCCCACGATCTCCCCGTTTCGGGGAAGCCAGATCAGCGCCACCCCGGGCGCCACGACAACGCGTCCGTCTACGACGTGAACCTTGACCGCACAACCGTCCATGCCAGCACCGTGACACAAAGCACTGACAAAATTACGGTCCGCGTTTGGTGTGGGTGTCGCCTCCGCTTCGGACCTGAACTCATGTTGCCTTCGCGCAGTCGTCCTTGCCGAGGCGGGTCCGCAGACACATGGGACCGCGCCTAGGCATGAGCGAGGCCGAAGTCGCCACGCGCCCGCCGACCGCCTGGCCGGCCGCATCATCGCCATTGCTGATCTGGCGCGTCTCTCAGAGTGTCGGAGCTCCGACGGCCGGCTCCCTGCGGCCTCGAGAGTCAAGGACACGAGGGGGCGAAGGTGACGATTGGCCCCTGACAAAGGAATCGACCCTTGAAGTGTGAGCAGGGACACATTGTGACCGCAAGCTGGGGTGGTTGATCAGGGGTGTGGGGTTTTACAAAACACCTCGTTGATCTTTACAGCCTGAGCACTCTTTTGCCGATGCTATGAGGGTCGCAGTACGTTCCCCCTGCCTGATCGGCACCAGTTCAACTTCGCGGCCTGCGCCCCCGGGGGGTCGGCCGCAGCCGGATCCTCGGGTCGACCTCCGTCGAATCGAACTCCCAACCGGGTTCCGGTATTGGAGGAGAGATGGCTGCCCGTGACCGGCGCCAGGTTCTCAAACGGGTCCGTGCCTGCGGTGCATGGGCGAAGCGACATCTAGCTCAAGGCATTCAAGCCGGCTGTGGGTTCGCTCGCCATGTACGAGACACCTTCCCCGTCTGGGGGCCGCTCGCGACGCGGACGTGTCTGGCCCTCTGGGATCTGCACGACGCAAGCGAGCCCCAGCAGGCGGACGCGCCTGACGAGGGCTCGCGGTAGCGACGACTGGCTCTGCTTCTGCTTGCGACGGCCGGGGCAGAGCCTTTCGCTTATGCCGCCCAATCTGCCAGCCTGGAATTTGTGACTGACTGACTCTGGCAGCGCCGAGGAACCTACCTATCGAGTTTTTCTCTGCCAATCCGAGAGTGTCACGGATAGATAACGGTGAACCCTGTAGTGAACACATGTTCGCCACCCTTAGCAGGGAAAACACTTTTCTGGATGCAGCAGGATGTGACATCCGACACATGTGATGAAGCTCATGCTGGCGAAGATTTCTGCTGGGTCCACGGCTGAGTGGTTGCGACCAGGCCCTGGACTACCTGCGTTCCGGCGACACGCTCGTGGTCTGGCGGCTGGACCGGCTCGGCCGCTCCCTCAAGCACCTCATCGACACCGTCAACGACCTCGCCGGGCGCGGCGTCACCTTCGCCAGCCTCACCGAGGGATTCGACACCGCCACCCCCGGCGGCGAGCTGGTCTTCCACATCTTCGGCGCGCTCGCCCAGTTCGAGCGCCGCCTCATCCAAGAGCGCACCCGCGCCGGCCTGGACGCCGCCCGCGCCCGCGGACGCAACGGCGGCCGCGGTCAGCCGGCGCGCTGGCGTCCTGGAGCCTGCTCAGGGGCCGCGTGCCCGGCCGCACCGATGTCAGCGTGCGCAGCCGCTGCGTCGGCTGGCTTCAGCGCGACGATCGCGGCCGCGACGTCGCCTGCACGCCAGACGGCCCCGTGTCCGGATCGGCCAGCACCAGCCGCGTGCAGGCCGTGACCGCGCTGCTGGCCGCGCTCATCGCCCCCGCGCCCCTGCCGGACCTGGGGCCCGAGGCCCGCACCCCCAGGCGGCCGCGCGCCCGCTCCCCGCGGGAACGGCCGATCAGCCCGTTCACCCCGGCCCAGCTGGCTGGCGCCGCGCTGGCTGACAACCTGCCGCGCCTGCCCGATGGCTCCTACCACGTGCACATCGACGACGGTTATGACGATGTCGAGCTGGGCCGCGTCTACCGTTCCGGCCGCCGTTGGCAGGCCCTGGACCCGACGGGCGCGTCGTCGTGCACCGCGCCGCCACCCGCACCGAGGCCGTCGACCGTTGCTCGCCACGCCCGGCCCGCTCTTCGGTGACCCTGCCGACACCGTCCTCCACGATCTATGACCGTGTGCCCTGCGCCGCGCCTCGAAGCTGGGACTTACCTGCAGTCTTAAAGCTGTAGCCAGTCGGACAGAAGCGTCGAACGATGCAACCGTTTACAGTTTTAGAACTGTAGACGTTCCTTCGAGAGGAGATCGCATGTCCGCTCTGCAGCCCAAGGTGCCCGGTATGGCCGTCGCGCTGAGGGAGGCGGCCACCGCCGAGACCAGCGTGATGAACCAGATCGCGCTGGCGCGTGCCGCCACCTACCAGGCGCTGGGGGACGCAGCAACGGGCGCGTCCAGCGCGCACATGAAAGCGCTGGCCGTGGCCGAGGAAATGATCGCGCTGGCGCGTCAGTGCCACGACGACGCTCTGGTCGACGGCGTGGCCGCCTACCGCGACACCGTGGCGCTGGCAGCTCGCCAGGCCGCCGGCCTGCACGCCGACCTGGCCATCGCGGCCACCAGGGTGCGGTGAACGAGGCCCTCGCCGAACCGGCGAGGGCCTTTGCCGTGCCCGAAAAGAACGCGAGTTGCAGACGCTGGAGACGCCGATGACCATCTCGAAGAGCACCAGCCCGGTCGAGATCGTCGACCTGCACGAGCACCTGGCCGCCCTGCGCCAGGCCCTGGACCGCGGCGAACGGCCGCCGGCCGGCGCCCTGCTGGGCCTGCCGCCCCTGGACAACGACGTGTGGGTGGACATCGCCGGAGCCGCCGCCGTGGCCGGCGTCGCGCCCAAGACCATCACCGGCTGGCTCTCGCGCGGCCAGCCCAAACGCCTGCCGTTCCCGGCCCCCATCCGCATCCTGTACCGCCTGTACTGGCCACTGTCGGCCATCGAGTCGTGGCGCCAGAACTACACGGGCCAGCAGGATACGAACGATCACGCCTCGGACCCGGGCGCGCGTTCGGCGTCCTGATCAGAATCACTAATCGGACGGACTCCCTGTTGAGACGCGCTGCTTTGGTAGCGCAGCGGTCCAAAATCATGGCTTTTGCCGGGATAGCCGGGTTCGCTGACCGCCTTCAGACTGCGGGGCAGCTACCTGCGGGAGGACCCGTTGAGCGAGGCGCCGCCGAACAAGTCGCGCGAGTCACGGTTACTGCTGGCCCTGCAAGTCGTGGGCGCCGCCATGGGCACGGTGTTGGTCGTGTGGCCGCCCTTCTCCGATCTGCTGGCGTGGACCCACTCCCCCGAGGGCCTGCATCAGCCCACGGTCATGGCATGGTTTACGGCGATCTTCCTTGGCGCTGGTCCCGCCTTGCTGGCCATTGCGGCCTGGCGGGTGTGGCGGCGCGGTCGCCGAGCACGCGACCTGATCGCGGGGGCCTTTCTCCTGGCCTTCTTTGGAGCGCTCGCGCAGTGGTCTGTCGGTGGATCATGGGCAGAGATCCTGCTCCGGCCGTCGCTGCTCGCGATCATGCTCTGGATCCTGCGGCCGGAGTCCATTGCCGATCAGTAACGGTACGGTCCCCCTCTCACTCTTGCTCGACGCCTGGATGTGGAGGTCAGGGAGCTGTCACCGAGCCGGTAGTAATCATGCCACCTCCAGCCATGATTACTTAGAGTGATAAATATTTTACTTATAGTAATCGTGGTTGGAGGCTTCCGGTGCCGTTCCCCCCATCCCGCGCTATCCCAGCCGCCCTCCTGGCTGCTCTCCTCCTGGCCACGCCGCTGGCGGGAATCAGTCCCGCAGCCGCCGCAACCGCAGCTGCGTCGTCCGCCCACGCCGAGAGGGTGCTGCTGCGCGACGCGGTGGCCGCTCTGCTCACCGGCAAGGAGAGTCGCGACGGCTACCAGCGCAGTTCCTTCCGGCACTGGATCGACGCCGACCGTGACGGCTGCAGCACCCGGTACGAGGTGCTCATCGAGGAGGCCGTCAGCCCGCCCGAAGTGGACGCGGACTGCGTTCTGACCGGCGGCAGCTGGCATTCCTACTACGACGACGTGATCGTGGAGCGGGCCTCCGGGCTTGACGTCGACCACGTCATATCTGTGCCCGCTACGCAGATGTGATCGGAAGCTCCTGGTCGAGGCGTGAGCAACATATCGCCGACAAGCGCGAAGATCAAGAGCGCGCGACGAAAGGGCGTCCCTCATGCTCTCGTCGAAGGTCGATCTGCCCGCCGCGATCTGCCGGGATACCCATGCGGGAATGTCCGGCCGTACGAGCCCGAGTCGCGCAACCCCCCGCAGGCCTGGCCCGCCAGCAGTCGCTGCACCACGAACGCGTGATTTCAAGATCCAGTAGATGTCTTGAGCATCTTTACCTGCTGGTCTTACCGTCGTGGCTATGCGCCAGATCGATGACGTGGACGTGCTCAAGGTCATGACCAGCCGGTTTCGGATGAAGCTTTTTAGCCTCCTGTTCCGGATTGGCCCGGTCACTGTGAGCGAGCTCGCCAGGCGGATGGATGCCGACCCCGGCCAGGTGAGCTATCACCTGCGGCAAATGCAGCCGCATGGGTTTATCGAGGACGTGCCGGAGCTCGCCCGGGACAGCCGGGAACGCTGGGTGCGGGCAGCTTTAAGCGGGTGGGCATTAGTGAGGGATTTCGAAGCCCCGGAAGCCAGAGCCACGGTGCAGGCGTGGACTTCACAGTGGGTGATCGACCAGTTCGAGCGGCTGCGCGACTTCGAACGTACTCATATGACGCTTCCCGAGGACTGGCGCGACGCGGGCTTCGGAAGCAGCCGCCACCTACGGCTCACCAAAGATGAGCTCGCGCAGCTGGCCGACCAGCTCAATGCCGTGTTAAAGCCGTGGCGCGAGCTGACCAACGCGCGCGTCGAATCGAACGAGACCGCGCCGGACACCCGCCCGATCTTCATCTTCTACCACGCATTCCCCGAGGAACCCTGAGGAGCCTTCCGTGCATCACCTGCATGAAGAGCTCGTCCGCGCGGACCTGGCTGAGCGGCGAGCCGAGGCAGCACGATTACTCACGATCCCGCCGCGCTCGCGCCGGTCTGTTGTTCTGCGCCTCCGCGGCCGGTTCGCGGGCACCCTCCGCCGCCTCGCCGATCACCTCGAACCTGCCTGATCGTCCAGACGGGCGCGGTCAGTTCTCGCGACCTGAATCACTCATGCTGGCTCGTATCGCTCAAGGCGGCGGCGCAACTCCAGGTTCTCCCCCTGCGCCACTTCCAACGCTCTGCGCAGTTCCGCGACCTCATGGCGCCGAGCGACTCGTTCCTCCTCCAGTTTGCGAGCGAGCACTCTCACCGGAGCCGACGACGAGGCGGCGGGCTCATCCTCTGTGACCGCGGGGTTCACTGAGCTGCGGAACTTCGCCCGTTGCCGTTCAATCTGGGCACGTAGTTCCGGGTGACGGTAGAGGAAGTCGGTGCTCACACCCGCGGCCTTGGCGACGGCGGTGAAGCTGACCGGCTCGCGCGATACGGCCAAGCGCCTCAAGGCCTTTCGAGCCTTCTCCTCTGCTGCTGTTGTTCGCGCGGCGGCTGCTTGTCGTAGATGCTTCGGAAGATCGCTCACTGCGTCTTCTCCTCTTCTAGGCCCGCATCGGGCCTATCGACTGTGCCGGCCCCGCGAACGGCACGGGACGGCCCTGCCGAACGCACGCCCACCTGGTCCAGGGCGATCAGAACCTTGCGCAGCGCCGTGGTTTCGGCCGTTCGCCCAGCCAGCCATACGTTGTCGCAGCTCATGGGCTCACCGTGACGGGCAGTGAATTGCGCCTGCCGTCGGCTGATGAGTGTCTCGGTGTCGTCGAGCTGGCGGCGTAGTTCGTCGCGGTGGCTGGCGTCCGTGACGAACTTGTCGCAGCTCAGGCAGGCGTTGCCTTTGGCGCATAGCTGTTTGGGCGGGAGTAGGCACCAGCCGTTGGGCAGGACACGATCGGCTCGCTGGTCGAGATGAAGAAGATCGAACATGTCGCTGGGGTCATCGTGGGCCACTCGTCCATCGGCGGTGACCTTCTTGTATCGGAGGAACTCCCGCTCCGCCGCCTCAGATCGAGTCTTGGCGTAGTGCATGGTCATCGTCGGAGTGAGATGGCCGAAGTACCTCATCACCACATGGATGGGAACTCCGGCATTAATCAGGTCAGTCGCCCGCGTGTGCCGGAACTGATGAGTCTGGGAGATGCGAACCGGCCGCCCCATGCCGTCAGTGATGTTCAAGCGCTGGGTGAGCTCACGCAGCCGCGCTTGATAGGTCTCAGCCGGGAAAGGATGCCGGCCGAGACGGTTGCCCCGTGTTCGCAAGAACAGATAACGCGGCGAGGTTCCGGCGACGCTCTTCTGTTCGTTGAGCAGCTGGCGTGCGACCTCTTGCTGCGCGCGGATGATGGCCACGATCTCGGCGTCGACAGGGATGGTCGCGGGCTGCGATGTTTCGATCTTCGTCTGCTGGTAGGCCAACCTGGCGACGAAGCCATCGCCGGCTTCGGCAGCCTCTCGCGCTTCGGGCGAGGCGTGGAGAAGGGGCGAGAGTGGTTCAAAATCCATGAGCAGGATCTCGCTCATGCGGCGTCCGGTGCGAATCTGCAGCATGAGGGCGTGAAAGGCTTGGACATCACCGATCCCGCCTTGTTGCTTGGGCAGAGCCAGCAGCTCAGAACCTGCGGCGATCTGATTGACGACTTCCTCTTCGAGCGCCAGGTCATCGGCGAGCTTGTTGACCATCCGCGGCTTGTCCTCGGGCCGGAAGAGGACGGTGTGATGCGAGGTCAGCCGCAGCCAATGAGGTTCCTCCAGGAGCGCAGCGGCCTCACGCGCGTTGTCGAACATCCATCGGTAGAAGGTCTCGACCGTGATCAGCGGCTGTCGGAGCCCATTGGTCGACAGCCGGCCGCCCTTGTTCGGACCGCTCATCACTGTGTGCTGCCGTAACGACTCAACGAATCCGCGTGTGAGGGCACGTAGGTCGTGGACGTCGTCGACGAGATGCGGACCCGCGCAGCCGACTTCGTCGAGATACCACTGGAACCACTTGAAGTGATCAAGGCGGCTCTTGATCGACGACCACACGTAGTGGCCGGTGAGCAACTGCGTCGATAGCCACCACTTGCAGGCCTCACGCAGCCAGTCGCTGGTCAGCTGGCTGAAGTTCGCCCGATGGCGCCCTTGCGGCTCGTGCTCGCGCATGGGGATGCGCGGGTCTAGCACTGGGTTCCAGACGTTCAGGCGCCACCACGGCCCGTCGTGGTAGGCATAGACCAGGCGATCTTGGATGCGCTTGATCACGTAGGCGGCGAATTCCTCGACATAGGCGCCGACATCGCCCTTTCCCAGCCGCATGCGTGCTCGTCGAATCTCCTGCGTCCAGGCCTCGACGGGCATGGCCATCACCGAGCGGGCAGCGCGGCCAGTTGCGGTGCCGTGCTGGGTGGCCAGCTCCAGGCCGATGCGTGCGGCCTGGAGGCGAGGCCCGTTGATCAGGTGACCGTCTGCGACCTCGTGGTGGATGAACCAGGCCAACTCCCAGATCATCTCCCGGGGCAGGCCTCGCATGCTGACGGCCTGGCTATTCCACTGCCCGCCCTGCCCGACCTTGACCGTTCGGAACGCCTGAGCGTAGTCCGCGGGCATGTTCTTCGAGTCGAAATGATCCTGCCGATGATCTTCCGGCAACGATTCCCACAGCTTCTGAGCTTTGGCCGGGGAGAACAGATCGGCGAGAGGAAGTCGTGGGTCGCGCTCTTCGCGGCGCTTGCGCTGAGGAACGCGCGGCTTTCCAGTAAGGGCTGGAGGCTCTTGCTGCGTTGACGGTTCAGGACTCATCTGGCGCCGCCCCACGCTTGGGTGATGGCTTGCCAGTCCGCGCAGGTGCGAAGCTCAGCGTCTTCGGTCACGTGGGCATAGGTGTTGATCGTGGTCTGGACGTCGGCATGCCCCAGCCTGCGCGAGACCACGTGCATAGGCGTGCCGGCCAGCAGCAACGCTGTGGCGTGGGTGTGCCGGAACCAGTGCGGGGTCATCGACTCCGGCAGGTCGGGCACGCGTCGCTTCATCGTCGCGAGGTGCCTATAGACACTCTCCGGGCGCATCGCACCGAACCGCGGGCCGCGGTGCAGATTGCAGAAGACGTAGAAGCGATCCCAGTCCTCCACCTCGACATCGGCGCCGGCTTCACACAAAGCCCACACCCATTCGCCATAGAGACGGTCCAACTCGGCACCGACGTGGATCCGCCGGTATCCGCTCTTAGCCCGCAGGCCATGCGGGTGCGCTGGCCGGTCGGACACCTCGATCAGCGCGGTGTCGCCCGTGCCGGTCTTCCAGTCGCGGTGCTGCAGCCGCAACGCCTCGCCCAGGCGCAGGCCCGTCTCCTCGAGCAACGCCCAGAGCAGCCGGTAGCGCAGCTCACCGATCCACGTCCCCGAAGCGGGATCCCAGCGGGCCTCCGCTTGGCGTAAGGCGGCAGCCTGCTCCGGCCGCAGCACAGGGATGCCGCGCGATCGTGTCCTGACGCGGATCCGGCTGCGTCGACGCCCATCCCGCCGGGCGATGTGCTCCAGGAACGGCAAGTAGGAGCCAGGGCGCGAGCGCACCGTCTCATACAACTGGCCGGCAACATCCACACCCGCCTCGGCGTGGTAGCGGTAGAAGCCCATCACCGCGCGGACGCGCACGGCGATCGTCGACTCCGCCGGGGCGATGGCGCCGATCGAGGGGACCACCGAGACGCCGACAGCGCCACACCGAAGCTGCCCGAGGAAAGTGCCGACGTCAGCGACGCCCACCCTGTCCCAAGACTGGCCACGCGCATCGAGGAACGTCCACCACAGCTCAAGACCTTTCGCGTAGCTCTCGACGGTGTTCGGGGAGTGATCCGTCGAACGCAAGTGCTCCAGGTAGCGCTCGATCGGCTGCACGACTCGGTAGTCGGCACCGAGCACCGTCCAGGTAGGTCCATCCGATGTGGCCACTCGTTGTTTGAACGCCACGTACTCCTCCTGCATCGTGTCACCGACGTCAGCGGCACGGCAGATTCTGCCGGATATCACACCGCTGACGATCATCAACCTGACCAGGAAGGCTCTGTCACATCTGTCAGCGGCACGGAGAAAGAGCACCAGATAACACGTCGTGCCCCTTGCGGAAAGTTGGGACTCCGGCGCCTCGGCGTGGACGCCCGCGCGACGTCAGGCCTACGCCAACGATCTGTCCGGCCCGGGTCACCTGGTCGCTGTCACCGCGCGCAGCAACCGCCAGAAGGCCGACCAAGATCCCAGCACGTGGTTGCCGATCGAGCCGGTGAGGTGCCGGTACATCGCCGAATGGACCGCCATCAAGACCCGGTGGGAGCTCACCGTCGACACCGCCGAGAAGAACGTCTTGTCCTCGATCGCGGCCGGCTGCCCCAATGTGCCGCTGGAGATCGTCCCGCTGCCGTAGGCGTGCTGCTCGACGTGGTGGTCCTGGGTGCTACTGACCGTCCAGGTAGGCGAGCAGTCGTGGCGCGGGGTGGCGGTCGAGGCTGTGCCGGGCGCGGTCGTAGGCGCGGGTGGTGCGGGGGTCGGCGTGGCCCATGGCGTCCTGGACGTCGCGCAGTGCGGCGCCGGCGTCCAGGGCGAGGGTGGCGAAGGTGTGCCGCAGGCCGTGCGGGCTGAGCTTCGCGGCGGCGGGGATGCGGGCCTGGCGGGCGACGCGGCGGATGAGCTTGGTGATCGCCCAGCGGTCCATCCGGCGGCCGCCGGGGTGCGGGCCGGAGGGTTCGGTGGTGAACAGCGGGCCGGCCAGCTGCTCGCGGGTGGTGCCGGCCCGTTGCGCGCGGTCGGACAGGTAGTCCTCGAGGGCGGCGGCGATCGGCGGGGCAAGCGGGTAGCTGCGCTTCTTGCCGCCTTTGCGGATCACGGTCAGGGTGCGGTAGCCGCGCCGGTGGCCGAGGTCGGCGACGTCGGCGGCGCACACCTCGGCCACCCGCAGCCCTTCGGTGAGCAGCAAGCCGAGTAGTGCGGTGGTGCGCAACCGGACTGGGCGGGCATCGGCGCCGGCGGCGGCCAGAAAGGCGGCGGCCTCGGCGCGGGACAGGCCGACGGTGGCGCTGTGGTCGCGGTCGACGGCGGGCCGCTTCAGCCCGGCCAGCGGGTTGCGGGTGCCGACGTCGTGCGCGAGCAGGTAGCCGTACCAGGCGGAGACGGCGGCCAGTTTGCGGGCCACGGTCGAGTTCGCGTACCGCTCGGTCAGGTGCACGACGTACTCGTCGATGTCGCTGCGGTAGGCGCGCAGCGGGTCGCAGCGGCGCGCGCACCAGCGCAGGTAGCCGGCCAGGTCGCGGTGGTAGGCGGCGGTGGTGGCGGGCGAGGGCCGGGTCTGCAGCCAGACGGCGGTCAGCCGGCGCAGGCCGTAGCGGTGCTTTAGCTCGACCGGGCCGAGGCCGGGCAGCGCGACGACCGCGGCGGTGATGAGGGCGTGCCGCTCGCCGGGGGGCGCCGCGGCCAGCCGGGTGGCGCTCAGCGGGGCCTGTGGCTCCAGCATCGGCCGGATCGCGTCGCGCGGATCGATCTCGTACACCATAAGAGTCATTATGGGGTACGAGAATTACCCAACTAATCATGATCATTGATCTTGAAATGGGCTCGAACCTGCCCGGTTTGTGGTGAATTTATGATCTTGGGAGGGGTGCCAGCCCTCCCGGGGGTAGAAGTAGCCGAAGCCGCAACACGACGACCGGCGGTCCCGGGTTGGGTACCGCGGGGGGTCACGACCTAGGCTGAGACGCCAACGGGCCTCCTGCCCGCTCGGTTGGAAAAGCGGCGCGTGGCAGGAGGCCCGCCCACCCGACCTAGCGGGTGGCGTCGCGATCGGTCAGCGTCCACACCAGCCAGCCCAGCCACAGCACGAACCTGGCCAGGGCGAGCGCGGTGCGCACCTTCTGCTGCCGATCGTCGTCGAGACGGTGCTTGCCCACAGGCGTCATCTCCTTCTTCGAGCCGCCGGTCCATCCGGCGAATTCGACCGGATGCCGCCGCGCGGTCACGCCATGGAGCCGAACCGTCCCTGGGATGACCGTAGAGCATCGGCGGGCCCGTCCCGAAAAGCGGCGATCGGGCGGGGAGAAGTTCTCTTACACCGACACGTAGTGCCGACTTGCAAATCCCCCGAACGCGCCGGATCTCGGTCGCGAACATGCAGGTCGGGCGGGTCACGCAGGGGCAGACCCGGCGAACGTCTGGAGGAGAATCGCGTCATAGCGCCTTGGTGCCAGAGGGGGGCATCGGCGGACGAGCGCCTACCTAGGGCTGCGTGCGCGTCAGAAACGTGGCGATGGCCAGCGCCAGGCCGACGAAGCCGGCGAACCCGGTCGCGCCGACCAGGATGGCGATCGCCGCGGGGGTGCCGCCGAGCCAGGCCAGGCCGCCGCCGACGATGGCAATGAGGACACCGGCGGTCACGATGACCGCCATCCACAATTCCCGGTTGCTGTTCATTGCACTTCCTTGCGTCGTGTCGTTGTGGCGGTGGAGTGTCCGCCCCGTCGCTCTCTACGCTGGTGGGGCGCGCTCGGTCCTGGGAAGACCAGGAACCGGCGCGGGTGCTCGTGCGGTGAGGATGCCCGGCGGGGAGCGGAGGGCCCTACGGCCATGAACGACTTACCGGCACCCGAGGTGGTGCGTTTCGTACAGTGGCTGCGCTCAGTCATGGACGAGGCCGGCGTGAGCCAGGTCCGGCTCGCCCAGCACCTGGGCATCCGCGACAAGAACAAGATCTCCAAGGAACTCCGCGGCGAGTACCTGCCGGCCTGGGAGTACGTGGAGCCGAACTACCTGATCCCCATCGAGGAGATCACCGGCGGTCTGCTGCAGGCCGAGGTCATCGCGCAGGGACGGCTGCTGTATGCGGCGGCCGAACAGGTCGCCGCCCCGCACCTGCCCGTCCCGCGCGAGCAGCTCGAGGCGCAGGTGATCGCGCTGACGCGCAAATGCCATCAGCTCACCGAGCAACTCCTGGACACCGCCCGCCAGCAGGCCGAGCTCCGTGACAACTTGGAGGTCGCCCAAGCGGAGATCGCCGCGGCTGCCCAGCGCGGCGCGCAGGAACTGGCTCGGGCCCGAGCACGCGGCCAGGCCCTCGAGGCTGAAGCCGAGCGCTACCGGGAGTTGCTGGCCGAGATGCGCGAACAAGCGATCACCCGGGATGCCGAGCTCACCCGCCTGAACGCCGACCTGCAGCTGGCCCAGATCAGCGCCAGCTACGCCGCCGAGCTGGAGGCGGAGCTGCGACGGCTGCGCGAGGGCCGCGCCCTGGTCGACGCGGTCGTCGACGGTCAGTCCTCGACCGAGGCCTCCGCGCCTGCGGACAGCCGACCGATCTGGATCTCCGATCGGGCCGAGCGCCCGGCCGGTACTGAGGACCATCGCGTCTTCTGGAACGACGGCAGGGTGCTTGACGTGCGCGACCTGACCCCGGTCCTGTACCTCGACCGGGGGAGCACCGCCTTGACTACTGTGGCCGAGATAACCTCCGCCGGCGCACTCGTGATGATCGCGGCCGCAGTTTCCGCGGCGGTCGTGTTCGGCCCGCCGTTTTGGCTGTGGGGTTGGCCGGGTGCAGCGCTGACGGCCTTGGCGCTGCTGCTGCTGGCGCTGTCCGCTCCGGCCAGCCGCGAAACCCTCTTCACGTTGGTGGCGGCCCTGGGGGACGCGGTCTACGTATTGATCAGCTTCGTACTGTCCGCGCCCATCCGGCTGGTCCTCTATCTGATCACCACGCTGCGGACGACCCGTCCGGTCAGGCAACCGCGCCTGATGCGTGTGTTGGCGCCCCTGGTCGGCGACGATTTCCGCGCTTGGTACGGCACAGTGCTGCCCGGCAGCGTGGCCGGATACCTGGTGGCCTGCCGCTCTGGCCTGTACGTGCTGATGCCACAGCAGTCGTGGCAGCCGGATCTAGCCGCCCTGGCCACCGCTGTGGCGCGCATGAGCCCGCTCAGCGTCGGCGACTCGCGTATTCCGGTCGTCGCTGCAGCCGTCGTCGACTTCACGGCCGGCCCGGACCCCGCTATGAACGGGATCCACATCCTCCGGACCTCCCAGGTGCGTCGCTGGATCACCCAACGCCCACAGACCCTCAGTCCTGAGATCCTTGACCGGATCGCCGCGTCCAGAGCGGCGCCATCGTCGTAAATCCAGCTCCTGGGGTCCCCAGGAATGGTCCTGGGGACCCCAGGAGGCTCGCCGCACCGGTCAGCCCAGCCCTGGAGGCGGCGGGTTGGCCCGCTGGTATTCCGCCATGTTGATCGCACGCCAGACGTCCAGCCACCGTTCCACCTGCTCGGCGTCGTCGATGCACATGGTTACGATGGCGCGCACGACACGCAGCGCGGGCAGGTGGCTCTGCTTGACGTTGAGGGCGTCGTACATGGTGCTGGCCGGCACCCAGAGATCGCTGCCGTCGATGCGGTGGGTCGGATTCGTGAATGGGTTGCCCGCCCACGCGCGCAGGGTCCGCAGCTGGTAGCGGAACTGCATGGGAGTGCGGGCCAGTTCGGGATCGGGCGGGGCGCTGGGGGAAACAGGCGCTTTCGTAGCAACGCTGGCGCGCGGCTTGGCAGCGCGGGTCGCCTCACCACGCGGCCGCCGGGGCTTGCGCTCGACCGGACGGTCCTTGCCTGCGGCGGCGCGCGCGAGTTCCCAACGCGGCCGCCAGTCGTCCGGGTTCTCACCACAGGCCACCACGAAGTCGCGGGTGACCTCCCAGGTAGGACAGCGGTAGCCGGCGGCCGCGTCGGCCAGAACCGAGCGGGAATGCCTGGTGCGCTCTTCCAGGTCGCGGTAGGACGGCCGGCCAGCCCGCCAGCGCAGATCACGCAGCGCCTGAGCCAGGTCAGCCAGCGGGCCGTCCCACGTGATCGGCTTTTCAGGCCGAGGCATCGAAGGTAGGTCCTCGTGGGTGTTCGCCGGCGCGGTCAGCGGTTGCTGTTGTCGTCGGCGGGGTTCAGCTGGCCGATGGTCGCGGTCATCGCGGCGAGGGCCACGCCCAGAGCGAGGGCGGGGTCGCTGCCCAGCGCGACCAGCACGACGATGAAGACAAGCACGAGCGTGAGCGTGACCGGCCGGATCGTCGGCCAGGGCAGGCAGAGCGCAGGCGTGTACGGCAGGGGAAGCATGGATCTCCTTGGCGTTCATGGTCCGGATGAGCTGTCGCCGCGCCTCCGCGGATGCGCCGCAGGGTTTGCCCTCCGCTGCGGCTCGCAGAAGCGTCGGTAACACCGCATGATGCCGCCTGCGGCCATAGACCGGCATCAGAGCGTGGTAATCGCTGATTCCGGACAACCTCCGCCCGTCTGAACAGCCTGAACAGCAGACTGTTCGCCCTGTTCAGGCCAGCGTTTAGCGCCAGTATGCGGAGATGATCAGCTCCCGAAGATGCTCGAGTGTGCACGAAGTGGTCCGAGAAGGTCCGAGCGGCTTAATGGACAAGTCCCAACTCGGGAACGATGGAGCCATGGCGATCGGCAGCGAGCCCCGACACGGGGTGTAGGGCCAGGTCAGCCGATTCCGAGGCGTCAGTTCGTTGGTCCGGATGAGCGCAGCGGAGCACACGTGACGGCCCTCCCGATTTGCCCCGGGAGGGCCGTTGTCTTGCTCGGGAAGTCCAGACAACTGCGGCGCCGGACAATACCTTCGACGGCATTACCGATGGCTTGGCGGCGGCCCGCCCTGGCAGAGGGCTGACACGAGCCCGAGAGCCTCGACGGCGATCGTCTCGTTGCCCAGACGCCGGCCCCACGTCCTCCGCGATCTATGACCCGAGCCCTGCGCTGCGCCTCGAAGCTGGGCTTACTCGCAGTCTTAAAGCTGTGACTGGTCGGACAGAAGCGTCGAGGGGGCGGCAACGTCTACAGTTTGACGCCCAGTTATGCAGTCCCGATGCATGATCATGCAGCCGGTGAGGGCGGCGAACCTGTCGGCGCCGAGGCGTACAACGGCGCCATGGACGCATTCGAATTGAACGTGACAGCCGTCTCCAACCGCGACCTGAAGACGCAGGAGTTCGACCGCCAAGTCGAGCTGATCAAGCCGCACATGGCCTGGAACCCGGCCACCTGGACATGGCACGCGCGGCTCAGCGGCTCGCGCGCCGAACACGCCACCGAGGTCCTCAACACCCTCTTCGAGGCCGCCCGCCTGTACGGCACCGCCGTCACCGTGCACCCGGCGCCCACGGACGGCGGCTGAGCCACCCGGCAGTCCATGCGACAGGAAAACCTGTCAAACGATCTATTGACAGACTAGCCTGTCAATATGGCGTGGAAGCAGCTGCCCGACCAGGACAAGGCCGATGTGAAGTTCGAGCTGCGCAGGCTCGCTGAACGCGTGGCCGACCTGGTCACCACCGCCACACCCGCCCAGCCGTACGACGGCCCGCCCGAGCAACGCACCGCCGGCCAGCTCGCCCTCATCCACGCGGCCACCCTTCTGAAGACCATGGCCGACGACCTCGCCGACCAAGCCGCCCATGAGGCCGGCCAGCTTGGGCTAGCAGGCTTCCCCCAGCTCGGTGAGGCCGCCGGGATCACCCGTCAGTCAGCCCGCGAACGCTGGCGGCACCTCATCCCCGAACAACATCGCCGCCGCGGCCGCCGCCCCGCTCCCCCGCCCGCCAAGAACCTTTCCGCCAAGAACCTGCCCGCCGAGAGCCCTGCCGGCGAGAGCCCCGCTGAACCCGCTGGCGCGCCCGAGCTGAACGGCTTGCCGGACGGCCCTCCGGATGCCGGGGCGCCGAGCTCGGCGCCCGCCTCCCGACCCGCCACCGAGTCGACCACTGAGGCGCCCACCGAGCCGCGGCCCGCGACCGTTCCCAGCACGCCGCGCCAGCCGGCACGCTCCCGCAACCCCGTCCGGGACGTCCCCTCCGGTCGGCCATGGACGACCGAGACCGACCCGATGAAACGGCGCCGCTGGTTCACCGATGAAGAGCTCGACGCCGTCCAGGTCGTCAAGACCGACCATGACGACGGCGCCTACTGGGTCATCGTCGCCGGGCACCTGCTGGGCACCGTGCAGCCGCACCGCACCGTCACCGGCGGCCGCTCCGGATGGGAAGCCCGCCACCGCAGCGGCACCACAGCCTGGCATCTCGGCAAGGGCGCTGGCGGCGGCACCCGGCCAGCCACCCGCGACAAAGCCGTCATCGACCTGATCGCCGACGCCCACCACGCCTGGCGCAACCACCGCGAGCTCGCCAAGCGCGACGCCGCCCGGCGTCGCCTCGAAGCGAACCGCCCCGAAAGTAATTGACAGGAACATCTGTCAATTACGAACCCGCACCCCAGCACGCCGCGCCCAGCGCACACTTGAGCACACCACCCCGTGACAGGAGAGAGCCAGATGCCGCTGATCCCCAGCGAGTACAGCCGCGAGGACCTGCAGAAGATCGCCCGGGACGAGAACGCGAACGCTGCCCAGCGCTCCACGAAGGGCGACACGTGGGCAGCCAAGCAGCACCAGGACAACGCCGACGAAGCACGCGAGATGCTCCAGGCCGGCCACTACGGGCGCAACTCCCGCAAGCACCAGTGGCGGTGACGGCGGGCCGCTGGAAGCCCTCCACAGTCGCAGAGGGGCCCCGGCCCCCCTCCTTTACGAGGGGCCGGGGCCCCTCTGCTGTCCCCTGCTGATGCGGCCCCGGCGCGACGAACAACCAGAGAACTCAAGCGGAAAGCAGCCCAACCAGAACCAACACCGCACATCCAATGATCTTGAAATCTCCAGGCAGCAAGATAGGTACTAAGTACCCCCTGATCGCAATCTCAAGATCAACTACAGTGCTAAGGTATCGTCACCCGATACACGGGCAGACCCCGGCCAGCTCCGGGGTTTTTCATGCCCCTGACCACGCCCGCAACCCTCCGGACCAGGGCTTCCCGCGGCCCTCGCTAGCTGCGGAGCAAGTTGTAGGTTTGGGTTCCCCAAACCGGCAGGAGGGTGCGGTGACCGACGCCGAGAAACCACTACCGAAACCGCGCCGGCGAACCCGTGAACACGGGCAGGGACAGCGCGGCAGACGCGTCAACCTCCGCCTGTCCGACGCCGAACACGCCGCTCTGGAGAAGGCCGCCGCTCTGGACGGGACAACCCTGGCGGGCTACGTGAGCGCGGCCGCGCTGTCGGCCGCGCGCGACGAAATGCCGCCCGATGCGCGCGAGGCGATGGTGCGCCTGTTCGCCATCCAGCGCCAGGTGCTCGCTCTGCGCACCGCGCACGAGGAGGCCGGCGGATCCGACTCAGGCGAGCTGGCCGCCGCCATCTACGACATGCGCGAGGACCTGGAGGAGACCATCGAGGAGTTCATCAACATCTCCCGCCGGGCCCGCGGGCAGCGCGCGCGATGGACTCCGACCCGTTTCCACCGCGCGCCGGCGCCACCGCAACCGGCCCCCAGTGCCGCCCCGCGGCTGCCGTTGACGGCGCGCGAGTGGACCGAGCAACTCGCCGAGCTCGCCCGCCAACTGGAGGACGACGGCACCACCCTCGCACTTCAGCACTGGAACCACCGCCGCCTGTACGACGCGCTCGTCAACGCCGTCGTCGCCCTCGGGCACGCCCACCCCGGAGGTCTCGACCGGATCCAGCCTCGCCGCTGAACGGCGTGTCGTACGACCTCCGATAGGGGCCGGATCCTGCCGCAGCAAGATAGTGGGTTGGGTTCCCCAAACGTGGAGGAGTCCGGAATGGACCAAGGTATCTCGGCAGGGATACGACCTTCGGCAAGATCGGAAGCAACTTTTCCCTACAGGATCAAGGCGCCCGCGTCGCGGCCGCCGTTGGGTACGAGCACTGACCAGGCAACACACATCCGGCAACGGGCACGACCAGGGCGACGCCGACAAGACCCGAGTTCAGGCGGCGCCGCCGCGCTCGCCGAGCCCGTCAGCCGTCCATATGTTGAGTGAGGATCATCGGCAGGCTGGCCACGACGGCGACCGCGACGACCGGCGCCAGGACGTGCAGCGCCAGCCCCCAGAGGCTGAACGTGTCGGCGACCCAGGGCAGGTGTGGCCAGCCGCACAGCACGAGCATCGCCGCGAGGAACAGCCGCTCGATCCGTACCAGCTTCGGCGAGCGAATCGGCTGACCGCGTGTGATCAGGTAGACGCGGGTGCCGAACACGGCCAGCACGAGCAGCGACACCGCCGGTCCGATCAGCCACCCGGTTATCCACTCGCGCGTCCAAGGGGCGGACCCGTCTGCGGCGACGCCTTGAATCTCGACGCTGGTCCAGGCCAACGCCAGCGTCAACACGATCATTCCTGCGACTGCCAGCCGGTTGGCGGCGTTGGTGGGGGTCATGCGGTCACCTCAGCACGCGCGGGCGATTGCCGAAAGGCGATGTTGACGGACCTCGCGGACAGGCTTACGCGCCCGCGCGACGGTCATGTACCAATGCATCTGCGATGTACGGGTGCGCCGAGTTGCCGAAAGATCGTGGGCTGAGGTTGGACGATCGGCAGACTTCGGTTCCCGCTGTATCGAGCTGGGGCCGATCGCCGGCCGATGGTTCGTACCTCACCACCGGCCACCGAGCACGGCAGGTTCTCGTGCGTCGATCCCTCAGGATCAGGGCGCCTCTGTCCCTTCTTGGTACATGGGCTGCCCCCCACTCACGGTTGCGGGTCAGCGGTGCCGTGCTTGGCGTCGATCACGACGGGCGGGATGGGAGTCCCTCTTTCCGCCGCCTCCAGGTCGATCGCTTCTACGGTCGTGCTTGTCACGTCATAGATCCGCTTAGCAATCGCCCTGTTGCCGGCACTGCGGTACTTGTTCCTCTGCTCCCGCCACAGCGTTTCGAGAACCGCAACGAGGGTGGGTCCCGAGACCGGAACCGCGACGAAGCCGTCAGGTTGTTCGTCGACCACCTTCGGTCCGTTGAAGTTCCCGGCCTCGTGTGCGTGCTTGTAGATGAATCCCCAGGTGTCGAAGTGGCAAGTAAACGTGATGCTGGAGACACCCGCAGCCTTCTCCAAAGCGCTGCGTATGTGCGTGCCAGGCATCGGCCAGGGCAGTCCGCTCCTCCGCTTCCAACTGCTTGATCGCCTGCTTTTCCGCACGAGATCGAAACCAAGCCATCCTTGATCCTTCCGGCAGACGAACGGGCGCCTACAGCTCTGCGTCGTTATCGAACCTCAGCTGTAGGAGGTCGTAAAGGCGCGTGGACTTGAGCATGCTGAGCGGGTTTCGTTGCGGCGGCTGGCAACAGCCCGGGTGGGTGACGCAACAACGAGCACGGCGAGTTGCCGAATTGTTCTTATGGGGTATCAAGAGCGCCGCCCGGCGCGAACCGCGCCGGGCGCAGCCTGGAGGATCGGCCGGCCGGGCGTGCGGCTCTTCGGCCGGTCCCGGCCGCCGCCCGCCAGGCAGCGCCCACGACCCGAAATCGCCAGTCCCCCGCGCACGTCGCGGGCTCACCTCAATCGAAAATCTCGGTGACCCAGACCTTGATCCGCCGGGGATTGCTGTCGACGACCAGGTACCAGTAGTCGTCGTAGGGCACCTCCAGGACGACAGGGCTGACGTCGAAGAAGCCGCCGTAAAAGCTGTACGGGTCTTCATCGAGATAGGCCTGGTAGTCGCCGGCGTCCATGAGGCACACCCGGGCGGTCGAGCCGCGCCAGTCCACCTCGAAGCAGGCACCGCCCGCGTAGGACCCGAGGTCCCAGTAGAGATGCTGCACACATCGTTTGTAGCTGCTCACGTACTGAGCAGGAAGTAGTCGCGTCCGGAAACGCGCTACGTCGGCGCGCCGGTGATGGCGGACGAAGACGCGCTCGCCGCCCAGGGGAGAGGGGATTGCAGCATCGCCTTGACGCTAGTCAGCCATGCCTGGCAGACCGATCCGACTATCCATACCTTCAGGTCAAATAGCACAAGTCTCAGCACCATGGCGAGGGGCAAACATGAGACTTCCAGCATGGCTCAGGGCGCGAGAGGGCCGCAGCAGCGTTAATGGTGACAACGTCCCCGACACGCCGCCACCAGATCATCCGCAGACCGACCTGCGTATGGCCACCGAGCTCGGCGACGCGCTCATCGCCTACTGGCGCAACGGCGGATGGTTCGGCTGTGACACCTTCATCAGGTGGCTGATCAATCATGGCCACGTGGCCGAAGCCGCGTACGCGCTCCAGACCATCGCGGCGGTACAGCGCGATGAGGAGGCGGCCAAGAACGTACGGGAACGAATGCGCGGGCCGGAAAACAAGCTGGCGGAACGACTCCGGGAGACGTTGCCAACCCAGCTACCCGGCAGCCGGTCAGGCGTGTCCCAGGAACCTCTTCCCAGACCGGCACAGGTTTCGTAGCGCGGCTGGGCCTCACGATCAACTCATTCGGCGCCCGTCGTACGGGCTAGAGGGCGAGAGTCGGCCGCCGTTTGGCCAGCTCATGGGACGGCGACAGCAGAGTGTCGCTACCTCCCTCCCCTCCCTTCTGGCACTCTTGTTGAGCATCCGAGTACCAGACAATGGGAAGCCACGGAGGAACGATGTCTGCTGCCCTGCAAGCCGCCGACGCCGCGCGACGGGCGGTCGATGACGCTCAAGAGGCCAAGGCGCGAGGCGCCATCGTCGACGCTGTGATCAGCCAAAAAGGTGGTGTCGGCAAGTCCACTATCACCGTGAATCTGGCGGCCGTCGTCGGAGAGAACACCCGCCCCAACCCTGAGGGCGAAGACGCCCCAGTCGTAGCCGCAGGGATTGACCCCCAGGGGTCCATGGAGAAGTGGGCTGACCGGGTCGCCGAAGAGCGTCTGCCGTTCGACTACCTGTCCACGCAAGGCAGCAACGATCTGCTGCCGAAGTTGAAGCAGGATCCACTCGTGCGCCGCATCATCGTGGACTGTCCTGGCTTCATGGACGTCGACCCCAACGCCACCCGCAGCAGAGACCCTCTTGGACATGGCGCCGCAGCGGACGCCCTGCGCGCTCTGCTGGCCATCACTGACCGTGCCATCGTGCCGATGAACCCTGAGTGGCTCACTTACGATCCCACCGAATACACCATTGAGCGTGTCCTCCGCCCCCGCGGCATCCCCTTCCTGGTCGTAGTCAACCGATGGGATGCACGTGACGGCGATGAGGACCTGCTGAAGGTCAATGCCTGGATCGACAAGCACGGCTATCCGCGTGCTCCCCAGCCCATCCGCAAGTACAAGATTCACACCAATGCGGCGGAGAAGGGCCTGGTCGTCACCCAATATCAGCCCTCCGGGACCGCCCTGCGCGCCAAGGAAGACTTCTACAAGCTGGCCCTAGCGGTGGACGGGGTGAGCGTCTGATGGGTCGGCGTCGAGGCGAGGACCCCGTCGCCGTTCAGCACGCTCCCAAGTTGGTCACTGAGATGGCCAAGGCGTTGCCGGTGCCGTACGAGGCCATCGGTAACAGCCCCAACTTGATCGACGTCGAACGGGACGACCTGGCAGCCTGCGAAGCTGCCATCAACAACCTGCGGATTGCCTACTGGGCGGCAGGAAAGGCCCTGCAAGTGATCAGGGATGCCCGCCTGTACCGTGCCGACTATCCCACCTTTGAGGAGTACTGCGAGCAGCGCTGGGACATGAGTCGCAGCTACGCCAACCGGCTCATCCGAGCGTGGCCTCTAGCCGAGCGACTGGTGCCAATTGGCACCAAGGACCCGAGCGAAGGCCAGGTTCGGGAGCTGCTGCCGTTGGCGGCGCATCACGGTGAGGGCGCGGCCGTCACCGTCTACCAGACCGTCATAGAAGCCGACGGCGTCCAGGTCACCGCAGCGGTCCTAAAAGGGGCAGTCGACGCCGTTCCGGAGGGCGACTTCGATGACGCCGAGGCGGTCAAGCACATCCGCGCCTACCTCGCTCAACTCGGCACCTCGGAGAACACGACCCCTGAGATCGATGCGGTAGAAAGCTTCACCGCCGAGACCGGCCGGCTCCGCACCATTCTGCAGCGAGTGGTCAAGCGTGACATCCTCCGCGGTGCCGCCAGGGATCATCCCGAGGAGGTCCGCCAAACCCTCACCGAACTGCGAACGCTGCTGGACGAGATCGAAAAGAGTGCGTTCCACGAGCAATAGGGAGCCAAGCGAAAAGCTCTGGTACCGAACTCGCCCGGACATGACAAGGGACCACGGACAGTCCGTGGTCCCAGGCCTCTTGAGGGCTGAGGGCGCCTATCTGATCGGCTCCACGGCAACGAAGCCCGTGCAAGCGCAGTCGATATCGCTGTCCCCATACACGACATCGCAGGGGTGCCCAGACTTCCCTGCGTGCAACCTCGCCTCGTGTCCGCAGACTCCGCACGGGGCCTCTCCTTCGGCAGGACGCTGGTCGGTCTCTGCCGACCGGAACTCCGCCAGAAGATCGTCGGTGTCGACCCAGGGCTTGTCTATGGCCCTGGCGAGGGCGTCCACGCCGTCCATACCCGGTGTGATCCCCAGACCCCGCAGCAGCATCGACGCTCCCGTTCTCGTCAGCTGGGTGTCACCGGGAATCTCGGTGTCGAGCCCACGCGAGTGCAGCAGCTCTCGTACTTCGCGCACCAGGTGCTCCGGATCGAAGTACTGCCGGTTGGTGGTCATTGGGTCTCCTTCCACGTCAGGCCAGTGATGCACTCGTAGACCTCGATGTACCGGGCTCTGGTGGCCTGCACGATGTCGTCAGGGATCGGCGGCCCGGGCGGCGTGCGGTCCCAGTCGAGCGTGGAGGACCAGTCGCGGACGAACTGCTTGTCGAGCGCGTGCTGGGTGCGCCCTGGCTGCCAGGAGTCCGCCGGCCAGAAGCGGCTGGAGTCGGAGGTGAGCACTTCATCGGCCAGGACCAGCGTGCCGTCCGGCGCGCGGCCGAACTCGAGCTTGGTGTCGGCGATGATGATGCCCCGTTCGGCGGCGATCTCAGCTCCGCGCCGGTAGATCTCTAGGGTCACGTCTCGCAGTCGAGCGGCGGTGTCGGCGCTGATCTGGTCGACGACGTCGTCGAAGGTGATGAATTCGTCATGCCCGGCCGTCGCCTTCGTGGTCGGCGTGAAGATCGGTTCCGGAAGCTTCGAGCCCTCAAGCAGCCCGGCCGGGAGCGGCACCCCGGACACCGTGCCCTTCGCGCGGTACTCCTGCAGCCCCAGGCCGGCCAGATAGCCGCGGGCGATCCACTCGACCGGCAGCATCTCCAGGCGCCTGCACCGTACGGCACGGCCAGCCCACTCAGCGGGCACGTCTGTGTTGATCACATGGTTTGGGAAGACGTCGGCAAGCTGGTCGAACCACCACAGGCTGAGCTGCGTGAGGATCTTGCCTTTGTCAGGGATGGGTGTGGGCAGCACGACGTCGTAGACGCTGACACGGTCGCTGGCGACCAGGATCAGGTCCTCGCCGTCGAGGTAGACATCCCTGACCTTGCCCGAATGAAGTAGTTCCACAGAAGATCCTCTAGTTGTCGATCTCAAACTCGTAGGACTGCCAGCGCCCGGCAGCAGAGACGTACTCGCCGTACTCCAGCACCAGGCCCTCGCTGTCTATGACCCAGTTCCGGCCCCGGAGCACCGGTGATCCCACAGGAACTCCCAGGTCACGGGCGTCCTGCTCAGTGGCCGCGTCGGCGGCGTTCTGGTCCCGGGAAGTCTTGATCACCCGACCAGTGACCTCTTCCAGGTAACCAAAAGTGCCTTGAAGGATGCGTTCCGTCTCCAGCAGGCGGGGAGCGGGCTCGGCGAGCTGGCCATCGAACCAGCTTGTAGACGCCGAGACAGGTCGATCACCGCGAAACGTCACCCGCTGGCGCCGTATCGCCGGAGCGCGGGCCTCGATACCCAGCGCGTCAGCCACTTGCTCGGGTGCATCCACCATCGAGGCCGACAGGATCTTTGCGTGCTCGTCGGGCGGGTAAATGCGACCAGTCCGCCGGATCGACACTGCGCGATCTATCGGCGAGTGGGACGCGCTTGTCGTGTTGACCACCGTCCCGATGCCCACCACTGCACGGGTCAGGCCTTCTGCTCGCAGGGTGGTCAGCACCTTCGTGGCGGTGGCCAAGGCGATGTTCCAGTCCTTGCTGAGCTGACGAGCTGACGGGATCGTGTCGCCGTCCTGCAGCTCGCCGCGTTCGATCTGGTCCCTGATATGTCGGACCACCTGCAAGTACGGGGGCTCAGGCCGTTGAACCTGGGGTGCCACTGAACTCCTCCTGCTGAACCGGGTCTTTTGAGGCCTGGTCCAAGCGTACTAGTACACCGAAGGGAAGAGGTAAGTCACCCTGCCGACACAGCCTGCGCCAATTAATTGACGGTGTTCTAGTACACCATCTACATTGCGTCCTAGTACACCAAGTCCGTTTTCGGACGAGACAACGAAGGGCGGCCCTGGTGCTGAACCCACCAGGCCGCCCACAGGGTCGCACCCGTCCCCTTCAGAACAGGAGAAACGACCCAATGACCATCCTTGCAGAGGGGCTGGCTCAGGAACAGCTGCTGCTGCCTTCCGAGGTGGCGGACGTCTTCCGTGTCCACCCCGAGACCATCCGCCGGTGGGTACGGAGCGGTCGGCTCAAGGCTGTGCCGACTCCCGGGGGGCGGCTCCGCCGCTTCCGCTCCACGCACATTGCGGAGCTGCTGGCCGCTGAGGCGGTGGCGTGAATGGGGAAGCGAACGAGCATCGCCGGAGCCGCTGCGTCGAGCGCGGTCAAGTGCGTGGCCCTCGGGCTGATCTTGATTACCGCGACGCCTGCAGAGGTCATCGAGCACCAGGCCTCCTGCGCTCAGTGTCAGGAGGCGGCCCGATGACCACCACTCCTCCCGCACAGAGTCTCTCGCCTGCTCAGCAGGCCAAGGCCCTGCTGGCTTACGCGGCGGACGAAAGCCGCTTCCACGACACCTACACCTACGACGGCACGTGTCGGCGCCGAGACAGGCTTAACGAGGCCGAGGAGGCCACTGCGACGTACGCCGCGCAGGCCGCGACCGCGCACGCGCTGCTGGCCGTCCTGGACGAACTCCGCGAGCTGCGGACCGATCTGCGCCAGGCCGCCGCCGCCCGGCGCGAAGAACTCCCCAACCTCGCCGCCGGCGTGCGCGAGCTCGCCACGGCGCTGAAGCCGCTGTCGGACATCGCCGAAAGCGTGGACGGCCTGACCGACCAGGTCGAGGCCGTGCGCGATGAGGTCGAGGACGGCCTGGCCACCGTTGCCAGCGGGGTCGAGCTGCTGGCCGACCGCCGCCGGAGCCGCCGGTGGTCCCGGCTGTGGTGGCCGGTGCGCCGCCGACACTCGCCGAGCGTCGCAGACGTGAGGAAGCGGCTGATCGAGGCCGCCACGCCGGCGAATCCGGTCAGCGACGCCCTGACCCGTGCCGCCGAGCTGCTGGATCGCGAGGGCTGGGATCCCAGCAGCGTGATCGGCCTGGATGTGATGAAAGCCGTCAGCCGGGTCGCCATGTCCTCGCCTGACGCGCCGTGCCATCAGGAGCTGCGCACGCAGGTGTGGGACGCCGTCGTGACGCACCTTGATGGGCAGCCGCTGTCGGAGTGGCAGCGAGAGCCCCGCCGTACGCAGGGCCAGGTGGTGGCCATGCTGCGCGAGGTCGCGGCGAAGACCGCCGTCTGCGAGCTGGCCACTGGCCCGAAGGAGGTGGACCGGTGAGCATCGCGACTCCTACTCCCGACCGCGACCCGTTCGACGACGACGTCGACCGCCTCCTGGTCGAGATCGAGCGCCGTCTGCTGTTCGACCAGGCGCCCGCACCGGCGTCGTCGCTGCCCGAGCGGGTGGCCGACGATGAGGCGGGCGGTCGCGAGGTCGAGACGGTAACCGCCGCGCAGGTCGACGTCGACCAGGACGACGAACTCGGCGACGACGTCGACCAGGATGACGCGGACGAAGCGGATGGGGACGACGACATCGTCGACGGCGAGATCGTCCCGGACCTGCCCCTGGTGTCCGGGGAGACCCGGCGCGTGCAGCGGCTGCGTCTAGAAGTGGCTGAGGCGCACCAGCTGGCGCGCCTGCAGGCCGATGAGGCGCCGCTGGCGGTCGAGTCCACGAAGGTGCGCCGGCGTCGTAGCGCTGTCATGGAGGCGGCCCGGCTGCATGAGCTGGCTCAGGATCCGGTGGCGCTGGCCTACCGCGACGCCAAGGTGCGCCGCACGACCACGACGATGGTCATGGTCGCGGTCGTGATCGGCCTGGCCGTCTCCAGCATCGGCGTGCAGGCGTCGGTGGCTACGGCGCTGACGCTGGAGAAGTTCTCCGTCGCCTGGTGGGCCGCGTTCCTCATTGAGTCCGCCATGAGCCTGCCGCTGCTGGCCACGGTCGCGGTGCAGGCCTACTCCGCGATGCGCGGGAAGGTCGTCGACCGCGCGTCTGCGGCGGGCAAGAAGATGTTCCGCGTCGAGGCGCTGCTGCTGGCGCTGACGCTGGTGCTCAACTGCTGGCCGGCGTTCGCGGCCGGGGGCAGCTTCGGGGACAAGGTACTGAACCTGATCGTGCACAGCCTGGGCCCGGTCGCGGCGGTGACCGCGGTGTGGGTGCTGCCCGCGCTGTGGTCGGTCCTGGAGGTGTTGCCCGTACCGGAGGCCGGACCGGGCCGTACCGGAGGCCGTACTGACCTTCAGTACAGGGCGAACGTCGGTCGCCGGTACGGCGCTCCGCCGCCCCGTACGAGGGTCGATATCGAGGCTCTGACCCTGCGTGCGCGCGCCCTGATCGCTGACGGGAAGCTGTCGGCCGACGCGGGCGTGCACAAGTTCCGTGAGGCGCTGGGGTGCGGCTCTGACACCGCCAGCAAGGTCAAGAAGGCGCTCGCGGCGCAGTCCGGGGGTGCGGCGTGAAGCCGATCGTGACCGAGCACCTGACCCTGTTCCCGGCCAACCGGCGCGACGATCGGTTCCTGGGCACGCTGTTCTACGACGTGGCTGACCCGTACGCGGTGTCGCTGGCCTACGTCGACCACGGCAGCGAGATGGCGGCGGGCGCGACGTTCGCGCGCACGCTGCTGGTCGACTACCTCACGTCGGAGCGGTGGATCGGGCCGGACCGGGTCGTGTTCGGCCCGCACGCCGAGCCTGGCCACACCGTGATCACGATCGCGCCCGACGACCCCCAGGCCGACAGCGGGGAGGCGGTGCTGTACTGCTCGACCAGGCTGTTGCAGCAGTTCCTCGACGCGACGCTGCGCGAGGTGCCGCTGGACGGCGAGGCCGCGTGGATCGACTGGCACGCCGAGCTGGCCATGCTGCTGCCCGACCGGCAGCGCACGATCGCCGTGCGCCAGGCCGGCGGCATGTTCGACGGGTGGGGCACGGGCGTGCTGACCGCCCACTGGAACCAGGCCGACACCTTCATCGTGCAGGTGCCTGACGCGGACGGCCTCCTGCTCACCTGGCAGGTGAGCAGGGCGAGCCTGGCCAGCCAGGCGAGCGGTGACGGCTGGTTCCGCCTGGCGTTGCCCGGCGACGACGGCGACGTCCTGGTGCGCTGCGCCGACGTGCACGCCTTCCTGACCCGTGTGGGAGGTGCGGCGGCATGAGCATCACCACCGTCCCCCAGGTTCAGGCGCTGCCCCACAACGAGCTGGTGCTGCTGGCGGCCGCCTACAGCGAGCTGCTGGCCGCGGCCAGGGCGAGCGTGGCGGCCGCCGCGTCCGGTGAGGCCGATGCGCTGGTCTACGTGCGTGAACACCTGGCTGAGCATGGTCAGCTGCCGCTGGTCGGGGCGCGGCCGGTGGTGCTGTTGGCGCAGGCCGCCGTCCCGTTGATGCACCGGGCGGGGGTGGCGTAGATGGTGAGCACGATCAGCGTGCCGACCGCGTGCGCTCGCTCGTTCGCCGGCACGGCGGCCTCCGTCGGCGTGGCCCGCGCCTGGGTGCGCGAGGTGCTGCCGGCTGGGTGCGGCCGGGTCGACGACGTGCTGCTGGTGGTGTCCGAGCTGGCCACCAACGCGGTGCTCCACTCCGCGAGCGGCACGCCGGGCGGCCGGTACGCCGTGCAGCTGGAGGTCGACCCCGGCGCCCGGTCGGTGGGGGTGACCTGCATCGACCTGGGGCCCGCGCTGGTCAAGACGCCCCGCCCGGTGGGTGAGGGCGGGCGTGGCCTGGCCCTGGTCAAGCAGCTGGCCGACGGCTACGAGGTCCGCGCCGAGCCGACCAGCCGCACCGTGTGCTGCTGGCTGGACTGGCCCGCTGACGGCCGCTCTGGTTCTCACGGCCCGACCGGGCCGTGACCTGCTGAAAGGAAGACTGATGAGTAACTCGACCGGCCCCTGGTCGGGGGACATGCTGGACAGCCCGGAGATGGTCGAGGCGTTCTCCGGCCAGCTCCGGGCGGCCCTGGCCGAGTACGTCGACTACGTGGCCCGTATCCGCCGGGACGCGGAGGCGATGTGGCGGGCCAACCCGCCCGCCGAGTTCGGCACCTTCGAGGCGTGGTGGCGCCACCACAAGGTCACCGCGCCGTTCGCCAAGCTCCAGGAGCACCTGGAGGCCGCGGTCAAGCTGACCTTCGAGGTCGCGGCTCAGCACCGCCGGCAGCGTTTTGAGCTGCCCGCCGCCCGCAAGGCCGCTGCTGAGGCCAGGCAGGAGGCCGCCGCGATCAGCCGTGGAAGCGCCGTCCCCCGCCGGTTGAGCGGCGGGGGACAGCCGTACCCGAAGCCCCGCCCGGCGGCTGAGGAGGACGGCAGCTTCCTGGACATGGTCCGCCGTGACCGGCCGGCATGACCGCACGATCCGCCGCCGCCCCGGACCCCGCCGGGCGGCGGCACCCGGCCCACCCGATGCGAGCCCAAAGGAGGCGTAGTGAACCGGCCGATGACCAAGGAAGAGCGACGCGCCTACAACCAGCGGCAGCACGCCGAACAGCGCCAGGCGCTGGTCGCCGGCCGTGGCCCGCAGGGGCTCGCCGAACTGTGGTGGGACCAGGCCCGGAAGATCGCCCGGGATCGCGCCGCGAACGGCGACGAACGGGCGTGGGCCGACCTGGCGCTGTGGCTGTCCAACTACTGCGATCGCTACGGAGCGTGAGGCGCGGTGTTCATCTTCATCTTCATCTGCACCCGGATCCCGGCCCGAGCCTCGCGTAATGCGAGCGCGCGAGCGCCCGCGCGCACGAGCGCGCGAGAGTACGCCATCCCGTCACTGACCGTCAACGCCTGAAAGGAGCACACACCGTGGCTGACGACCCCACCAAGGACGGCACAGACGCCAAGATCGTGTCCTTCCGGCCGCGGTCGGACGGCGCCGTCACGCCCCCGCCCCCGCCCCCGCCGCTGCCTCCCGCCCCCCAGCCTCCGGTCCTGGCGGCCGCGGACGCTCCCGCCGGCAAGGAGATGGCCCCGGCCGCCTTCCTGTCCGAGGGCCTGCCCCGCGCCGAGACGATGGGCCCGCCGCCGGCCCTGATGATGCCGCCGCCCCCCGCTCTCCCGGACGCCAAGGCCGGCGACGACTCCGCCGGCGATGAAGAGGGCGAGGGCGAGTTCGCGCCGCTGGCCCCGGCCGACCCGGACCACCCCACCACCCAGGAGACCCTGCAGACCTGCATGACCCTGGTGACCGCGCTGGGCGTGGCCGCCGCCAAGGGCATGTGGCACCGGGCGCGGCACCGCCAGGCGCTCGCGGACCAGGCCCGCGCCAACGCCGACCAGGCCAAGACCAAGGCGGCGGCCAACGGCCACCACGGCGGCCACGGGGGCGGCCGTGGCGGCTCTCGGGGCGGCTCTCGGGGCGGCTCTCGGGGCGGCGGGGGCATCCTGACCGGCTCGCGGCACGAGGGCACCTCCCGCAAGCGGCCAGGAGGCTCCCACGCGGGCGGACACGGCGGCCTTGGGCACCTCGACCACGGCGGGCGCAAGAAGCGTAAGAGGGGCCCCGGCAACTCCCACGACGATGCGCACGGCAGCGGCTCCCACAAGCGCCGCAAGGGCTCCAAGGCCGCTCCTGGCGGCCGGACGTCGACCGACCGGGGCCCGTCCGGGTCCCAGCACGGCAAGCGCCGCAAGGAGGGCAAGGGCGGCAAGGTCAAGGGCGGGCTCGGCGACGGCCCGTGCATCCAGGCACGTAAGCCCCGCAAGAGCGACGCCGACGTCACGGGCGACACCAAGGGCGCCATCAAGGGCGGCGGCAAGGGCAAGGACGGGCAGGGCAAGAAGGGCAAGGGCGGCGCGGACGCGACGCCGAGCTCCCCGAAGCCCCGCCCGATGACGTGGAAGGCCCCGCGTAAGAGCAAGCCCGGCCCTGGTGGGGACCGGGCGCTGCCGCCCGGCCGCAAGCGCTGGAACCGCCGCCCCGGGCCGGCCGCGCCCACGGGCACCGGCTCCAAACGCCGCCCGGGCCGCAAGGCACGGCGCCTGCGCAGGCCCCGGTGGATGCGCTGGACGCTGCGCTGGTCTTGGTCCCCGGCGTGGGCGCAGCGGCGGTGGGCCCGCCGCATGGCGGCCAGCTCGGCGAGCACGAACACCTCGACCGGCGCGACCGGCGCCACTGGCACGGCCGGTGCGGGGCGGGGCGGGCGGGAGTCCTGGACCCGGACGCCGCCGCCCCCGCCGCGCGGCGCGGAGTGGATGCGGCCCCCGCCCGGGGCCGACCGGTCCACCCGGATCACCGTCGAGCGCGTCGATGCCCGGCCCCGGCAGCGCAGGCAGAGCGCACCGGCCCCGGTGGCGGGCGCACCGGCCGCCGGGCGGCCCGCGCTGGCCCCGGCCGCCGCCAGCTCGACCACCACCCAGACCACTGCCCAGACCACCACCACGACCACCACCTCGACCCCGACCGGGACCGCGACGGAGGTTCGCCGTACCGCGGCGCCGTCGCCGGCGAGCGATGAAAGCCCGACCGTCCAGGCCGCTGCAGGCCAGGCCACTGGAGGCCAGATGAACCGACCCGCGATCCCGGCCGTGCCCGCACCGCGCCCGGCCACCGTGGCGGTCAGTAGTGCGGCCATGTCGGGCCACGGCGTGCAGTACGACGGCGACGCCGAGCTGACCATCCGGGACGTGATCGAGGCCGCCGAGGACGCGGCGGAGGAGATCACCGAGGGTGTGGAGGCGGCCCGCGCCACCGCGATCGGCGCGGAGCGCATGGCGGGGCGGCTGGAGGGCCTGCAGGCCGAGATCGTCGAGTTGAAGGTGCCCGGTTGGCTGGCCGCCATCTGGGGGCGGCTGGTCGACAAGGCCCTGCACGTCAAGGCGTCCGCTGAGGGCCTGGCCGCAGCGCTGCCCGCCGCCTCCGAGGCGATCTCCACGGCGGCCGGCAACGCCGCCGCCCGCCACGTGGCCGTGGCCGACGTGACCCGCGACCACGGCCACATCCGGCCCGCCGAGCGCGAATACCACGACGAGTAGGAGACCCCGGTGAACGAACTGAGCAGCTCGACCGGCGACGCGCTGGAGGAGGGCGGCAGCGTCCTGCCCCGGCTTGTCCGCTACGGCATC
>NZ_JBDPMJ010000046.1:0-46384 GCF_039880665.1 Nonomuraea sp. B5E05
CGCACCCCGCTGAACCAGGCGAACAGCTCCGCCTAGAGAAACGCCCTCCAGGCGCCTACACCCATGTCAGCACAGGTCAGGAGCTAGATTCGGGCCTCCAGGCCGCGGAATTATGTCGAACCCGGGCTTGAGCCCCGACCATACCGAGGATGCTTTGCGAGCCGGCTTCGTTGCGGAACCAGTCGGCCGGGAAGGAGGGCTGTTTCGTTTCCTGTCGTCAGCTTCGCCGGTGGACACTGCTTGAAGCCCGGCGGGAGCCATCAAATATAGAACCCCGTATTGATCACGCTTACGGAGGACAGTAATGAGAAGTAATAGCTCCCCTCTCGGGGCAGTAGTGGTAACCGGGGCTTCCAGTGGGATTGGCCAGGCAACAGCGGTCAGGCTGGCCAATGCCGGATACCACGTCTTTGCGGGCGTGCGGAAGGAAAGCGACGGAACGGCGTTGCAACTGTTGACGACGGGGTCCCTGACACCACTGATTCTTGATGTCACAGACGCCGAAAGAGTCGCGGAGGCGGCCAGAGAAGTTGATAAATCCGGCCTCCCGCTGGCAGGTCTGGTGAACAATGCCGGAATCGGGCTGGCATGGCCGATGGAGGTCATCCCTCCGGAAACGCTTCGATGGCAGTACGAAGTCAACGTCGTCGGTCAGGTGGCAGTGATCCAGGCGTTCCTGCCCTTGCTGCGCCGTGCAACGGGGCGGATCATAAACATCGGATCCGTCGGCGACCGGCTAACCCTGCCCTTCGGCGCTCCGCTCTGCTCCTCCAAATGGGCGTTCGCGTCGATTACCGAGGCGCTGCGCCTTGAGCTGCGCCCGTGGAGCGTTCATGTCGTGCTGGTGGAACCTGCCTCGATCCACACCTCGGCGATACACAAGCTACGCCACGACGTCGAAGACGTCGTGGCGCAGATGACGGACGACCAACGCACACACTATGAGGCGAGCTATCGGTCCATGACCGACATGGCTTACGAACGGGAGCAAGCGGGCAGCGATCCCGACGTCGTCGCCAAGGTGGTGCTGCGCGCGTTGACCGCCTCCAAGCCCGCAACGCGATACCTGACGGGAAAAGACGCTCGGCTGCTGGCATCCATGGCCCGCTGGCTGCCGGATCGTACGTTCGACCGGCTTCGAGTCAAACTGTTCGGCTTGCCCAGCGAGTTCGGTGGTGCTGCGAAGCAGCGTGTACATTTGTGACTGATCACCCGGCATTGAGAGCGACCAGAACCAAGGGGCCGCTCAACGATTTTCTCAGGTTTCGAGGAAACCCTGCACGGATTCATTACCTCACGCCTATGCCAACATGTGTTGGTCTGCGATTGTTCGCATGATGAGATCATCAGACAGGTCTCGGGCGGCCATTTTGAAGGCGGCGCGGAAACGATTCGCCGCCGACGGCTATGGTCGAGCTACGATGCGAGCGATAGCCGCCGACGCATGCATCGATCCTGCCATGATTATTCGTTACTTCGGCAGCAAAGAACGTCTTTTTGTCGCGGCTGCCCAGCATGATCTAGCATTGCCAGATCCGAGAACGATTCCCCGTGACAGGGTCGGCGCCACTCTTGTCGACGCTTTCTTGAGTCGCTGGGAACGTGATGAGACGATCCAAGTTCTGCTGCGCGCAAGCTGCACCAATCCGGTCGCCGTTGAACACATGCGCTCACTCTTCGCTACTCAGTTGGTCCCCGTGGCGGTTGCCCTGCTGGGAGACACACCCGAAGCGGCAAGACGTGCGGCACTGGCGTCCAGTCAGATCCTAGGCCTGGCGTTGTGTCGCTTTGTCCTTGCGTTTCAACCGGTGGTGGACATGAGTCGAGAAGAGATCATCGCTTGGATCGGGCCTGCGGTCCAACATCACTTGCTCGGCACGAGTTAGCCGAAAGAAGCTTCGGCGGAGCGATGAGCGGAGGGGCAGAAGTTGACCAGGCAAATAGGCGTTCATACACTTATTGGCAGCGGTTCAAGAGATATCCCCGTCAAACGCATGGCTGGAAGAATCCATCGCGAATACGCCTCGGATCTAAGTTTTTCACAGCTCGCACGTCCATAGATGGCAAAGGATGCGCCATGACGAAAATTGATGTTATCGGTGTGGGATTGCCGCGCACAGGCACCACCTCACTGAAGGCCGCACTGGAGAATTTGGGCATCGACCCGTGTCATCATATGCAGGAGTTGGCTGTACATCCGGACCGGGCAGAGCCTTGGGCACAGGCGCTGGCAACCGGCACGGTCCAATGGGAAACAGCTCTGCATGGCTACCGCTCGGCGGTGGACTGGCCGAGTGCATACTTCTGGCGTGAGCTTGTCATGGCCTACCCTGAATCTAAGGTGATTCTTACGGTCCGCGACCCGCAAGACTGGTACACGAGCATGAGGAAAACAATTTTCACGATGGTCCGTGCCCCCGAATCCATGTGGGGCGTTCCAGGGGTCGACGCAATACGATCCATCTCGGCCCGAATGTGGATCAATACATTTGGGAACGGGCCAGGTGTGGTGATGCCTGCTGAAAGAGAAGCGGTCGAGTTGTTCGAGAGGCACACAGCTCAGGTCATCGAGAGCATCCCCTCCGATCGTCTACTCGTTCATGAAGCCGCGCACGGCTGGGCACCGCTGTGCGCCTTTCTGGGCTTGACTGCTCCCGCTGGAGTTCCGTATCCCCACCACAACTCCAGCGTATCCGCACAGGCCGTTATGGATGAGGTGCGGCAAGGTGGAACCCTGGCGATTCCTAATACCGAAACGCTCCCCTCGATCGGCCAAGAATGATATGAAATATCTCCACTCGCGAGGATCTGTGATTGCTGAACCACACCTTACGAGCTAAGCATTCACGTTCTGCGCACTTCGAGGTTCGATGCGCTGGGGCAGCAAGGGGAGCCGCGGCCGCAAGCGCGGCAATGCGCCGGCTCGCCGACGTGTGCGGCGGTCTGCCGCCCTCTCCGGGTGCCCGCCGCGGACACCTGCATCCTGCTACGCAAACTGCGCCAGGCTCACCTGTTCGACACCGGGGACAGGAGCGACCGGTGGCACCTGCACGACCTCATCCGGGGCCATGCCGCCCAGCACGGCGACACCGACGAAGATGACGGCACCATCACGCGTCTGCTCGACCACTACCTGCACGCCGCCCGGGCCGCGCAGGCCAGGCGTGCCGGGGTCAATGCACGGCTCGGTGGCCACTACCCCGGTAACACCCGGGCTGGAGTTGGCAGATCACCGAGTACCCGAACGTGATGGCTCTTTAGCAGTACGTCGTTGCCTCGGGCAGGCACGTCAACGCCGTGCACCTCGCCCTGGCCATCCACGAGGCCACCCCGGAGAACTCGAACGTCCCTGCCCGCATCGTGCTCAACAAGCGCACGCTCACTTCCGGGGAGTTTCTCGGCGACTCTGACGCATTCGCCCAGATCCTTGACCGGCTGAGCACCGAGTTCTGGCGGCGAAGCCGGACCGCCGACGCGTTCACCGTCTACCGCCGCGCCGTCGAGGCCTTCCGCGCCACTGGCGACCGCAGGCGGGAAGGCCAGGCTGGTGCCGACCTGGGGCTACTCCCTGGCACGGTGGCCGGTACAAGGAGGCGACCGACGCCTTCCGGCACGTTGACTCATTCGCGCTCTTCGGCGAGGTCGTTAGGATGTGCCTCCGCCTGGCACAGCCACGAATGCCTCTTCCAGCCTTGGCGTACGGTCGGAATACGAGCCTACTGAGACGACAGCGATAAAATCCTGCTTGGCGGATACGTTTTTGGCAAGGGTACGCCAATGCTGCGAGAGGTACCATCCCGCCCCGGTCTCGGCTACTGCTCCGAGCCCGGTTACAAGTATCCAGCGCCGTTCTGGCGCATCATTGGCGTCTGGTATGTGACGTAGTATCGCACCGTATTGACGACGCTCGTAAGAACGGTACTCGTGCCCATTGCGAAGCCTTATGTACTCGGAACCCTGTCCGTCTTCAATGATTGCAGACCAGCGTGGTTTTCTGATTGGCCAGCTCACTTCCGAAAAGATTGACCCGTTCCCGATTGATTACCCAGCGGGTGCACCAACATCAGGCCGTGACTTTCAGTATGGCCAACCGGCAGATCATCGAGGAGTTCCGTACCAGCGACGGCCACGTTGGCGGCGTCTTCCAAGGTGACCGCCTGCTCCTTTTGGCCACTACCGGAGGCTGGACGGGCGCCTGGCACACCGTCCCGCTGAGCTACGTGCCGGATGGCAGACGTTTCCTCGTCATTGCCGTGGCTGGTGGCTCGCCGGCAGAACCGGACTGGTACCTGGTCGCAGACCCCCAAGTCACATTGGAGACCGGCATACGCGCCTGCCGAGCCACAGCGATCGTGCTGCAGGGCGAGGATCGGGAACGTGCGTTTGCCCGCGCTGTGAAGACGGATCCACGCTGGGCCACCCGGCAGGCGGAGGCGTGCAGAATCCTTCCCGTCATCGCCCTGGAACCGATCGACCATTAGTTCGCACAGCTGGTCGGAATGACACGCTCGTCGGCCAGGCGGAAAACGCCTCGGCGGGCCTGAGTCAGGTGGTGTGGCTTTCCGCCGCCTGGAGGTAGGGGCGGCAACGACGGGGGCCTCGTGTGAACCGCCGACCTCGATGACGCGGATGCCGAGGCGTCGGGCGGAGCGGACGGCGTCGTCGGTAACGAGACTGTCGCGGTGCAGCCGGCTCCCTTGTACGCGGGCAGGGCCACTGACCTGGTGGTCGATGGTCGCGGCTCCGCATCGGAGAGAAGGGGGAGGAGTCTCGCCATCAAGTGCCCACAACTGATGACATTTAAGCATCTATATAGGTATAGTCTTACGTAAAGACTAGACCAATGCTCCATTGGGGAGGTCCCATGAAGCTGGCTCCTGATTTCGGCTCTACGCTGCGGGAATACGGCAACGGTCCCACGCTGGCGGTCCTGGACAAATCGACGGGAGAGAGCCTCGCCGAGCTCGGAACGGCCGATGCGACGGACGTCGCGCGCGCCGCCTACGACGCGAAGACGGCTCAGCGGGGATGGGCGGACACGCCTGCGGAAGGACGCCGCGACGTCTTCGTACGAGCAGCCGAGCTGATCACGCAGAACCACGCCGAACTGGTCGAGTGGCTCATGCGTGAGACCGGCGGTATCCGGCACAAGGCCGAGTTCGAGCTGCTCAAGAGCCGGGAGAACCTGCTCCAGGCCGCCGCTGTCACCACCCGCCCATCCGGCGAGGTCCTTCCCTCGCCGGTCGGGGTGCTTAGCCTGGCCCGGCGCGTGCCGCGCGGGGTGGTCGGCGTGATCACGCCGTGGAACTTCCCGTTCGTTCTGGCCCTGCGCATGCTCGCACCGGCGTTGGCCACCGGTAACGCCGTGCTCCTCAAGCCGAACCCGCTCACCCCGGTCAGTGGCGGCGTGCTGCTGGCCCGTCTCTTCGAAGAGGCGGGGCTGCCTTCAGGGGTGCTGCAAGTCTTGCCGGGGGACGCCGATGTAGGTGAGGCGATCGTCGCCGACTCCCGAACCGCGATGATCTCTTTCACCGGCTCGACCGCGGTGGGCCGCCTGGTGGCCACGGCGTGCGCTCCGCTCCTGAAGAAGTGTGTGCTGGAACTCGGTGGCAACAACGCCTTCATCGTGCTGGACGACGCTGACGTGGACGCGGCCGCCTCCGCCGGCGCGTGGGCGGCGTTCATGCATCAGGGGCAGGTCTGCATGACCGCGGGAAAGCATCTCGTGCATCGCTCGATCGCTGACGCATACGTGGAACGGCTCGCCGAGCGGGCCAGGGCTCTGCGTGTGGGCGATCCGGCTCTGGGGGACGTGCAGCTCGGGCCGATCGTCAGCCCGGCGCAGCTCGACCGGGTGCGGCGGATCGTGGACGACAGCATCGAGGCCGGCGCCGTCGTGGTCACGGGTGGCACACACGACGGGCCGTTCTACTCACCGACGGTGCTGAGCGAGGTGTCGGAGCTCATGCCGGCGTTCGTCGAGGAGATCTTCGGGCCGGTGGCGCCCGTCGTCGCCTTCGACAGCGATGAGGAGGCGGTCGCTCTGGCCAACCTGGGCGACTACGGCCTGACCGCGGCCGTGCGGAGCGCATCGGAGACACGGGCGGCCGCGATCGCCGACCAGTTGCGCAGCGGGGCGGTGCACGTCAACGACCAGACCATCGCGTACGACACGTGGGCGCCCTTCGGCGGCATGGGAACCTCCGGCAACGGTGACGCTTTCGGAGGCACGGCCGACCTGGAGGCGTTCGCCGAGTGGCAGTGGGTGACCCGCCGTGCCGGCCAGACCACCTACCCCTTCTGAGCCGCGCCGGCCTTTTCCTCGCCCCAGAGTGGCACCCGCTTCGCCTCCAGGTCGTCGAGCAGCGCGAGGCCCTCCTCGGCCCAGGCGATCTCGGTACGAGCCTTGGCCGCCTCGCCGCGGAACGCGAACCTCCTGAAGGCGATGATCGCCTCGTGCTCGGCCTCGGGGCGCTGGGCGAGTCGCTGCTGTAGCAAGGACACCCGGCGGTTTTCGAGGTCATCGACCATCTGCTCCCACTCTCGCAACGCCTGGGAGTAGTGCCGGAGATGTTCCCGCAGCTGGCGTCGCGCCGCATCGTAGGTGGCCATCTCGAAATGCGCGGACCTCAACCGGTACTGGTCACGTTCCCCCTGGTACGGAGCCAGGGTGGTCAGCCAGTTCCGCAGTTCCGCGAATCCGGTCTCGCTGATGGAGTAGATGCGCTTCTCCGCCTTCTCACCGCGCGGTACCACACGCACCTCCACCAGGCCGTCACGCTCCATCCGCCGCAACTCCGGATAGATCTGGCTATGAGGTGCGTTCCACACGAACGCGATGCTGCCGTCGAAGTATTTCACCAGGTCATAGCCGGTCATCGGCTCCGCGGTGAGGATGGCGAGCAAGGCGTGCCGGAGCGACATGAGTAGTCCTTTGAGTACGTGAATACGTAGTCCCGACAGTATCTCCGAACCTATGGAGCACGGGACACCCCCGCCAATGCGGATCACTTTGGAGAGACGAATGCGAAAGATGAGCGACAACACCTTCCAACTCGGTGTGTTCGCGTCGAACGTGTGGGGCGGACTGACGAAGACCACAGCCGCCCAACGATGGAACGCGAGCTGGGACAACAACGTCGCCCTGGCCACGATGGCCGATCAGGCCGGGCTGGAGTTCATGCTGCCCCTGGCGCAGTGGTCACAGCTCAAGGGCGCCGCCGAGACGGACGGTCACACCTTCGAGGCGCTCACCTGGGCTGCCGGTCTGCTCGGCCGGACGGAGCGAATCACGATCTTCGCCACGGTGCACGCCCCCTTCGTGAGCCCGATCTTCGCCGCGAAGCAGGCCGTGACCTGCGACCACATCGGGCACGGCAGGTTCGGCCTGAACATCGTCTCCGGCTCGGCCGAGCCGGACTTCCTGATGTTCGGCGTCGAGATGATGGAGCACGGTCAGCGTTACGCCTACACCGAGGAGTGGACCACGCTGGTCAAGAGGCTGTGGGAGGAAGCGGAGCCCTTCGATTTCGACGGAGAGTATTTCCGGCTCAAGGGCGCGTTCACCCGTCCCGCTCCGTACGGCGGGGACCGTCCCATGCCCAGGCTGGAGAGGCTGGGTCTGCGCCGGCCGCACCAAGCGGAGGAGGCACAGTGAACCTCAAGCGGGTGTTCGCGAAGTTCCCGACCGGTGTGGTGGTCGTCACCACCGTGGACCGGGTGGGCCGGCGCTGGGGTTTCACGGCCAGTTCGTTCAGCTCGGTGTCGATGGAACCGCCGCAGATCCTGGTGTGCCTGGCCCGGTCCGCGCAGTGCTATCAGGCCTTCGACGAGGCGGCGGAGTTCGCGGTGAACATCCTGGCCTCGGGGCAGGAGAGCGTCGCGCACCGGTTCGCCCAGCACGGGGACGACAAGTTCGCGGGGCTGGACTTCTCGGCCGGATCGCGTGGCCTGCCCGTCCTCGACCGGGCGCTGGCGACCCTCGAATGCGGCACGGTGGCCCGCTTCCCCGCGGGCGACCACGTCATCCTGCTGGGCGAGGTCTACGCCGCGGGCGTCGGCGAGGGAGACCCGGTGCTCTACTACGACCGCGAGTTCCGCCACGTGTGATCGTCCTCACCGCGGAGCAGGTCGAGGACCCGCTCCGCGGTGAGGGGGAGCGCGGTCACCTTCGCGCCGCCGAGCGCGTCGGCGACCGCGTTGGCGATGGCCGCGGGAGTGGCCACCATCCCGGACTCCCCTCCGCCTTTGACGCCCAGCGGGTTGGCCGGTGTCGGATACTCGGCGATGATGACCTCGATCTCGGGCAGGTCCTCCACCGTGGGCATCCGGTAGTCGGCGAAGGTGGTGCTCTGCGGCTGGCCCTGCTCGTCGTAGCACAGCTCCTCCAGCAGCGTCCCGCCGATGCCCTGGGCAGCTGCCCCGGCGAGCTGGCCACGCAGCAGTTCGGGGTTGACCGCCCGGCCCACGTCATGCAGCACGAGATGGCGCAGCACCCGGACGCGTCCGGTGCCGCGATCGACCGAGACGAAGGACAGCGCCGCGCCGAAGGAGAAGCTCGGATGCGGCTTGTCGAACCGTCCGTACCCCTCGCCGAGCTCGTGGAGCGCGACCGGCGCGCCGGACTCCGCCATCGCGCGCCCCGAGGAGAACTCCACGTCGGCGGGATCCACGCCGAGTCGCTCGGCGGCCCGCCGGCGCAGGTCCTGGGCGGCCAGGACGATGGCGTTGCCGGCCAGGGTGGTCGACCGGCTGGCGAAGGCGCCGAACCCGTTCGCGAGGGCGTCGGTGTCGCGGTGATCGATGGAGACGGCTTCCATCGGTACAGCCAGCGCCTCCGCGGCGATCTGGGCCAGTACGGTCTCCACACCTTGACCGAGCGAGGCGACGCCGACGTGCACGACGAAGCGGCCGTTCGTGGTGGGCACGATCCTGGCCTCCTCGAACGGGCCCATGGACCCCACCTCGGTGTAGGTGGCCAGGCCGATCCCGACACACTCGCCCGCCGCGCGGCGCGAGTCCCGCAGGCGGCAGAGGTCCTCGTAGCCGGCGCGTGCGAGCAGGTGGTCGAGGCAGGCGGGGAAATCCCCGCTCTCGTACGTGGTCGGCGCATCCGCCGAGCCCGGAGCCGGCGCGAAGGTGAACGGCAGAGCGTCCGGCGGGATCAGGTTGCGCCGTCGTATCTCCGCGGGGTCGAGCCCCAGTTCGGCGGCGAGCCGGTCGAGCATGCGCTCGCGGACGAATGTGGCCTCGGTCATGCCGGGGCCGCGATAGGTGCCGACAGGGGTACGGTTGGTGATCACGCCGGTCGACTCGATGGAGAACGCCTCCCAGCGATACGGCCCCGCCAGGTGCAACGCGGGCAGCAGCGCGGGCAGGATGCCCTGGGACCTGACGTAGGCGCCCTGGTCGCAGCGCGCCAGGTCGCGGAAGGCGAGCAGCCGCCCGTCCGCCGTGGCCGCGATCTCCAGCTCATGCTCCTGCTCGCGGGCGTGGTTGGTGGCGACGAAGTGCTCGGCCCGATCTTCGACCCACTTGACCGGCCGGCCAAGCCGCAGCGCGAGAAAGGCGATCAGGAAGTCCTCGGGATAGGGCTCGCCCCGCACCCCGAAGCCGCCTCCGACGTTTCCCTCGACCAGTCGGATCCGGTCGCGGCCGATGCCGAGCATGTCGCTCAGCGCCTGGCGGGTGAAGTGCTTGACCTTGGCGGCGCCCCACAGGGTGAGGCGCCCCGAGTTCTGATCCACCTCGGCGACGAGTCCGCGCGTCTCCATCGGGACGGCGGTGTGCCGGTGCACGCGCAGGCGGTCCCTGACCACCACGTCGGCCTTGGCGAAGGCCGCGTCCACGTCGCCGGAGCGGAGCGGGACGGTGACGACCACGTTTCCGCCCGCCTCCTGGTGGACGACCGGAGCGCCGGAGCCGAGGTTCGCGACCACGTCCAGCTCCTCAAGGTCCACATCGACGAGTTCGGCCGCGTCCTCGGCGAGATAGGGGTCCGTGGCCACCACGACGGCGAGTGGCTCGCCCACGTAACGCACCACGTCGCGGGCCAGCGGCGGCTGCAGGAAGCGGTTGGCCATGGGAGTCTCCGCCATCGCCAGCCGGATCGGGATGCGGACATCGGGCAGGTCGGCCGCCGTGATCACGGCGATGACGCCGGGGACGGCCTCGGCCTCTCCGGTATCGATCCCGAGAATGCGGGCGTGGGCGACGGGGCTGCGCACGATTCTGGCGTGCACTTGCCCGTCGCGCTGGATGTCGGCGACGAACCGCGACGCCCCGGTCAGATGCGGCAGGTTGGCGGATCGTTCAACGCTGGCACCGATGAGTCGTGTCACTGTTCCCCCTTCAGACGTCGCAGGGCTCGCCGCACGAGCGTGGCGACGAGTTCCGCGCGATTGGTTGCCTCACAGGTGGCCGCCGCCCGTCCGGCCGCTTCCCGGATGACGTCATCCGCCAGGTGCTCGCCGTTCAGGGCGGCTTCGGCCTCGTACGTGCGGGACGGCGCTCCGGCGATGCCGCCGAGTGCGATGCGTGCGTCCGCCACCCGGCCGGAGCCGTCCAGGGCGAGCGCGACGGCGGCGGAGGCCAGGGCGAAGTCCCCGGCGCGCGGGCTGAACTCCTCGAAGGCACTGCGCGTCTGCGGGAACGGTGCCGGGAAAAGGGCTTCCACCAGGAGCTCGTCGGGTTCGAGCGCGGTCATGAGCGGCCCGGCGAAGAACTCCGCGGCCGGGATCGTACGTTCTCGCCCGGACGAGCGCACGAGGAAGCTCGCCGACATCGCGGTGGCCACGACGGGCAACTCCGCGGCGGGATCCGCGTGCGCGATGCTGCCCCCGAACGTGCCGCGCAGCCGTATCGGATGGTGGCCGATGTGCGCGGCGGCGTCGCGCAGAGCCTGCCACGGGCCGACGAGCCCGGCCGAGCGTTCCAGGGCCGCGTGCCGGACCAGTGCGCCGACGGCGAGCCCGCCATCGACCTCACGGATGAGATCGAGTCCCGGCAGGCGGTCGATGTCCACCAGATGGGAGGGCCGTGACATCCGCAGGGCGAGCAGCGGCATCAAGCTCTGGCCGCCGGCCAGGAACTTGGCGTCCTCACCCGCCTGTGCCACCAGGTCGAGCGCTTGGGCGAGTGACGAGGCGCGCGTGTAGCGGAAGGCCGGCGGCTTCACCGCGTCTCCTCTTCTAGCAATTCTCGTTGCGCTGCGAGGACGGCCCGCAGGATGGGAAGGCCACCGGTGCATCTGCACAAATTGGCGGCCAGGACCTCTCGCACCCGTTCTGGTGACGCCTTGGGATCTCCGCGCAACAGCCCTGCGGCGAGCATGAGGAACCCTGGCGTGCAGAACCCGCACTGCAACGCGCCATGTTCATGGAAGGCCCGTTGCAACGCGTGCAGTTCCGCCTCGCCGGCCAGACCCTCGACGGTCTCGACCGAGCTGTCCTCGGCCTGGACCGCCAGCACCAGGCAGGACCGGACGGGCTGATCGTCGACCAGCACCGTGCAGGTGCCGCAGGAGCCCTGCTCGCATCCCACGCGGACGCCGGTGAAACCGTTGTCGCGCAGGGCGTCCGCGAGTGTGCGTCGCGGGGGCGCGTCGAACCGGAGAGCTTGGTCGTTCACTGTGAGATCGATGCCCGCGGCCTCATCCGCCGCGAGCCATTCACCAGGAATCACGAACATAGTCCCCTTCTTCATCAGGTGAACATGCGAATCAACCGGAAAGCGTGTCGAGCGCCTCGGCGATGCGGGCGGACGGCCAGCCCGCACCCAGGGCGAGGGACAGCAGGACGCGGGCCTTGAGTGGATCGAGTGCGCCCGCGCTGATGAGCCCTCTGCGCAGGAGATCGCGTTCGGATCCGTCGAAACCGTAGGTGTGCCTGAAGCCCTCGCCTTCGCCGGTGCGGGACCCGATCACCACAGGCATCCGTCGTCCGAGCTTCGCGAGCTCGGTGACCTGCCACTCGGGCACATGACCCACCCCGAAGCCGGCCACCACGGCGCCCTGGTAGCCCTGCTCGGCGAGCAGGCGCAGCATCCGCCCGTCGTCGCCCAGTGCCACGCTCACCAGGGCGACCGGTGCGGGTTCCGACGTGGGCGGCAGGGCCACATGGACTCGGGCTGACGGCTGGACCGGGATGCGCACCCGGTCCTCGGCTATCCAGCCCAGGGGGAGCGCCGAGGTGAACGCCGAGGGGCGGCTGGCGTGCGTTTTTCGTACGAATCTCGCGGCGTGGATCTCGTCGTTCATCGTGACGAGCACGCCGAGGCCGGGCGCCCGGTCGCCGGCCGCGACGAGAACGGCGTTGCGCAGGTTGGCGGGGCCGTCGGCACCCGCCTGTGCCGGGTTCCGCATCGCGCCGGTCACCACGATCGGCTGGTGGGCGTCGCTCAGCAGGTCGAGCGCCATCGCGGTTTCCTCGATGGTGTCGGTTCCCTGGGTCACGACGACGCCCTCGGCCCCTTGTCCGAGCAACTCCTTGATCCGGCTGCTGAGGCGTACGAGGTCGGTGAGCCTCAGCTGCGCTCCGGGAGCCTTCAGAAACGTCTCCGCCTCGATCCGCGCCCATCGTGCCGCCTCGGGAACGGCCTCCACCAGGATGTCCGCGTCCAGCGTGGGGGAGGCGCCTCCCGCGTCGGAGCCGCCGGTCATCGCGATCGTGCCACCCAACGCGAGCACGTGGATCCGCCGCCTGTTGTCCGCCACCGTTCCTCCGCACCTTGACGACACTTTGCCATGCTAGTTACTTTTTACGTATATTGATACCTATATCTTTACATGAGGAGGCGTTCACCTTGGTCTGCTGGCCACTTCCGGTGATTCATGAGACGAGCGAGCGGCAGGAGGGATTCATAGCGCCGAACCTGAGCCCGGCGGGCCTGCGGCTCGAACCCGTGCCGCTGGCCGACGGGGTCTACGGGCTCATGGCGAACAAGCTGCCCAAGGACAACAACGGGCTCATCGTCGGGAACGATGCCGCGCTCGTCATCGACTCGGGGATCACTCCCACCATCGGGCGGCACATTCAGGACGTCGTGGCAGGGATCACCGACAAGCCGATCCGCTTCCTGGTGAACACCACCTACCACGGTGATCACACGTTCGGGAACACCGCGTTCGGGCAGGACGTCACCCTCGTCTCCTCCCGCCTCAACAAGGCCGCCATGGCCACGATGGACCTGGCGGAGGAGAAGCGGCTGCGCGGAGACAGTATGTACGGCGACCCCGGCCTGCAGGAGGTGGTCACCTGGCGACAGCCGGACGTCGTGTTCGACCGGTTCTGCGAGATCGACCTGGGCGGCAGGGTCGTGCACCTGTGGCATTTCGGCCCCGGCAACGGCTCCGGCGACACGATCGTCCACGTGCCTGACGCCAAGGTGGCCTGGGTGGGCAACTTCCTGCGCCACCCCGGCATCCCGCCCATGCTGCTCGTCGGCGACCCGGTCGCGTACCTGCGCTCCATCCAGGCGCTCAGGGCCACCTTGCGGGTGGACACACTGATCCCCGGTCACGGCCCGCTCACCGACGCCGAAAGCTCGCTGAGCTGGATGTCCTCCTACCTGAACAGTCTGGCGACCTCGGTGGCCAGGCAGCGGGAGGCAGGGCACGACGTCGCCAAGCTGCTCGACACCGTCCCCATGGACGACCCTCTCGACCTGCTCGACGTGGCGCCCGGAGCGGATCAGGCGGAGGCCCTGCGCTTCTCCTCGCTCATGAACTCGCTGCACCGGCTGAACATCCTGCTGACCTACCGCTGGCTCGACCATGCGCATTGAGAGCACCTTCAGCGTCCCCGTCCCCGTCGACCAGGCGTGGCTCGTGCTCCTCGACATCGAGCGGGTGGCGCCGTGCATGCCGGGCGCACAGCTTGACGAGGTCGAGGGCAACACGTTCATCGGCCGGGTCAAGGCCAAGGTGGGGCCCATCACCCTGACGTACAAGGGGCGAGCCGAGATCGTCGACGCCGACATCGGCTCGTACACCGCCACCATCAGCGCGCGCGGGAAGGATTCCCGCGGCCAGGGCACCGCCGCCGCGACGGTCACGATGCGGCTCGGTGGCGCCGACGGTGCCACACGGGTCGACCTGGCCACCGATCTCGACATCACCGGCCGGCCCGCCCAACTCGGCCACGGCATCATGGCCGACGTCGCGGACAAGATCGTCGACCAGTTCGCCGCGGCGCTGGCCGAGCTGCTTCGCGACGAGCCAGGCCCGCCGGTTCGCGAGGTTTCCGCCAGGATCGAGCACCGGCGCTCCGTCCCGGGAAAGCCCAGGCACGCCGCCCGGCAGCAGCCGGTCGACGTGCTCAAACTCACCAGAGGATCCCTGGTCTCGGTCCTGAAGGGCTGGCTGCGTCGTCTGTTCGGACGCACCTGACCCCACGATCCGGCCTGACGTTCACGCATGGTCAGCCGCCGATGAAGCGCCCTGTGCGCCCGTCGGCCGGCTGGCCGTGCTCAGCGATCAGTTCGCCGCGCAGGTAGGTGGCCTCCACCCGGCCGGTGACCTCCATCCCGTCGTAGGGCGTCCACCCCGCCTTGGACAGCACATCGCCATCACGAAGCGTTCGGCGCGCGGCGGGATCGACCAGGACGAGATCCGCGTCGTAGCCCGGGGCGATCCGGCCCTTCCCCGTCAGCCTGTAGACGCGGGCGGGCACGTCGGCGTACAGCCTGGCCACATCCTCGTAGGCGAGCAGGCCGCGGGCCGCGGCGTCCAGGAGCAGGGCCATGGTGCTGTCCAGGCCGGGAAGGCCGAAGTGCACGTCCCAGATGCCGCCGGACGTCTTCTGCGCCGCGGTGGAGGGGGCGTGGTCGGAGGAGACATGGGTGAGCCCGCCATCGCGCAGCAGTCGCCACATGGCTTCCTCGTCGGCCGGGCACCGCGCCCGCGCGGGCGGCGTGAACTTGCGGAACGGGCCGTGCTCGTGCACCTCCTCCTCGCGGAGGAGGAGGTACTGCGGACAGGTCTCGGCGTACAGGCCCGCCCCCTTGGAGCGTTCGGCGGCCAGGTAGCCCGCCACTTCGGGGTTGCTGACATGGGCGACGACGGCCCGCGCGCCGGTCCGGCGCGTCAGCAGCCCGGCCACCGCGGCCGCCACGATCTCGGCCTCGCGGTTGCGCCATTCCGGTATGACGCCGAAGTCGTCGCGCTCCGCCGCCCGCAGGATGGATTCGGCGTCCTCCGTCAGCGATTCGTCCTCGCAGTGGATCAGGCTGACAGCTCCCACGTCAGTGGTCGCCTTGAGATGGGCGTGCAGTGCCGCCGCGTCGTGACCGGGCACTCCGTGCGTGGTACAGGTGAACACCTTGAAGAAGCCGACTCCCGCCCGCCGGAGTTCCGGGACTGCGGCGGAGTCCCCCGGCCAGGCGTGGGCGGCCAGTCCGAAGTCCACATTGGATCGGCCATCGAGATAGGCGACCTTCTCCCGCAGGTCGCTCACGGTTCGTACGGGCCTCCCGTGAGAGTGTTCGATGATCGTCGTGACGCCTGACACCGCGGCGGCCCTCGTCCCGCTGGGGAAGTCCTCGCGCTCCGTGCTGCCGGGATCCATCAGGTGCACGTGCGTGTCCACGCCGCCGGGCAGCACGAGGAGCCCGGCGGCGTCCCTTCGCTCGGCCGCGGAGAGTCTGCCGCCGTCCAGGGTGAGAACGCGGCCGTCGCGCACCGCCACGTCGGCCCGGCGCCGGCCCAGGGACGTCACCACCATGCCGCCCTCGATCAGCAGATCGGCCTCGGGCATCAGAGCGCGAACCTCTTCACGGCCTCGCCGGAGAGCCTGATCCCGAACCCGGGCTCCTGGCTCGGCTCCAGCCGTCCGCCGACCAGGCGGACGGGCTCTTCCAAGAGCGGCTGCCACCATGGCTGGAACTCCTGCCAGACCACGTGGGGCAGGCCCGCCGCGAGGTGGACGGAGTGCTCCATGAACAGATGCGGCGTCACCGGCACGTTCTCACACAAGTGCACGGCCTTGACCAGTTCGGTCATCCCGCCCATGCGCATGAGATCCGGCATGACGTAGTCGGCCGCGCCCCGGGCCACGAGGGTGCGCAGCTCGCCTCTGAGATAGTTCGACTCGCCCGTGCACAGCGGTGTCGCCATCGCCGAGCGCGCGCTGGCATAGGACTCGACCCATGTGTACGGCATGGGCTCCTCCAGCCAGAACAGATCGTACGGCGCCAGTCGATCGGCCATACGCAGCGTCTGCTTGAAATCCCATGCCTGATTGGCATCCACCATCAGCTTGACGTCCGGCCCGATCGCCTCACGGACGGCGCCGACCCTGGCCACGTCCTCGTCCTCATCCGGCAGGCCCGCGCGCATCTTGACCGCGCGAAATCCCTGCTCCACCAGGCTGCGCGCCTCCTCGGCCAGCTCATCGCGCGAACGATCCAGCCACAACCCCTGGCTGGCGTAGGTTTCGACGCTGTCGCGGTAGCCGCCGAGCAACCGGTACACCGGCAGCCCGGCGGCCTGCGCCTTGACATCCCAGCAGGCGGTGTCGATGGCCGACATGGCCAGCGCCGACAGGCCCTGCCTTCCGATGAAGCCGACGGCGGAGGACATGCGCGCCCACAGCCGTTCGTTGTGTGACGCGTCCTCGCCGATGACGAACTCGGCCAGATCCTCGATCAGGCGCAGCAGGGCGGCGACCTTGCCGCGCCCGAAGGCGAAACTCCACGCCACCCCGGTATGGCCGCCGCTGGTGTGCATGCGGACGAGTGCTGTGTCGATGGCGGGAATCGGGAAGGCCGCCGTGACGAGAGGGCGATCGAGAGGTATCGAGAGGAAATCCGCTGACAGGTCGGTGATACGGGTGCCGGCTGCCATGTCACTCCTATGGCTCGAACATTAAGTATGTATATACCTAAATCACTACACTAATCCGGCGTAGCGCGCCAGCACGGCTGGTCCTCGCGTGCGATCGGGGCGCCGGTACCGAAGGCCGCGACGCGGAACGGCAGACGGCCGAGCCGGTCGAAGCTGTCCCGTACGGCCCTGAGGTTCTCGTTGAGTGCGAGCGGGATCGGCGGGACGACACGTTTGCCGAGGTGCAGCGCCGCGTCACCGGCCAGGAGTAGCCCGCCGTCCCGCTCCAGCAGGAAGGAGCAGTGTCCCATCGTGTGCCCGGGAGTGTGGATCACTCGGATCCCACCGGCAGGGGGGAGCGTCTGGCCGTCGGTGAGTTCGGCGTGGACGTGGGCGGGCCGGGCGGGCGGCGGGATGCGGGTTCCGGCCAGGCGGCCGGTCCAGGTGGAGCGGTCGGCACCCGGGCGGGGCGCTTGGCCGCGGATGACCGGGGCGTCGGCGGCGTGGGCGTGCACGGTCGCGTCGGTGCGGCGGCTGAGCTCGGGCAGCCCGCCGGTATGGTCGAGATGGTGGTGGGTGAGCAGGATGTCGGTAACGTCGGCGAGGGTGTGGCCGAGTGCGGTGATGTGCTGGACGATCTTGTCTACGCGGCCGCGGAATCCGCAGTCGACCAGGACCAGCGTGCCGTCACCCGATTCGATGAGATAGCTGTTGGTGAATCCTGGGACGCGGTGCACGCCTGGGACGACCAGCACGGTTCAGGCCCGGACGGAGGGCAGCAGCCAACGGGCCAGGTAGGCCTTCAGCGGAGCGAGATCGTCGCCGCCGCGGAAGGCGACGTAGCCGTCGGGCCGGACCAGGACGGCTCCGCCGCCCAGGGTGCCGTCGGGCACCCGGGAGAGCGTGATCAGCCCGTCGTAGGTTCGCAGCAGCTGCCCGATCTCGTTGTCGTCGTAGGACCGGCAGAGCAGCAGGTGATGTCCCGGTCCGGTCAGGCGTTCGTGCAGCCAGCCGCCATCGGGCAGCTTCAGGTCGGGCAGCCGTTCTCCGGGCCGGGGGCGTAGCCGCTCGGCGCTGCCGGCCACGATCGGGCTGTCGGGATAGGCGATGCGCAGCATGGAGGTGAGCTGTGCGGCCCGCTTGCCGATCCGCGGGTTGCGGCCGGCGACCGAGGTGAGGAAGGGGAACAGGGTGGCCCTGGCCGCCCTGATGAGCGGGTTGGCGGAGACCATGCCGGCGAAGAGCCGGTCGGTGGTGCGCAGCAGTTCCCTGGCCACGGCCATGCGTTCGGCCTCGTAGCTGTCGAGCAGTTCGGCCCGGGCGTGGCCGGTGGAGACCAGGGCCAGTTTCCAGCCGAGGTTCCAGGCGTCCTGCAGGCCGGTGTTCATGCCCTGGCCGCCGGCAGGGCTGTGCACGTGCGCGGCGTCGCCGGCCAGGAAGACGCGGCCTTGACGGAAGTGGGCGGCCATGCGGTGGTGTGCCTGGAAACGGCTGACCCAGATCGGGTCGTGCAGCAGTAGGGGGAGCTGTTCCCAGATCCAGGACTGGCGTTCCAGGTCGGCCAGGGTCGGCTGCTGGTCGCCGGGGTTGTCCAGCTCGACCAGCAACAGCCGCCAGGGGGCCGGGTGGCGCAGCGGCATGAACGTGGCGATCGCCCTGCCTCTGGCGAACAGGTGCAGCGACTCGGCGTCCGGCAAACCGTCCACGTGCAGGTCGGCCACGAGGAAGGACTGCTCGTAGGTGCCGCCTTCGAAGGAGATCCCGGCCAGCCGGCGAACGGCGCTGTGCACGCCGTCGGCGCCGATCAGGTATTGGGCGCGGACCTGTTCGCTGCTGCCGTCGGCGTGCTGGAGGGTGGCCGTCACGTGCTCGGACTCCTGGCGCAGGCCGGTCAGCTCCGTCTGCCGCTCCACACGGACGCCGAGGTTGTGCAGGTGCTGGGTGAGCACGTCCTCGGTCTCGTTCTGCGGCACCCACAGCAGGCCGGGGAAGCGACTGTCGCTGATGCCGGTGTCCAGTCTGACGGCCACCGGGGGGTGGCCAGGGGCGTGTCGCAGCACCTGGTTGGAGCGGAAGGCGCGCAAGCGCAGCTCGGCGGCGAGTCCCCGGCGGTCGAACAGCTCCAGCGTGCGCGGTTGCACGACGATGGCGCGCGACTGACCAGCGCGGTCCGACCGGGCCTCCACGAGGCGAACCTTGGCGCCGTGCAGTGCCAGCTCCGCCGCCGCGGCCAGCCCGCTGGGGCCGGCGCCGACGACGAGTACGTCCGGGTTCATGATGATGTTCCTTTCTGTACGGCGTTCAGAAACGCCTCGGCGAAGATCTCGCACGCCTCCTCGACCGGAGGCAGGCCGTCGCCGAGAGCGGGCCGGGTCAGCAGGTGAACGGCCAGCGGAGCGACCATGAGCTGATACACCAATGGCACCGGGAGCCGTCTGATCCGCCCGGCCTTCATGTGCGTGGACAGGGCGGTGCCGATGGTGGTCAGGTAGCGGTGCAGTTGTCTGCGCAGAACCCGCGCCGCGGGGCCGTCGGGCCTGGAGAACACATCGGCCACCAGCGCGGGCAACACCCGGGGCTCGTGCTGGAAAGCCCGCACCAGCGCTCGGTAGATGCTTCGCACGGTGGTTTCGACATCCTCGCCGGGCAGGAGTTCTTCGACGTCGAGCAGCGGCGTGTGGCGCTCGAACACGGCGGTCAGCAGGGCGTCTCGACCGCCGAGCGCCTCTCTGAGAGAGGGAAGGGAGCACTGCGCGGAGTCCGCGACCGTCTCCAGGGTCAGCTCCGCCAGTCCCCGCCCCGCGATCAGGTGAGCGGCCGCCTCGAGGGCCCGCTCACGCACCGGCGGGCGTCCCCCCGGATCCACGCCCGCGTTGAGGAGCGCCCGATCGAGCGCGGCACGCGTGCCGCCGATCCTGCGCAGCAGCGTGCTCCGGGAGATGCCCGCCTCATCGGCGATCAGTTTGAGTGACACGTCGGCGACGTCGAGGTTGTGCCTGCGGGCCGCGTCGACGGCCGCCGTGATGAGATGCTCCGGAATTCCGGTCGTCATGAAGCTGAACCTACTCCTTATGTCAGAGTAGGGCCAGTCTCATGTCGGGGTGAATTTTTTTGTTCTTATCGAAGAAGCTCGATGACCTGGCCCATCGCGTCCAGACCGCCTTCCAGGACGGTGATGTAGCGGAACCCGAGTCGTTCGCGGTTCTTGCGCAGCTTGTCGGCGATCTGCTGGGCGGTGCCGACCAGCAGGCTCGGCACCTCGGCTCGTTCCTCGATGCTGAGGTGGGGTGCGAAGGGGGCTGCCTTCTCCAGTGCCGCCCTGCTGTCGTTGGTGATGACGACGTTGGGGACGGTGCTGTTGAACTCCACCTCTCGTTCGCCCAGCGCGGCCCGGACGAAGGCCACCCGTTCGGCCATGGACTCGGCGGAGGCGAAGGTCGGCAGGCCGCCTCCTTCGTGGCTGGAGGTGTCGGCGCCGTTGAAGCCGATGATGTCGGCCTCGCGGGCGGCGTAGCGCAGCAGCCGGTCTCCTCGTCCGGCGATCATGAGGGGCGGCCCTGGCCGCTGGGCCGGATGTGGCAGCACATCGGGGTCGGTGAACAGTCTGCGCAGCTCCGACACCATCCGCTGCAGGCCCTCCACCCGCTCGCCGCCGCTTCCGTACGGGAGTCCGGCTGCTTCGAACTCGTTCCTGGCGTGGCCGGCGCCCAGTCCCAGTTCCAGTCGCCCGTCGGTGAGCAGGTCGGTGGTGGCGATGTCGCGGGCGGCCAGGGCAGGCCGGTAGAAGTTGGCGTTGAGCATGTAGGTGCCGAGCCGCACGTGTTCGGTGGCCTCGGCGGCCAGCACGAGGGCGGGGAACGGGGCGGGCATGCCGAGATGGTCGGCGACCGAGATGGTGTCGAAGCCGAGGGCCTCGGCCTTCTTGCACTTGTCGACCCATGCGCGGCGGGTGGCGGGGATGTGCAGGGCGACGCCGAAGCGGAACATCACTTCGCCTCCTTGGAGATCGTCACCGGGCCGGTGATGGTGTCGAGTTCCTCGACCTCGAAGTCGGACAGGCTCAGCCGGATGTCTGTGGCCGCCTGGCTCGCCCGGCGCCAGTGTTGTTCGCTCTGGAACAGGGTGACGGTGGTGACCGTGTCGTCGCCCGAGTCGATGGCCTGATAGCTGACGATGCCGTCGGGGACCCTGACCGGCGCCTGCGCGGCGTCGCCGGTGAGCTGACCGGCGAACTGCCGTTCGACCCGATTCGTCAGGGCTTCGACCGTGCCCTTTCCGATCCGGTAGCGGCGTATGAACGCGTACATGCGTGCTTCCTCTCATCAATAAGTCCTCATATGAAGACTTGAAAGTCCCCGAGAGAGGATATAGCCTCGGCGGCGAGGAGGAAAGATGCGACGGACAGGACGGCGTCCGGGGACGTCGACCACCAGGGAGCAGATCGTGGCGGCCGCGGCTGCGTCGTTCAGCTCACTCGGCTACGACGGCACGAGCATGCGCCAGGTGGCCGCGGACGCAGGGGTCGACCCGGCGCTGGTGCGGCGATTCTTCGGCACCAAGGAACAACTGTTCAGCGCCGTCGTGACGGCGGTGTTCCAGCCGGGGCAGGCCGTGGGCATGCTCCTGGACGGTCCCCGAGGCAAGCTGGGGGAGCGGTTGACGCACTTCGTGCTCGGCCTGCTCGGGGACGTGGAGTCGCCGGGTCCGCTGCTGGGGCTGGTGCGCTCAGCGGCGACCAACGAGCACGCCGCCGGGCAGATACGGGAATTCCTGGCCCAGGACATGCTCGGCAGCCTCACGCGCAAACTGGGCGTGGACCACCCGGAGCTGCGGGCGGCGCTCGCCGCCGGCCAGCTGGTCGGGCTGGCCATCGCCCGCTACGCCGTCCAGGTGGACGCGCTGGTCTCCTCCTCACCCGACGAGCTGGCCCGCTGGGTCGCGCCGGCATTGCAGCGCTACCTGACCGGGCGGGCTCCCCAACCCTGAGGAGATTCCCATGTACGCGATCGTGCGGCACTACAGCACGAGCTCCGGCTCGATCGAGGAGATGGTCGAGCAGGTCGATCGCGAATTCGCCGACCGCATCCCCGAACAGGTCGGCTCGATTCTCTACACCGCTGTCCACACCGGCGACGGGACCGCGATGACGATCACCATGTTCGCCGACACCGCGACCGCCAACCGCTCCGAGCAGACGGTCGCGCAGGTCCAGCAGGCTCTGGCGGCGCGGTTCGGGGTCACCGAGACCGCCGTGCATCGCGGCGAGGTCATGGTGAGCAGAGCCTCGAAAGCGGTCGCCGAGACCGTCCGATTCACGAAGTAGCAAGAAGGGAGCATTTCCATGGTTGATCTTCCGAGTGGTCCCCTGGCCGAGGTGGACCTCGAATTCCAGAAGATGGCGCTGGAGACCGGCGGGTTCACGTTCGGGCTGGCGGGCACCAGCGTGCGGGAGAAACTGCTGCAGGTCACCGCGCACGACATCTGCCGCGGCCATCTCGGGCTGGCCTTCACCATGCACATCACGGCCCTGGACATGCACGGCGTCCCGTACGCCGACATGCTCGCACTGATCAGGTTCGTGGCCCCCTACGCCGGCTACCCGGCGGCGGCCGACGCGTTGAGCCGGGTGGCGCAGGTCGCGGCCGAGCGGGGCTTGGACACCACACCGCAGCCGAGCCGGGTGGCCGAGAGCTCGCCGGGCGCCGCCTGGCCGGTGGACGATCCGTGGCTGGCGGAGTTCCTGGCCTCGCGTACCGGGCGGGCCTGGTCGGAGGAGCGGCTGAGCGGGCGTGAGCGCGCCTTCGTCGCGCTGACCGCGCACGTCGCCAGGAACGCCTTCGGCGAGTCGTTCCGCAAGCATGTCGCGCTGGCCCTGCAGTTCGCCGGCCCGGACGAGATCCGCGACGCCCTGCGGTTCACCGCCGAGCTGAGCGTGACCGACACGGCCGAGGCGCTGGAGGCACTGGAGAAGGCGCTGGCGGCGGCGTGACATCCGACCTGGCGGCCCTGGCCTTCTTTGCCGGCGCGTGGGAAGGGCACGGAAAGTTTCTCACCACGGGGATCGCGCAGCCGGTCCTGCGGGTGGAGGGGGCCTTCCGGCACCGCGGGCACTGGCTGGAGCAGCGCTTCTCCTGGATCGAGCAGGGCGAGGGCCTCGACGTCCTGGAGGCGACACGGCTGTGGGGATATGACTCCGCCGAGCGGCGCTTCGTCTCCGAATGGTTCGACAGCCGAGGCCGCCGAGCCACCGTCACCTCGCCGGGCTGGACAGGGGACCGGCTGGTGGCCGAGGCGATCATCCTCGACGGAGGCCGCCGCGTCCACGCCCGCGAGACCTTCGTCAGAGTCGGCGACGACGAGTGGCGCCACCTCGCCGAGGCCGACTTCGGCCAGGGCCAGGTCCTGATCGAGGAACAGACGCTGCGGCGTGTGAGCTGAGGAGGAGGGCGCATGGACACGACCACCTGCTGCATCGCGGGCGGCGGACCGGCGGGGATCGTGCTGGGGCTGCTGCTGGCCAGGGCGGGTGTCGCGGTGACGGTGCTGGAGAAGCATGGGGACTTCCTGCGCGACTTCCGCGGCGACACGGTGCACCCGACCACCCTGGAACTGCTGGACGAGCTGGGCCTCGGCGACCGTTTCGAGCGGCTGCCGCAGAACCGCCTCGACGAGGTGCTGGTGCCGGTCGGCGGCGGGATCCAGCGGGTGGGCGACCTGGCGGCGCTGCCGGGCAGGTACAACTACATCGCGATGGTCCCGCAGTGGGACCTGCTCAACCTGCTCGCCAACGCCGCCGCCGAATACCCGACGTTCACCCTGCGGATGAACACCGAGGCCACCGGCCTGCTTACGGACGGGGGCAAGGTGACGGGCGTCGAGTACCGCACCCACGACGGTGAGGTGGGACGGATCCGCGCCCACCTCACGGTCGCCTGCGACGGCCGCTGGTCGGTGCTGCGCAGGGCGGCACGGCTACCGGCCAGGCAGTGGCCGGTCCCAATGGACGTGTGGTGGTTCAAGATCCCCCGCTGGGAACACGAACCCAAGGCCATGGTCCCCGTGATCAGCAGGCCGCGCCCGTTCATCATGATCGGGCGCGGCGACTACTGGCAGTGCGCCACCATCATCCCCAAGGGCACTGACGCGGAGCTGCGCCGGATGCCGGTCTCCGAACTGCTCGCCGCCCCGGCGGCCGGACCCGTCCCGTGGCTGGCCGACCGGGTGCACACGCTCGGCTCATGGGAGGAGGTCAAGCTCCTCGACGTGCGGCTGGACCGGCTGCGCCGCTGGCACAGGGACGGGCTGCTGTGCATCGGCGACGCGGCGCACGCGATGACCCCGGTAGGCGGGGTCGGCATCAACCTCGCGGTCCAGGACGCCGTGGCCGCCGCCCGGCTGCTGGCCGGCCCGCTGTTGCGCCGTGCCGTGACGCCGGCCGACCTGGCCAGGGTACGGCGCCGCCGCCTGCCCGCCACCATGCTGGCCCAGGGCCTGCAACGCCTGTTGCACGACAAGGCGCTGCGTCCCGCCCTGGAGGGCACCGGCACCACAGCCTCAGGGGATCCACTTCCTCTGCGGCTGCTACGCCGTTTCCCGTGGTTGCAGCGCGTCCCGGCGTACGTGGTCGCCAGAGGATTCCGCCCCGAGCGCCTCCACTAGGAGGGAACGGCCGCACGCAGGAACGCCTGCGCGAAGACCTCGCAGGCGTCCTCCACGGTGGGCAGGCTCGTGCCGAGCGCACCGGCGATGGCCGGCCGGGACATCACGTGCACGACCACCGGGGCGATCAGCAGTTGCGCCGCCACCGGCACGGGCATGCGCCGGATCCGGCCCGTCTCCATCTGGTCTTCGAGCCAGGAGCCGATGCCACTCAGGAACTGCGGCATGTACCGCCGCAGGACCTGACCGGCGGGTCCGTCCGGCCGGCTGATCACGTCGGCGAACAGGGAGGGCAGGACCCGGGGCTGCCGGTCGAACGCGATGACGAGGGTGCGGTAGATGGTCCTGACGGTGGTGCCGAGATCTGGGGAGTCGTCCAGGACGGCGTTGAGGTCGAGCAACGGGATGTGCCGCTCGAAGACGGCGGTGAGCAGGGCGTCCCTGCCACCGAGCGATTCGTGCAGGCTCGGCACCGAGCACTGCGCCGTGGAGGCGACCGCCTCCATCGTGAGTGCTGCGAGCCCTCGCTCCGCGATCAGGCGCGCCGCCGCGTTCACGGCGCGCTCGCGGGCCGGGGGCCGGCCTCCAGGATCGACCCCGGCCGCGCGTACGGCCTGGTCGAGGGTGCGGCGGCTGCCGCCGATCCTGCGGAGCAGCGTGCTGCGCGAGACGCCCGCCTTGGCGGCGATCGCGCTCAGCGACACGTTCGCGACGTCCTGCCCCGTCTCCTCCGCGGCGGCGATCGCCGCGTGGACCAGGAACTCGGGAATCTCGGTCACGGTCATTCCCGCGGGCCCGCCATCAGACGACGCCGGGGACGAACCGGCGCGTACGGCTCCGATAGTCGCGATAGCGAACGGGGAACGCCTGCTCCACCTGCTTCTCCTCCGCACGCACGGCCACGGTCATGCTGGTGACCATGGTAGCGACGAGATAGGCGAACAGCGTCCAGTGAGGCAACGCCAGCGCCCACGCCAGGATCACCGCGTAGACGCCGACGAGTTGCGGGTGTCGCAGATACCTGTAGGGCCCCGTGGTGACCAGGCCATCGGGGGTGCCGAACGGAGAGCGCTGCGAGGTCCACTGAGCGGGCCGGTACACCAGCCAATGTGCGCTACCCAGCAGGATCGATCCGAGCGCGCCGACGATCAGGCCGACCAGCACCAGAGGAGCGGTGCCAGCGGCCGCGCCGGAAAGGACGGCGATCAACCAGGGGAAGACGGCGATCATCAGGAGCGGACGGATGTACAGGAAGACGAGTACGCGGTTCATGGTGTGCGACGCTCCATCGTCGTGGAATTGAACCTTTACCATAATAAGGATTAGGATCAGATGCAATGACTGATGAAGAGGTGCTCCAGGACACGCCGCATCGGAGGGTGGTGCGGGTCGGTGACACCGTCCGCAGGCCCGTCCAGGCGTGGACGCCGGCCGTGCATGCGCTGCTGTCTCATCTGGAGGGCGCCGGGTTCCCGTTCTCGCCGCGCGTGCTGGGGATCGACGAGCAGGGCCGTGAGGTGCTGACCTATGTCGAGGGCGAGGCGGGCCCACGGAGCTGGGCCAAGGTGGCCGGGGACGGCGGTCTGGCGGCCATGGCGCGGTTGTTGCGCGACTATCACGACGCGGTCGCCGGGTTCCGCCCGCCGGACGGGCTCGCCTGGTACACCGGTGAGACAGGGCTGGGCGACGGGAAGTTGATCTGCCATGGCGACTTCGGCCCGTGGAACGTCGTGTGGCGGGACGAGCGGCCGGTCGGGATCCTCGACTGGGACTACGCCCGGCCGGCGGATCGCCTGTACGACATCGCCTACGCGCTGGAGCACCTCGCCCCGTTCCGCGACGACGAGGAATGCCTGCGCTGGCTGGCCTACAGCCGGCCGCCGGACCGCCGTCACAGGGTGAAGGCGTTCGCCGTCGCGTACGGCCTGCCTGACGCGGCCGGGTTGCCCGACGCGGTCATCGGCGTGCAGCGGGACATCCGTGAGCGGGTTCGCCGGCTGGGGGAGGCCGGCGCCGAGCCGCAGGCGACCTGGGTCGCGGACGGCTACCTCGACGAGCTGAGCAGGAGGGTCTCCTGGAGCCAGGAGAACCGGCACCTTTTCGAGGTCGACGATGACACTGAATGATCAGGCGGCCCTGCTCCGAGAGCTGCACAAGCCGGGATCCCCGCTGCTCCTGCCCAACGTCTGGGATGCGGCGAGCGCCAGGGTCGTGGCGGAGGCCGGGTTCCCGGCCCTGGCCACGGCCAGCGCGGCGATCTCCGCGATGCTCGGCTACCCGGACGGTGAGGGCGCGGCGGCCGAGGAGATGTTCGCCGCGGCCGGCCGTGTCATCCGCGTGGCACAGGTGCCGGTCACCGTCGATGCGGAGGCGGGTTATGGACTGTCCGCCGGAGAGCTCGTCGGCCGGCTGATCGGCATCGGCGCGGCCGGATTCAACCTTGAGGACAGCGACCCCGGGTCGGGCGGTCTCGTCGAGATGGAGGAACAGGCGCGACGCATCGCCGACGTGCGCGCCGCGGCCACCGGCTGTGGGGTGGACATCGTGATCAACGCTCGGGTCGACGTCTTCCGCGGTGGCAGGACGGAGACGGCCGACGTGATCGGTGAGGCCGTCGAGAGGGGCACGCGCTACCTGGAGGCGGGAGCCGACTGCGTCTATCCGATCATGGCCAGGTCGGAGTATGCCATTTCCGCGCTCGTGTCGGAGTTGCCCGGCCCGGTCAACACCAACTGCCTCCCCGGAGGGCCGAGCCTCGATCGGCTGACCGAGATCGGGGTTGCCAGGGTGTCCTTCGGGAGTGGGCCCCACAAGATGGCACTGGGCGCCCTCAAGGCCATGTCAGGGCGGATCCGCGCCCACGAGGATCCGTTCGTTGCCTGACTTCACTCATCGGGCCGACCGTCAGAGCGGCAGTGCCGTTCGAGCTCGGCCAGAATGGCCAGAACGGCGGGACGGCGCGTGCTGCCCGCACGCAGCAGCGCGACGATGTCACGCCCCGCCCGATCCGCTTCGACATCCTTGACCGCGATCCGCGGATGGAGGTGCAGGTCGGCGAAGGCGGGGATGAAGGCGACGCCGTGGCCTGCGGCGACCAGCGCGGCCACCACCGCGGAGTCGCTGCTGCGGTGCACGATGTCGGGCACGAGGCCGGCCTGGTGGCACAACGATTCGGCGAGCTGGCCGAAGTAGGTGCCCGGCTCCCCGGCCACCCATCGCTCGCCGGCCAGCTCGGCCAGGGGCACGGGCCCGCGGTGGCCGGCCAGCCGGTGACCGGACGGCACCGCGAGCCGTACCGGGTCGCGGAACAGCGGCTCGGCCCGCAGCCCTTCGGGGACCTGCAGCGGCGTGGTGTCGTAGGAGGGCACCACGGCCAGGTCGATCCGGCCGGACGCGACCGCCACGACCGCGTCGTCGGCGGCCGTACGGCCCTCCACCCGCAGCAGCGGACAGGACGCGGCCAGGCCGGTCAGCAGCCGCGGCAGCAGGTTGATGGCGAGGGTCTGCACGAACGCGACCCGGACCAGCCCCGACACGGTGCCGCTGAGCTGCTCGACGGCGGCCCCCGCGGCCTCGATCTCGTTGAGCACCCGCTCCGCCCGCAGCGCCAGCACCTGGCCCGCCTCGGTGAGCCGCAACCCCCGGCCGACCCTCTCCGTCAGCGGCATCCCGACGCCACGCTGCAACGCGGCCAACTGGTGGCTTGCCGCCGAGCGGGACAGGTGCAGGGCCTCGGCCGCCGCGGTGAGAGTCCCACGCAGCCGCAGCTCGTGCAGCAGGCGCATTGCCGGTACGGACAGCATTGGTGAAGCATATCGAACGGTCACCGGAAGATAGTTGAGCTTGTCTGACATATGAAGGTCTTGTTGTGCTGGAGAGCACCTGGACGATCGACGGAGGCGCCATGAGGACCGAAGCGAACCAGACCCGCGACCCCCTGCCGTACGGCCCCGGCACCGTGCTCACCGGCACCGAGGCCCACCTGCGCAAGCTGTCCGAGGCCTGGCGGCACATCCACCGCCGGCACGAGGCCGGGCTGCCCCTGCACAACGTCAGCGGACTGGAGCGCGGCCTGCCGCTGCCCAAACTGGACCCCTGGACCCTGGACGACGAATGGGCCGGTGCCCTGTACACCGGGCGCGTACGAGAGCTCGGGCTCACCCACCTGGGCGGCAACGCGGACGTGCATGACATCGCGGTCGCCAACCGGCTGACGGCCGCCCTGTTCGCGGCCTTCCAGGTGACGGTACGCCCGGGATCGACCGTCGTGGGCGTCTCCGCCACCTACAGCCATCCCGCCGTCGTCCGCGCGGTGAGGGACGCGGGCGGCCATCTCGTGGACACGATCGGTCCGGCGGGGTTCCAGCAGGCGCTGAGCGAACGCTCCGACGTCTCGGTGGTGGCGCTGACCCGGCTCGCCGTCAGCTACGAAGCGCTCGCGGAAGACGACCTGCGCCTCGTGGTCGCCCTGGCACACGAGCGCGGCGCGGTGGTCGTGGTCGACGACGCCGGGGGAGCCCGCGTAGGGCCCGCCGTGCTCGGCCAGCCCCGCACGCTGGAACTCGGCGCCGACCTCGGCGCCACCGGCCTGGACAAGTACGGCGTGGCCGGGCCCCGCGTGGGCCTGCTCGGCGGCCGGGCCGATCTGGTCGGCCGCGCCCGGGCCAGACTCTTCGAGCTGGGCAGCGAATGCCGGCCCGTGCTTTACCCGGCGGTCGTCCAGACGCTGGAGACCTACCGGCCGGAACGCGTGCGCGCCCTGGTCGCCTCGACGCGGCTGGCCGGGGCGGCGCTGCGGACCAGGCTCGGAGAGCACATGGTGCACGACACACCCTTCATCACCCGCCTGCCCGGCGAGGCCATCAGCGCCGAACTCGCCCGCCGCGCCGGCCCCGGTACGACCCCTCCGGCGCCCATCGACGCCACCGCCCTGCTCGCGATGGTGCTGCTGCGCGAGCACGGCCTGCTCACCGTGCACTTCGCCGGCATGCCGCCCGGCACCTCCGCATTGCTGATCAAGTTCCTGCCCGCGCAGACCATCGAGGCACTCGGCGGGCCCGAAGCCTTCGCCGCGACGGTCGATCTCTCCCTCGACCAGGCCGCCGCCGTCCTCACCGAGGGGGAGGCGGCGGTCCGGCGGCTGCTTCTCGGAGACTCAGACGGTTAGTCGAGCCAGCTTGTCGGGGTTCAGCACGCCGTAGACCTCGCTGATGTGCTGCCCGTCCTCGCCCAGCACCGCGACCAGCACCGCGTACGGCCGGCCGTCGGCGAAGATGGCCGCGGTGGGCGGGCCGTCCTGGGTGGACCAGCGCACCGTCACCTCGGCGTCGACCGGCGCCACCCGCGCCAGCACCCTGCTCACCCGCTCGCTGCCGGTGATGGGGCGCAGGGCGGCCTTGGTACGCCCGCCGCCGTCGGTTCGCAGCGTCACGTCGGGGGCCAGCACCTCCATCAGGCCGACGATGCTCCCGCCGAGGGCGGCGTCGAGGAAACGTTCGGAGACGGCCTGGGCGGTGGCCCGCTCCTGGCTGAACCTCGGCCGGCGGGCCTGGACGTGTTCGCGGGCGCGGTGGATGAGCTGGCGCACGGCGGCGGCGGAGCGGTCGAGGATGCGGGAGATCTCGGTGTGCTGGAAGCCGAACGCCTCATGCAGGATGAAGGCCGCTCGTTCCAGGGGGGAGAGAGTCTCCAGCACCACCATCAGCCCGTAGGTGACGTCCTGGGCGCGGGCCACGTCCTCGGCCGGGTCCTGAGCCAGGTCCGGAGCGGGCTCGGGCAGCCAGGGGCCGATGTATTCGTGGTGGAGGCGGTTGCGTTCGTTCAGTGCGAGCCGGGTGAGGATGCGGACGAGGTAGGCGCGGGGGTTCTCCACTTTGCCGTGGTCCACGCCGTGCCAGCGCAGCCAGGTCTCCTGTACGACGTCTTCGGCGTCGCCGACGCTGCCCAGGATGTCGTGGGCGAGGCTGAACAGCAGGTTGCGGTGGGTGTGGAAGGGATCCTGAGTCATCGGGCCGCGCGGTCGGTGATGCGGAGCGCGCGCAGGGCGCCGTCGGCGGCCTTGATCGCGCTGTTGATGGAGATCTCGCCGCGCATGCCGGGCGCGGCCACCAGGTCGCCCGCCAGGAACACGCCGTGCCCCCGGTCGATCGCGGGGCGGTCGCGCCAGGTCAGGCCGGGCAGGTCGAGCGCGCCGGTGCGGTGCTTGGCAGCGCCGGAGCGCTGCCAGGTCACGCGCTCGCGCCAGCCGGGCACGGCCAGGTCGGCCAGCGCCTCCACCCGCGAGGTCGCCTGCGCCCTGCTCTCCTCGCGTCGGATCGGCATGTCGATCTGGAACAACGTCTCTCCTCTCGGGGCGGCGGTGGGATCCTGCATGGAGTAGCTCTCGTGGAAGCCGCCGCCGTCCAGGTCCCAGCAGATGAAACGGTCGCCGCGCGCCGAGCGTACGGCCAGGTCGAACATCACGCAGTTGCCGCTCTCCCAGCGCAGGCTTTCGTCGCCGAGCAGCAGCCGGGCCGACGACAGCTCGGTGGCCACGATCACGGGCTCGCCCGGCAGGTCGCTCACCCGGGAACCCACCTCGATGCGGACGCCGAGTTCGCGGGCGCGGCCGGCGAGCCGGTCGATCACCGCCTGCCAGCCGCCGATCACCCAGCGGACCGCCGGCGGGCGCAGCGCGAACACCCGGCGCAGCAGGTTCCACACGAACGCGGCCGACAACCGTCCAGTATCGGCGTCGAAAGTCACCACACTGATCGCGTTGGCGGCGATCCGGGCCGTGTGCTCGCCGTACCGGGTGGAGGCCCAGGTGTGGAAGTCCACCTCCACCGGTGCCGTCCTGGGGCCCGTCGCCATCATCCGGACGAAACCGGCGGGCGGCAGCCGCCGCAACCGGCCATCGCGGACGAACCCCATCCGGTAATCACGCACCGCCGGCCTGCCCAGCGCCCCGACCAGGCCCCGCTCCTTCAGCCACGTCCAGTGCGGGCCGTCGGCGTAGAATACATGCGCGCCCTCATGCGCCAGGTACGGCCCGCCGGCCGCGCGCCCCCGCCCGCCGAGGCTCCTGTGCGCCTCGTGCAGCGTTACCTGCGCGCCCGCTTCCGCACAGACGACGGCCGCCACTAAACCGGCCAGCCCGCCGCCGACCACCACGATCTTTTTCGTCACAGTCGTTCTCCTTTCCGCATCACCCCATAAGAAGGAAAAAGTCCCACCGATGTGACATGGCCGATCGGCTGCTCAGAGCGCGGGGCTATCATGGAGCAGGGCCGCAAGTTCCACCCGCGTCTCCATCCCGGGCGGCAGGACGGCCTGGCTGGTCACCGGCCACGCGAACGTGCGCGCGGTGCTGACGGACCCGCACGTCAGCTCCGACCGTACGCATCCCGAGTTTCCACTGGTCATGCCCGGCTTCGGGCAGAACCTCAAGGGATCGATCCTGACCGTGGACCCGCCGGAGCACAACACGCACCGCCGCATGGTCACCACCGAGTTCACGGTCAGGCGGGTGCAGAGCATGCGCCCACGGGTGCAGGAGATCGTGGACGGGCGCATCGACGAGCTGCTGGCCGGGCCGCGCCCCGCCGACCTGGTGCAGGCGGTGGCCCTGCCGGTCCCGTCGATGGTGATCTGCGAGCTGCTCGGGGTTCCGTACAGCGAGCGGGGGTTCTTCCACACCCGCACCGCCGAGATCGTCAACAAGGGCACCAGCGCCGAGCGGCGTACGGCGGCGATGGGCGAGGTGCGCCGGTTCCTGTACGCGCTGGTCGGTGAGAAGCTCCACGAGCCGGGCGAGGACCTGTTGAGCCGTCTGGTCGTGAAGTATCAGGAAGCGGACATGTTCGACCATGACGCGATGTCCGCGATGGCCCTCACACTGCTGATCGCCGGGCACGAGACCACCGCGAACATGATCTCGCTCGGCACGACCGCGCTGCTGGAGAACCCGGACCAGCTCGCCGAGCTGCGGGCGGACCCGTCGCTCATGCCGGGCGCGGTGGAAGAACTGCTGCGCTACTTCACCATCGTCGACCCCGCCACGTCCCGGGTGGCGACGCGCGATCTTGAGGTGGACGGCGCCCTCATCCGCGCGGATGAGGGCGTCATCGCCGCAGCCGCCTCCGGCAACCGCGACCCCCGCGTATTCGAGGACCCCGACACCCTGGACATTCACCGCTCCGCACGCGGCCATCTGGCCTTCGGCTACGGCATCCATCAGTGCCTGGGGCAGAACCTGGCCCGGCTGGAGCTGGAGATCGTCTACAGCACGCTGCTGCGCCGCGTTCCCGGCCTGAGGCTGGCCGTGCCGTTCGACGAGCTGCCGTTCAAGCACGACGCGAACGTGTACGGGCTGCACCGGCTCCCGGTGACATGGTGAGCGTCGTGGAGATGGGCGGGCTCCTATGCGCTGCCGTGGTTCCGGATGATGAGCTGAACGTCTTTCTGTCATCGCGATGTCCGGGCACGAAGCCTCTCGAACCGGTCGCCATGTTTCTTCAGTTCGTCCGTTTGAAATGACCGCTCGGTTCGAGCCCATACCTGAACCAGGTGCACTTCTTCCTTGCATTTCACATCGGCGACGGCGGTAGATATCTCATCCGGCGTCGGCTGGTCGGAACTCCATCGCGAATCGTTCGTCGCCTGGAGCGGATCGGTGTAGGAGAAGCCGTCCCGGCGCATGCAGACACTCCACTTGCGAAAAGCGGCGGTGACGTCTGGATTTTTGCTGGAGGAGTCGAATGATTCCTCGTTGATACGCCTCAGCAAAGGACTGTCTGTGCCTTCCTCCTCTCTGCTGACCCGGGTATAGGCTGCCCTGGCGCACCCGCCCTGTCCGTCCGGGCCATAAGCGCCGAGCCGTTGCTCGGCCGAGAGCCGTTGGGACCGGGGGTGGCGACACGGTCGGTGGCGATGACGATGCCATCGAGGTTGACGTGCGTCAGGCCCGCCTCCTGGGCCGCGTTCAGCGCTTGGGTGCAGGTCCGGGGCATGCCTGGCCAGGACGTCGATGCCCTCGTGCAGGTAGCGGTAGACGGTCGTGCCGCCGATGCCGTGATCGGCCGCCAGTTGCCGGAGGCGGGTGCCGTCGCAAAACCAGCGCAGGATGAGGACGGCCTGGGCGAAGCAGCCGAGCGCGCGGCGGTCTCGCCGGGTGCCCCGGCGGCGGCGCTCGGCGTGCAGCTGGGCGGACAGGAACAGCACGGTCTCCCGGCGTACATCGAGGGTCGCCGAGTATGTCACACTGGTGGGCACCTGAAGCCTCTGGTTATGAAGTTGATCTCTAGTCAAGACCACTTCTATAAGGGGCTTTACGCATGTTCGACCACCGGGCCGCGGCATGCCGAGACAATCGAGCCCTACGCAGAGCGACGAACTGTTACAGACGACAGCTCACTGCCTGTAAGTCCGCGCCGGCCAGGTCCGCGGTGACTGGCTCAGCGCCTATCAGTGCAGCACCGACTGCACCATCCTCCGCCTTCAGGCAGCGCGCACCGTCCACCTCAGTCTTCAGACTGAGATCGGAATGGCTCGCTGTGAACGTGGAGGATATATGACGACGGAGTCGACGAAGTGGCGTGGTGTGGCCGTGGTGGGCGCGCTCATGCTGGGCGCGTTCGCCTTCAATACCACCGAGAATTTGCCGATCGGCATTCTCAAGCTGATGTCGGAGGACCTGGGCCAGTCGTTGTCGGCCGTTGGTCTGCTGGTGTCTGGCTATGGACTGACCGTGGCCCTCGTCTCGGTGCCGATCGCCACGGTGACCCGCGCGGTCCCCCGTCGGTTAGTCCTCTGCGTCCTGCTGGCCACGCTGTTCCTCGCGAGCGTCGTGGCGGCTCTGGGATCCTCGTACGGGGTGCTGCTGGCGAGCCGATTGGTCACTGCGGTGGCCCAGGCGTTGTTCTGGGCGGTGATGGGGCCCGTCGCGGTCGGCCTGTTTCCCCCGCGCGTCCGCGGGCGCGTCATAGGAGCGCTGTCCGTGGGCGGTTCGCTCGCTCTCGTCCTCGGGGTGCCCGGCGGCACCTGGCTGGGCCAGCAGGCCAGCTGGCCGGTTCCGTTCCTGGTGGTCGGCGCGCTGGCCATCCCCTCCTTCATCGTTATCGCCACTGTGCTGCCGACGTCCCGCCCAGAAGTAGGCCACGCCGTGCGCGGCGTGGCGCCGGACACCCGCCGGTTCGCGGTCGTGCTGACCGTCACCGGGCTCACGGTCACCGGCGTCTTCGCCGGGTACACCTACATCTCCACGTTCCTGGTGGACGAAGCTGGGTTCAGCGAGTCTTCCGTCAGCACCCTGCTCTTGGTCCTCGGCATCACCGGCATCGTCGGCGTCGCGGTGTACGGGCGGCTCCTCGATCGCTTTCCCTGGGCGACCCTCACGCTCCCCGTGACGACGCAGGCGGTGGCGCTGCTCGGCCTGTCGGCCGCGGGCGAGTCGCAGACCCTGGCAGTGATCACGATCGTGTTCCTCGGCGCCTCGCTGGGGCCTATCTTCATGGCCACGCAGAGCCAGGTCATGCACTTCGCGCCGGGCCGCACGGAAACAGCCATCGCCGCGAACGGCGCCGCCTACAACCTGGGCGTGGCCGCGGGCGCCCTCGCGGGCGGCCTGCTGCTTCCCATCATCAGCGTGCGCGGCACCTTTCTGGTCGGCGGCCTGATGACGGCCGCCGCGCTGTTGCTCCTCCTTGAGGAGCGATTTCTGTCCCTGGGCCGCAAAGAACGGTGCACCGACACCCCCGAGAAGGCGAAGGGAAGGCACGAAACGCAGGATCCTCTCTCGCAGGGGTAGTGCGAACGTTGCACGACGTTCTGGATGTTGTTCTGGCTCAGGGGCAGGTCCATGGCCAGGGCCAGGTCACGGGCGCGCAGGGAGCCGCCGGTCTCGTCGAAGGCGGCGAGAGTCTGCTGGTAGGCGGGGTGATCGGGGACAGTCGGCGGCCGCTCGGCCGGGGCGGGATCTTCGGCGAGGGAGATGGGGGTCTTGCGCTGATGCGCAGGTGCTCGACGTGCTCGCTGAGTTCGCCCAGACGTGCGGTGAGGGTGTCGATCTCCGCCTGGGTCTGCTCGATCTGGCAGGTCAGGGAGTGCTCGCGGGCCGCCCCGCGTGTGCCAATCAAATCTCGGTTGGTCGACGGCGTCACTGTGGTGTGCTGCCGGTCGGTCCCGGTTGCTCGTGCGAGATAGGTGTATATACACTCAATTGTATTCATCACCCAAGGAGGAACCGATGCCGTTCGTACGCATCTCGTTGAACAGACAGCCGGGGGACTTTGCCCGCCAGGTGGGCGAGCAGGTCCAGCAGGCGATGATTCAGGCGCTGGGCATCCCAGCCGGCGACCGTTTCCATGTCATCACCCAGCACGGCGAGGGCGAACTCGTCTACGACCCGTCGTTCCTCGACGTCGAGCGCACCGATGGGATCATCTTCATCCAGATCACGCTCGCCACCGGCCGCGATCGCGAGGCCAAGACCACCCTGTACCAGGCCATCGCCGGACGGCTCTCCGCCGAGCTCGCGGTACGCCCCGAGGATGTGTTCATCACCTTGCTGGAGGTGCCGGTGGAGAACTTTTCCTTCGGCAATGGCGAGGCGCAGTTCGCCGACAGGCTTCCCCCGCACCTGGCTCGGACGACATGAGGCTCGCCACCTATCGTCACCAGGGCCGGGTATGGGTCGGCGTGGTCGAGGGTGACACTGTCAGACCTGCCGGACAGGCCACGACGATGCTGGACGTCATCACCGGCGCCGGCCGGTTTCAGGCGGAGTCGTTGCCGTTGTCCCAGGTGCGGCTGCTGGCGCCGATTCCGCGGCCGCCGCGCAATGTCCTGTGCGTCGGCAAGAACTATCTCGACCACGCCGGAGAGTTCGACCGTAGCGGCTTCAACAGGACGGGGGCGGGCAGCCTCCCGGAGGCGCCGGTTGTCTTCACCAAGCCGCCGGAGTCCGTGATCGGCCCGGACGCCCAGATCCTGCTTCCCCGAGACATCACGTCATGCCTGGACTACGAGGCCGAACTCGCAGTCGTCATCGGCATGAAGGGCCGCGGCATCACCCCCGCGCGGGCGCTGGATCACGTCTTCGGCTACACGATCGTCAACGACGTCACCGCGCGCGACCTCCAGGCGCGGCACACCCAGTGGTTTCTCGGCAAGGCCCTGGACACCTCCTGCCCGATGGGGCCGTGGATCGTCACCGCCGACGAGATCGACCCCACGACACTGGAGATCCGTTGCTGGGTCAACGACGAGCCGCGCCAGCATGCCCGTACGGAAGAGCTGCTCTTCGACATTCCGACCCTCGTCTCGACCATCTCGGCGGGAACGACGCTCCATCCCGGCGACATCATCGCAACGGGTACGCCCGCCGGGGTGGGTGCGGGCTTCGACCCTCCCCGATTCCTGGCCGACGGCGACACCGTCCGCGTCGAGATCTCCGGCATCGGCACGCTGACCAACACGGTCCGCGTCCTCTGAACCCCGAAAGGACCACTCATGCCCGACGTCATCACCACAGAGGCCATCGCGCGGCCGGCCGGCCCGTTCTCCGCCGCCGTGCGCAGTGCCGGGCTCATCTTCATCAGCGGGCAGGTCGCCCAGGATCCTGCGACCGGAAAGCTGCTCGACGCGGACGTCGGCGTCCAGACCGAGCAAGCGCTGGCCAATCTGGCGGCGGTTCTGGCCGCGGCGGGCAAGTCACTCGCGGACGTGGTGCGCGTCGGCGTCTACCTGACCGACATGAACGACTTCGCCGCGATGAACGCCGCCTACGACCAGGTGTTCACCCACCCGTACCCGGCCCGTACGGCCATCGGCGTGGCGGCACTGCCACTCGGCGCCCGCGTCGAGATCGACGCCATCGCCATCTGACTCCGGAAAGAGCACGCCATGGAGTACGCGTTCGCCATCGCCGACGTCTTCACCCGACGACCGTTCGGCGGCAACCAACTCGCCGTCATCCCCGACGCCCGCGGCCTGCCCGAGACCGCGATGCGGGACCTGGCCAGAGAGTTCGGCTTCTCGGAGACCGCGTACGTCTTGCCGCCACAAGACGCTTGTCACACCTGCCGCCTGCGCATCTTCACCCCGAACGGTGAGCTGCCTTTCGCCGGCCACCCCACCATCGGCACCGCATCAGTGCTTACCGCCGGTGGGTGGGCCGACGCCGGAGAGTTGGTCTTCGAGGAAGGCATCGGGCCAATCACCGTGTACACGGACGGACTGTTCAGCCGGTTGACCCTGAACACGCCCCTCGACGCTCCCGGCCATCAACCCCCAGCCGCGGCGATAGCAGGGGCGCTGTCCCTGCCCGAGGCGGACCTCCTCGACTGCTGGTACGCCGGCACGGGACTGAACTTCTGCTACGTCCATCTGGCCAGCGCCGAAGCCGTCGACCGCGCTGTGCTGGACAAGGCCCGCTGGGCAGCCGATCTCGCCGATGGCTGGTCACCGCACCTGTACGTGTTCGCCGGCGAGCTCAGAACCGGCGGCCATCTGTACGCCCGTGCCTTCGTACCGGCCAACGGCGTGGAGGAGGACCCGGCCACCGGTTCCGCGTGTGCCGGCCTGGTCGCGAGCTTTGCTGATCGATGCGCCGACGGCGAGTGCCTGCTCACCATCGAACAGGGAGTGCGCATGGGACGCCCCAGCATCATCGAGGCCACCGCCAGGACCGAGGGCGGCCGACTGGCGTGTGTCACCGTCGCCGGCTCCACCGCCATCGTCGCTCGCGGAACGATCACGCTGGACTGACGCCTAGGAGGACAATCCAGAAAGAACTCGCCGCGCAGCCCATCGGCTATTGGAGCGGCGAGGCCTATCGCCAAATGACCGGGCGCCTGCGCCTGGAGCTGACGGTGGAGGGGTTCACCCAGCCTGTGCTGGTGGACGCTCAATCACGTCGCCGGAGTCACCGGCCCGGTGTGCGCCGCGGAACGCAACGCACCAGAAACGGATGCACGGGCCGCGACCGAGACCTGTTTCGATTGACCCGGCGCGAAGAGTGTACATACACTCTTTTCATGGAACCCGCGACCACAGAATGCGTGTGCACCAACCTGCGCATGACCACACGCTGGATCGACCGTATCTACAACCAGGCTTTGGGCAAGGTGGGCCTGCGCGCCACCGGCTACGCCATCCTGTCTCGCGTGGACGCGGAGGGGCCGATCACCGTCAGTCGGCTTGCGGGCCGGATGGCCATGGAGCGTACGACCTGTTCACGTGAAGTGGAGTTGCTGACCCGCGCCGGGCTGTTGCAGATCGAGCCCGGGCCCGACCGCCGTCAGAGAGTCGTGCAGCTCTCGCCCGTAGGGAAGGACAAGCTCGCCGAGGGACGTCCGCACTGGGAGGTGGTTCAGGAAAGGGTGGCCGAGGCTTTCGGCCGGCAGTACACCGACGACCTGATCGGCATGCTCCGCAAACTGCTCGCCGACACCGAACACCTTTACTGAAAGGCCATGGCGCTCCTGCGCGAGGAGAAGGAGATCTTGGGTTAGGCCATGGCTTCCTTGTGCGGAGGACGGATCTGCCGAGATGAAGTTCCGGCTGGCCCACTGGCCCATGAGGCCTTCCCGCTGGTCCGGGTGCTGGGAGTGTCGCACCAGGGCTACCGCCTCTGGGCGGCCCGCGCCCGCCGTGACAAGACCGGCTGGCCGGCACGGTTCGCGCCTCGGACGGCGGCGAGATCGAAGGACGGCAGGTCCACTGGATCAGGCGACGTCAGGGGGGCCGGCGCGGATCGCGGGCAGGATCCCGGTCAACTTTTCCCGAGGATGAGACTATCGGCCTGGTCAGCTCAGACGATCCGAACGGGCAGAACCGGATACCACCCACGCCGCGCCTGTTGGCACCCGGTCGGGTCGCAAAGGATCAGCCGCAGTGCACGTTGTTGAGCTCGCGAGTCACCCAGGCCGGTACCGTTCCCGCAACTACTGGGCCACATAGGCGCGCTCGGCGTCGGCGACGTTGGCCGCGTACCGTTCCAGCGCCTCGACCTGGGCCAGCACCGGCTGCTCGCTGCTGTCCAGCGCCCGGCTCAGGGGTTCGGCCACAGCCTCGACCTCAGCGATGAGGCCCGGCGCGACGGTCCGCGTGTGCTCGGCGCGCAGCGCCGAACAGCTTGGCCAGCAGGCGGGCGATCTCCCGTTCCTGCGCGGGAAGCATCACCGCGTTGGCGCACGTCGTCCAGCAGGCCCTCGGCGTTGACCCGAGAGCCGGTGACGGCGGCGATGGCGTGCCGGGCTCGGGTCAGGAGCTTGGCAGCGGGCTCGTCGAGGTCGTCGATGAGCATGTAGTGGCCCTCATACCAGCGCGGTTGGGCGAAGGCCGCTCATTCGCCCGCGTACTCGTCCGACTCGTCCTTGGGCAAGCCGTTGCGGCCGATCAGCACCATCACCAAGGGGTGCCGAGCATTGCGAGCAGCAGGCCGAGACCGGGACTCAGGAGCCCGAGGCTGAGCAGCAGGCCGAAGGACGCCGCCGGGCCGAACGCCGCGAGCATCCAGTAGTGGACGCTGGTGAACGGCCGCCGCAGCCTGGGAGTCCAGCCCCGGCGCATGTTGATGAGAACGTCGCCGCTCTTTCTGAGAGCATGGGCGTCCTCCAGCGGCACCTCTGGGTCTACTATCACGTCAGCCACGAGTCCAGATCCTGGAGTTTGTAGCGGTCGGCGTCCACCTACCAGGGGGAGTCATGCTGACCATGGCCCGTTGAGGGGCTTGGGCGCGTCGCTGGAGGAGATCAGTCAATTGCTCTGTCATCCTGCCCGGCGTCGCTGTACAGCCTCCGCTGGCCCGGGACACACCACCCTGGTGTAGGAGCCGATGGGCTGTGGGTCAGCGCCCGCTGCCCGCTATGACGCCGGAATAGGCGGCGAGTACCTTGACCTGGCCCGGTTCGGCGTTCTTCGGGGGGATGTGGGCTGCCACCTGGAACAGTTCGGTGACCTTCATGTACGTGTAGTACCTTCCGCGCAGGAATCCGCTGTCCTTATGGGAGACATAGCCGCGTTCCTGGGTCGGCCGCACGTCGTAGCGCGTGGTGCGCTCGATCGTGGTGAAGGTCAGTGCTCCGCCGTCGGTGGTGCGCATCGTGTATGACGGGTAGCGGGTGGCTGGGCGGGCGGTTGATGTGCTGCGTGCGAAGTGTTTCGTCCTCTGGCGAGTCACCGCGTCCTGTGTGGTGATGCTGTCGGTGGCGAAGAGGCTCTTGGCGGCGGCAGTGCCCTTGCCGGCCAGGTGGGCGGCGTACTTCTTCGCGAAATCGGCGGGTGACATCAGCAAGCTGGTTCTGTCCGTGGGGCCGACTTCTGAGGCGACGCCCGAGGCGTCGACGGCGATCGCGGGCAGTTCCTTGGAGGTGGTGCCGCCGAAGACATCGGGAGCGTACATTTGCCGCCAACCGTTCGCCTCCCGGACGAAGAGCAGATATGTCGGCTCCTTTTCGGTCGTCGTCTTGTAGTGCATTTGTGCAGTGACCAGGAGCAAGGGCCGCTGCCCCGCTGCCGACGCGCGGAAGACCGGTCGCACGTAGCCGAACGGCCGGTACCTGATGGTCTTGTACAGGATGCGGCTGGAGGCGTAGTCGGCCTTGTCGATGGTCAAGCTGGAGCCGCCTTCGTAGCTCGCCAGGAGTGTGTCGCTGCGAGCCTTGTTGGCAACATTGTTGCGCTTGACATAATCCGCGAGGATCGAGGCGGCCTCCTGGTCCGAGACGGCGCGGGCCGGTGTCGGGGCACTGCTCGCGTGGAGTGTGCCTGGAATGCTCGCCGTGGGGCTCGCCTTTCCGTCCATGCCCGGCAGGGCGGAGCACCCTGTGAGCAGGCATCCTGCCATGAAGCTGCTGATCGTCCAGCCGAACCGACGCACTTTCCGTACCTCTAACCATTCCGTGAGTAAGTTGCCGAAATAGCGATCTGTCGAGTGCACGACGGAGCTGCTGTCAGAGAGCACTCCGTCGTGAGGCCCGCCTCAACCTGCCGAGCCCCACACCGCGCATGCAGCCCGCAAGGCCGCATGCGCGGTGCCCCCGGGGGCCCTCTCTGCGACGTCAGTGTCGAGTCGCGAGGAAGTCACGCAGCGCTTCGAAGCCGCGCCCGGCTCTGGCGATGCCGAACTCGGCGATCAGGAGCAGGACCGCGCGTAGCTGGTCCTCGGTCGCGCCGTGGTCGAGCGCCAGGCCGGCATGCATCTGGAACGAGTGGCCGAGAGTGCCGTTCAGCACGTCGGTCGCGATAGTGCACAGGGCTCGTTCGGCCACGGTCAGGTTGGCCCGGCCCCAGCGCTCGCCGAACTGTTCTTCGAGGAACGCGGCGAATTCTTCGTCCAGCGCCTTCGCCTCGGTGAGGACCTGCGGGGGAAGCTCTACGTTCGTCTCCACCGCCGTGCCGGTCGGCGGGCTGATGGTCTCGATGGACTTTTCGATCTCGACCAGTCGCATCAGGGCCTCGGCCGCAGTCGGATATCCCACATAGGGAGCGAGGTGGCGTACCGCCTCGCGCATGTCTTCCAGCGCGACACCGTTCGACAGGGCCATCGTGACGTGCGTCTGCAGCGGGAACTGCAGGTTGTGGCAGCACAGGTCAGCGGCGATGAACACGAACGCCTTCTCGCGCATCGTGAGTTGCTGCAGGCCCCAAGCAAACCGGCCACGCTTGACGGCCATGTCGCCGAAGTCGGGATCCAGTGAGGTGATGGCGTTCTGCGAAGCGAGTTTCATGGAAAGATCTCCTTTGTTACTTGGGTAGGTCGATGAAGAAGGCCAGGGGATGCTCGACAGCACGCTGGTGCGCATCCTGGGCGATGTACGGCCGAGCGGTCGCACAGCCCCGCCGCCGAGCGTTCCGTGCGCCTGGTGCGACGTCACCTCGGCCCCAGCATCCACGCAAGCGATGGCCACGGTGAGCTCTGCCAGGCCGGCATCCACGATCATGACCTCGGCACGCTTCTCCCGCGTGTTCCTGGTCTCTCTCATGAGAGAGCCGAGCAACCGAAGATGTGACATGGGTGGCCGATGTCACGAACGGGTAACCACGGTTCGAATGGCAAGCCATGAACGTGAAGACCCTCGGGTTCATCCTGAAGCCCCTTCAGCTCACGCGAACTCTGGGATGTCCAAGGGGGCAGGCCAAGTAAGCGCGAAAGCAGCAGTGTGGGCTACCCTCGGCCGCTGATCGCCAATGTCACGCCCAGGGGAGTGCATATGAGCCAGCCTCAGCCCACTGGCAACACGGGATTCGTTGTTGCCCAAGCTGCTACCACGTCGCAACCGGAGTCCGCAGGAATCGTGGGCGATATCCGGCGGCTCACCATCGACGACCTTTCCCAATGCCTGAAACTGGCACAAGACCGTGACTGGCCAGCCGAAGAGCACAAGTGGCGGCTGTTGCTCGAAATCGGCGATGTGTATGGCATCGATGACCCGGATGCGAGTGAGAGAGATCCGGCCGGTCGACTTGCCGGTACGGTGATATCCACCCCCTACGGGACACAACTGACGTTCATCAGCATGGTTCTCGTCGCCAAGCGGCACCAGCGCCGCGGTATCGGCGGCCGGATGATGCGGCACGCGCTGCGACACTCGGGCACAGACGCCGCCCGCCTGACCGCCACGCCGTACGGTCGCCACCTCTATGCGCGGTTGGGGTTTCGCGGCGTCGGCACCGTCAGCACGTTCACGGGCATCCCCGCCCGCACGATGGCGAACGTCGGCGAGGCCGCCTCTCGCCTGGCGACTCCCGCTGACCTACCCGCCATAGCGGCCCTGGACCAGGTGGCGTTCGGCGCACCTCGTACCTCTCTGGTGTCCGCGCTTCCCTCCTTCTGTTCCAGCCTGCGTGTTGTACAGGGCCCATCCGGCATCGCCGGATACGGCGGCGCCTGGAAGAGTCTGGACCGGACAACGATCGGTCCCGTCATCGCCGACGACATCGCGGCTGCCAGAACGCTGATCGCCGATCTCGCGGCCGACGTGCCCGGGACCATCCGGGTGGACATCGACGAGCGGCACGCCGGGCTCATTTCCTGGGTGGAGCAACACGGCCTGACACACACGTACGACTCCGAGGTCATGGCCTATGGCCCTGCACGGGCCGACCGCCCAGATTGGGTGTTCGCCATGGCCGCGCAGGCCCTCGGGTGAGGCTCGTGACCAACCAAGTGTGCGGCTCCGTGCAGCCAGCGGCTAAGACGAGCTCGTCATGGAAAGTGGTCGAGTAAGCGGGGTGTCACGCGGTCGGCATGAGAGGCGCGCCTTGTTGTGGATGGGCGTGACACATGGTGCCCAGGGAAACCCGTTTGAACCTGTCACTGCCCATGGGCGGCGTTCATACGGACGGTCAAATGACGGTCAACGATCAAAGGCCTGGTTCTCGATCTTGAGAACCAGGCCTTTGACCTGCGGTACCACTGTCGGGGTGGCGGTGTGCTGGTTCAGGACATAAGAAACCCATGTCGCAGGACATAGGAAACTTCAACAGGGTGTGTCTCAGGACATAGGCAACCGCCGCGATCAACAGCGTGTGCGGTGTGTCCAAGGCCAGAGTTGTCATCACCGCTGTTGTCGTCGAGGGCCGGTCCCAGGCAGAGGTCGCCCGCGCTTACGGAGTGTCCAAGGGCTGGGTGTCCAAGCTCGTCGCGCGCTACCGGGCCGAGGGCGAGGCGGCGTTCGAGCCCCGCTCCCGGCGGCCGAAGAGCTCGCCGAACGCGATCGACGCCGACACCGTCGAGTTGATCGTCCGGCTCCGCAAACAGCTCGCCGAGCAAGGCCTGGATGCCGGCCCGGACACCATCGCCTGGCACCTGCGCCAGCACCATCAGCGGACGGTGTCCCGGGCCACGATCAGCCGATACCTCACCCGTCGCGGCCTGGTGGTACCCGAGCCGAAGAAGCGGCCCCGCTCGTCCTACATCCGCTTCCAGGCAGAACAGCCGAACGAGACCTGGCAGGCCGACTTCACCCACTACCGCCTCGCCGACGGCACCGACACCGAGATCCTGTCCTGGCTGGACGACCACTCCCGCTACGCCCTGTCGGTGACCGCGCACGCCCGCGTCACCGGCCCGATCGTGCGCGACACCTTCCGCGCCGCGGTCGTCGCGCACGGCGTGCCGGCCTCCACGCTGACCGACAACGGCATGGTGTTCACCACCCGGCTGGCCGGCGGGCGCGGCGGCCGCAACGCCTTCGAACACGACCTGCGCCGCCTGCACGTCCGCCAGAAGAACAGCCGCCCCAACCACCCCACCACCTGCGGCAAGGTCGAACGCTTCCAGCAGACCATGAAGAACTGGCTGCGCGCCCAGCCCGACCAGCCGGCCACACTGGCCGGCCTGCAGACGCTTCTCGACCGTTTCGCCGATGCCTACAACCACCGCCGCCCGCACCGGTCCCTCCCGCGCCGCGCCACCCCGGCAGCGGCCTACACAGCCTCGCCCAAGGCCCTGCCCGACGGCAGCCGCGACGCCGACACACACGCCCGCGTCCGCCACGACCGCATCGACCCCTCCGGCGTGGTCACCCTGCGCGTCAACGGCCGCCTCCACCACATCGGCATCGGCCGAACCCACGCCCGAACCCACGTCATCCTGCTGATCGACGACCTGCACGTCCGCATCGCCAACGCCGTCACCGGAGAACTCCTGCGCGAGCTGACCATCGACCCCGCCCGCGACTACCAACCCCAGGCAAACCCCAACACGACGAAACCCCCGAACCCGTAGGTTCGAGGGTTTCCGATGTCCTGAGACATCACACTGTCGGGGTGGCGGGATTTGAACCCACGACCTCTTCGTCCCGAAGGAAGACAGGCAAGCCTGATCAAGTCGATCTGAGTCGATCGGGTGCCTCTCACCATACAAAACCCTCTGGGGAGGGCACGGGAAGTCCGAGGGAACCGCAAGACGGTGGCTCCCAAGTTGGCTCCCGTGGCTCCTCTCCGGACCCAGGAGAGCAAGGCCGTTGCGTTCTCGGCTGATGGACGTTCGCTGGCTCAGGCGTTGAGGGCACCCCGGGGTGCACATGACAAACGCGACCACTGATGATCGTCGGTGTCTAGCCAGTCGATCAAGAACAGGGGCCGCGTTCGCGTGCCATCATCCCCGATCGACGTGTTCTCGCGCCACTTGGAGCACGTCACCGTCGCCGACCTGCCCGCCGAGCCGCTCGATCTGCCCACGCTCGCCGAACTCCTGGACACCATCCCGGACCCGCGCAGCCGCCGGGGACGCCGCTACCGGCTCGGCCCCTTGCTCGCGGTATCCCTGCTCGCCGTAGTCAGCGGCGCGACCTCCCTGACGAAGATCGCCCGGTTCATCGCCGGGTACGACCCTGACCTGCGCGCCCGTGCCGGCCTGCCCGGCAGAGTGCGCCTGGCCGCCAGCACCCTGGGACGACTGTTCGCCCGCCTGGACGGCGACGCCTTCGACACCGCTACCTGCACCTATCTGACCGCGCTTGCCACCTGCGCCCCACCCCGCCACCCCAGGCAACCGGCCCGCAGACCGGATCCCCCTGTCCGGCCTGGCCGTGGACGGCAAGACCCTGCGCGGCAGCCGCACCAGCCAAGGCGTGACCCACCTGCTGGCCGCCACCTGCCACAACACCCAGATCGTCATAGCCCAACGGCAGGTCGAGGCCAAGAGCAACGAGATCCCCGCCTTCACACCCCTGCTGTCCCACCTCGACCTGACCAGCGTGGTGGTCACCGCCGATGCCCTGCACACCCAGCACGACCACGCCCGGCACATCGTCGCCGCCGGCGGCCACTACCTGTTCATCGTCAAGGGCAACCAGTGCGCCACGAGGCGCTCTGACGCATCCCCGCCAAGGCGGGACAGACTCGAAGGGAGGTCTGCTGGGTCCGATGGCTTACCTGGAGCCGAAAGGTGAAGGGGACCAGAGCATGCCAGGAAAC
>NZ_JBDPMJ010000047.1:0-43331 GCF_039880665.1 Nonomuraea sp. B5E05
CACGGCATGGTGCCGGTCCAGGTGGAGGCGATGCCCACCACGGGGCGGCGCATGTCCTCGTCCGACAGGCCCATGGCGTAGAGGTGGGAGCGGGCGGGTGCGCGGTCGGGATCGTCGGCGATGCTCAAGGGGTCAACCTCCGGTGTACGGGTTGTCGCACCTCAATGATCCTGTGCCCGCTTGCGGTGGTTTCCTCCGGCCCCCTCACTGCTCGCGCAGGCCCCACGGTGAGCCGTACGCCACCAGCAGGTCCAGGAACGGACGTGGCTCGAACGCCTCCGGCCCCAGCACGCCCGTGCCCTTCCACACCCCGCCGGCCAGCAGTTCGAGGGCGACGACGGGATTGACGGCGGTCTGCCAGACCACGGCCTGGCAGCCGTACTCGTGCATCGACCAGGCGTTGTCCACCACGTGGTACAGGTACACCTCGCGCGGCCGCCCGTCCTTGACGCCCTTCACCCAGGTCCCGGCGCAGGTCCTGCCGCGCATGCGGTCGCCGAGCCCCGCCGGATCGGGCAGCACGGCGGCGACCACGTCGCGCGGGGCCACCAGGGCGGTGCCCTGGCCGGACCTGATCTCGACCGGCTCGGTGCCGGTCAGGCCGAGGGTGTGCAGCGTCTTGAGCTTGTCGATGAAGTCCTGGCCGAGGCCGTACTTGAAGGTGACCCGGCCGGCGTCCACCCAGCGGGGGACCAGCACGACCTCCTCGTGCTCGACGTTCACGCACTCGACCGGGCCGATGCCCTCGGGAAAGTCGAAGATCTCCGGCTCGCTGAACGGCTCCGTGGTGTGCCAGCCGCGGCCCTTCTCGTAGACGACCGGCGGGTTGAGGCATTCCTCGATGGTGGTCCAGATGGAGAACGACGGCGCGAACGCGTAACCCTCGACGGTCAGGTCGCCGCCGTCCCTGACGCCGATCTCCTCGATCTCGTCGAAGAGCTCGTCGGCGGCGTACCTGGCGAAGACGTCGGCGAGGCCCGGCTCCACGCCCATGCCGACCAGGGCGAGCCGCCCGGACGCGGACCACGCGTCCGCGCGGGCGAACTGCTCGTCGCCCAGCTTCACCCCCACCTCCTCGTACGGCCGGTCGGGGTGCGGCCGCGACATCGACATCGCCATGTCGAGATAGTCGGCTCCGGCCGCGAGCGCCGCCTCGAACAGCGGCAGCACGAAACGGGGGTCGGTGGCGTTCAGCAGGACGTCGCAGCGGTGCGCCGCGAGCAGCGCGGTCACGGCGGCGGTGTCGCCGGCGTCGATCCTGGCCGGGGTGAACCTGGCCGCCCGCCCGTCCAGCGCGGCGATGGCCGCCTCGGCGCGGGAGAGGTCGTAGTCGGCGACGACCATGTGCTCGAAGAACGGGCGGCGCGCCGCGATGCTGGTGATGGCGGTGCCCACGCCGCCGGATCCCACGAGAAGGATGCGCATGACGAAAAACCCCTTTTGGGTGGATTGGAGGGATGTGTCGTCTATCCAATGCCGGTAGGCTCAACAACGTCAATGGTGTTGACATAAGGGGCAGGCCATGGCCGAACGGGTGGTCGGCGAGGCGTCGCGCAGGCGGCGGCGCCCCACCAAACAGGGGCAGGTCCTGACCCACCGGCTCATCGTCGAGACCGCGCTGCGCATGTTGCGCGAGCACGGCGCGGCGGGACTCACCGCCCGCCGGCTCGGCCTCGCGCTCGGGGCCGACGCCAGCGCCGTCTACCGCTACTTCCGCGGCATGGACGACCTCGTCCTCGCGATCGCGGACGAGCTGTACGGCCACGCCATGGCCGGCTGGGCGGCCACCGGCGACTGGCGGGCCGACCTGCGCGACCTCGGCCTGCGCATCCACCACGCCTACCTCGCCCACCCGCAGGCCGCCCTGCTGACCGCCAGCCGCGTCACCGGCCGGCCGAACGAGGTGGCGGGCGACGAGACGATCCTCGGCATCCTGCGTGGCGCCGGCTTCCCCGACGACGACGCCGTCCGGATCTACCACGCGTTCATCGACCAGAGCCTGGCCTTCGCCATCCTCGACGCCGCCACCCTGGCCCTCCCCGAGGTGGCGCGGGAGGCCGACGAGGAGGTGTGGCGCGACACGTACGCCCGGCTGCCCGCCAGCACCCACCCCAACATCGCCGCCACCGCGCCGCTCCTGGTCGCCCGCATGAACGACAGCGCCTACCCGACGGCGCTCGACATGCTGCTGTCCAGCGCTTCGGCCCAGCTCAGCGGGTAGATCGCAGGTATGCCCGAAGGCCACCTCATCCATCGCCACGCCGACGAGCAGCACGCGGCGCTGTCCGGCCGCGTGGTGCGCGCCACGAGCCCCCAGGGCCGCTTCGACGCCCGCCCCTACGACGGGCGGGCCGTCACGGAGGTGGAGGCCCTGGGCAAGCACCTCCTCTACCACGTCGACGGCGCCCCCGCCATCCACGTGCACCTCGGGATGCGCGGCCTCTTCCTGCGCCACGCCGACCCCTCGGCCGTCCCGAAACGCGGCACCCGGCTCCGGCTGGCCACGGACGAGGTGGCGTACGACCTCATCGCCCCCATCCAGTGCGAGCCGCTCGGCCCGCAGGCCCTCGCCGCCCTGCGCGCCTCGCTCGGCCCCGACCCGCTCCGCGGGGACGCCTCGCCCTCCGAAGCGGTCGAACGGCTCATCGCCTTCCGCGGCCCCGTCGGCGCCGCCGTGCTCGACCAGGGCGTGTGGGCGGGCATCGGCAACGCGTGGCGGGCGGAACTGCTGTTCCTGACGGGCCTGCACCCGGGGGCGCGCGGCATCGGCCCTGACGCCGCCGCCCGCCTGTGGGAGGCGGCGACCGCGTACATGCCGCTCGGCAGGGACGCCGGGCAGGTCGTCAGCGACCCGGACGCCCCGGACGAGCGCTGGGTCTACAAGCGTGAACGTTGCCGCCGGTGCGGGGCCGCCGTACGGACCTGGCAGCTCGCCTCCAGAACCGCGTATGCCTGCCCGGTGGACCAGCCCGGGTAGCCTGGCAGCAGGAGTGACATGAGCATCACCACACGTGACCACCTGCTGGACATCCGGCGCATCTACCTCGAACCTGCGGCCGCCGAGCTGCGCCGGGGCCAGGAGATCCTCGCCCGCTACCCCGACGCCGAACACATCGAGATCGCCGGCCACCACCGCATCCCCGAGCTCTACGGCGACGAGCGCAACATCGCCCGATGGGTGCGCATCAAGACCGAGGCGCTGGTGCTCGGGGTGAAGAAGTCGCTGACGGCCCGCCCCAACGGCCGCTCCGCCGACTTCATCGCCCCTTCCACGGCCAACGGCTGCGCGATGGCCTGCGCCTACTGCTACGTGCCGCGTCGCAAGGGATACAGCAACCCGATCACCGTCTTCGCCAACATCGACAAGATCATCGCCTACCTCCGGCGTCACGCCGCCCGGCAGGGCGTCAAGTCCGAGCCCAACCAGGTCGACCCCCACGACTGGGTCTACGACATCGGCGAGAACTCCGACTGCTCCGTCGACGCCACGATCTCCCGGAACGTCCGCGACCTGGTGGAGACGTTCCGCGACCTCCCCGGCGCCAAGGCCAGCTTCGCCACCAAGTACGTCAACCGCGACCTGCTCGACTGGGACCCTCGGTCGAGCACCAGGATCCGCTTCAGCCTCATGCCCGCCGCCGACTCCAAGCTCCTCGACATCCGCACCTCACCCCTTACCGACAGGATCGCGGCGATCAACGACTTCGTCGCCGCCGGGTACGAAGTGCACGTCAACCTCAGCCCGGTCGTGGTCCGCGACGGCTGGCTGGAGAGCTGGGCCGAACTGCTGGAGCAACTCGACGACGCCCTCAACGCCGAGGCACGCCGGCAGCTCGCCGCCGAGATCGTGTTCCTCACCCACAACGAACGCCTCCACGAGGTCAACCTGGGCTGGCATCCCCAGGCGGAGGAGGTGCTGTGGCGGCCGGACGTGCAGCAGGCCAAACGGTCGCAGACGGGCGGCTGGAACGTCCGCTACCGCACCGGCCTCAAGGGCCGCTACGTGGCCGCCCTCACCGACCTGATCACCGCCAGGCTTCCCTACTGCCGCATCCGCTACGCCTTCTGAGCTCCGGTGCACAACGGGGTGGACATCCCGTATACCGCCCGGCGCGCCGAAGACCGATGGAGTTCACCTCAATGCGGTGCGAACTTTCGCGAAGAAGTCGGGATCCGTCGCCATTCGAACCAGGAACTGCTGGTGAGCATAGCTGCGCATTCCGGAGAGCCAGGTCGTCTCGGGCAGCCGCCGCAGTGCGAGGACGGTCTCGCGCGGCCTCTGATCCGGCCGGACGATGTACATGGCCTCGCTGATGACGCCGGGCAGGGAGCCGCCCTTGGTGCCGATGAGGAGCGTGTCGGGATCGGTGCCGGGCTGGCGCATCGGCCATTCCAGATGCCTGCTCGCCGTCTTGTCCGTCCTGAGGCCGGCCAGCACTCTGCGCAGAACGCCAGGATCGACGCGGGTCACGGTTTCGCTCCAGGAGGCCTGCTGGGCGAAGCCGGGAAGCGTGAGCCGCACCGGCTTTCCGGCCTTGACGTAGTTCTTCAGGCAGACGTCGGCGGCGAACATGCAGCCGCCGAAGGCGCGGAGCATCTCGCCGTTGATGGTGCCGACGCGCGTTCGCGCGATCTTGCGCAGCGCGCCGGGGCCGAGGCGCTCGCGCAACAGGTCGGCGGCGGCGTTGTCGCTTTCCTCGATCATGGCGGAGACGAGTTGGTCGAGCGTGACGCTCGTACCGGGCTTGAGCCGTTGAAGAGCCGCTTCGTGGGCGCCGCCATCGGTGCCAGGCAGGTGGTAGGAGTTCCACAGGGCCACGGAAACACGTTCGTCCGGCTCGATCTTTCCCTTGTGGACGGCGGCGGTGAAGGCGGCGAGGTGGATGATCTTGATGGTCGACGCTACGGGGGTGAGGCGATCGGCATTGTGGCTGATGCCCTGCGTCACCAGCGCGACGTCGTCGGGGTGAGCGCGGATGTAGGAGAGTACGGCCTCAGCGTCCTTCAGGTCGGCCGGGGCAGCGCTCGTCGGGGAGACCAGCAGCGAGGGCAGGAGCATGGCGAAAAGAGCTTTCATCTATCAAGCCGCCTTTCGAGATGATCAGTCGGTTTCTTGTGCTCGTGCGCGAGAGGTGCCCTCCGTGATCTGCCGAAGGGTGGCCATGTAGCTCTGGAAGGCGTCACGCCCGGCGTCGGTCAGCGACAGCCAGGTTCGAGGACGCTTGCCGACGAAGCCTTTCGTCACCCGCACATAACCCGCCTTCTCCAGCGTCTGGATGTGCTTGGACAGCAGCGAGTCGCTGACCTCGATCGTGTCCCTCAGGTAGCTGAACTCGACCGTGTCCGCCGCCGCGAGCATGGCCGTGATGGACAGCCGTACGGGCGCGTGGATGATCTCGTCCAGCTCGTGCCGAGGGTGGCTCACCGATCACTCACCGGAGCGGAACACGCGCACCGCGGCGTACAGCAGGGGAGCGCCCGCGATCAGCGTGACCACGACGTCGGGCACCACCCACTCCGGCCCCGGCTCCATCGGGCGCAGGAACATGTTGTAGAGGGACGCGAGCACGACCGTCCCCACGAATGCCCCGGTGACAGGGTAGATGATCCGGGACACCAGCCGGCTGTAGACCCGCTCGCGGAAGACGAGGCGAGCGCCGAGCACCGCGCCGACGACGAGGAAAAACCCCAGGCCGTTGTAGTCCTGGACCGCGCTGCGAGAAACGCGTGGGCGCGACCGGCTACGGGCAGGCGTTACATCGGCGCGTCCGCACAGGGACGGGTTCTCGGCGAGACGTGTGTGGGCCGGGGAGCTGATCGGGGTTGCTGGACGGCTATGGGGAAATGTGTGGTCGCCCAGGTTTGATCAGGGCTCGAGGCGGCTCTGGGCGATGCGTTTGCCCAGTCCGGCCAGGGAGTCGTCGGCCATGAGCGCGGGCAGGCGCGGCGCGTCCTCGTCGATCCGGCGCAGCACCGCGGGATGGTCGCCGCTGAAACGACTCCACGCCCTGACCACCTCCGGCATCGCCGCGATGGCCGCCTCCGAAAGGATCGCCTCCCGGGGCAACCACGACGTCAGGAACGCCGAGACCCGTTGCGGGCTCCACCACAGCGGCCGGTCCCCGACGAACTCGGCCAGCTTCTCGAACGCCTCCCGCGCCCCCTGCATCTCCGGCAGGTCCCGGAACCGGGCCAAGGTGTCGTCGGACGCGCCACGCACCAGCCCCGGGACGCCCTGGGCCCGGGTGATCGCCAGCGGCCGCACGCTCGCCAGCGTGTCCGCGACCTGCACCCCCATGATCCGGTCACCCAGCTCGAACGCGTCCAGGATCCGCCCGGCCACCGTCCCCGGCTCCGCTTCCGCCAGCCCCAGATCGTCGAGGAACTTCACCTCCTCGACCAGCGCGTCGACCGCCAGCCCGCCATGGGGTTGGTCGATGCCGACGACCAGGAGGTGCGGCTCCTTACCGTTGTCGTAACGGAAGGAGAGCACGGCCAGCACCTGCTCACCGTAGGGGTCGGCCTTGCCGTACCAGGCGCCCTCGCACGTCACCCGCCCCATCCGGCGCACCCACCCGGCAAGCGTCCCGGCCAGCCCGCGGGCGGCCTCGGCGTAGACCTCGGCGCCCGCCTCCGCCGTCGCGTCACCCGCCGGGGCGGCCACGTCCGGCAAACCCGGGGCGCCGGGAGGAGACAGCGGACGGCCCGCGTTGACCGCCGCGATGGCGACCAGCGTGAGCCGCGCCTCCGGACCGCCGTCCACCGCCAGCTCGCTCAGGAACGGCCGGATCTGCGCCGGATCCAACCCGGCCGTGATCCTGGCCGCCCAGAGCTCGGTCCGCAGCGGCGAACGCCACCTCAGCAGGTCACGCGCCTGGGTGACAGCCGTGGAAAACGTCTCTGTGCTCACCATCCGACCGTACCGCCCCTGCCGCCCCCGTCGCGAACAGCCTCAGCCCCGCAGCCGGAGCGCTCGCACACACTTCAGGCATGAGCGTTGCGCGCAGCGAGCCCGCGGAACGACGGTGGACGCAGAGCTAAGAAACGAGGGCTGTCGCTCAACAATGTGCACGGGCGCTTGGGCAGTCTGGAGCCGGCACCCCACCGAACACCGAGGTCGGCCACCTTGAAGGCTGTTGCCGATCCGCCAGCCGTTGAAGGGAACCTACGTGCCCAAGCTCTCCACCCGCCTGACGGCATTCTGCGTCGCCGCCGTGACCACCATCAGCCTGGCCGCCACGGCAAACCCAGCCCAGGCAGCCGCCGCCGAGACGCTGCCCCCCATGCGTCTCCAGCGCCGGAAACGCCTCGGTGTACGTCTACTACACCAACGGCGGCAGGACGATCGAACGACGGCGTGCGCAATTCCGCGAGAAGAACTACTCCCGCGGCCACGATGGCCGGGCGCGCCGGATCCAGCTGACCCCCACCGGGGAAGCTGTGGCCAGACGACGTCGGGCGGCGGACAGCGCAGAGCGACGCGATAGCCGTTCGCGCCGTCTGGTCAGGCTGCTTCGCCCGGCCGAGTGACCCGTCCGGCCGGGTGACTCTGGTCGGGTCGGCCCGTCCGGTCGGGTCATCGGGTCCCCGGCCGGGGGCCGGGTGAAGTGCTGCGGAGGTCAGTTGTCGCCGCCCAAGCCCGCCTTGCGCAGGGCCTCGGCCATGGCGCCCGTGGGTGCGGGGCGGCGCTGGCCGCCGCGCCCGCGCTGGCCGTCGCCGCGCTGTCCGTTGCCTCTGCCACCGTCGCCGCGACGGTCGTCGCGACCGCCCTGGCCTCGGTCGTCACCACGAGCGCCCTTGCCGCCTTGGCCGTCGCCGCGCGTGCCCTGCCCGTCGCCACGGCCGCCCTGGCCGCGTCCGCGCTGGCCGTCGCCACGGCCGCCGTTGCCTCGGCTGCTGTCGCGACCGTCGTCGGCGCCGCGGGGGCCCTGGCGGGCTGGGCCGCGGCGGGAGCCGTCGGCCGGGGAGTCGGTGGTGATCTCGTCTTCCAGGCGCAGCGTCAGGGAGATGCGCTTGCGGGGGATGTCGACGTCGAGGACCTTGACCCGCACGATGTCTCCGGGCTTGACCACGTCGCGGGGGTCTTTGACGTAGGTGCGGGACATGGCGGACACGTGGACGAGGCCGTCCTGGTGCACTCCGACGTCCACGAAGGCGCCGAACGCGGCCACGTTGGTGACGACGCCCTCCAGGATCATGCCCGGCGTCAGGTCGGAGAGCTTCTCGACGCCCTCCTTGAAGGTGGCCGTCTTGAACGCGGGCCTCGGGTCACGGCCCGGCTTCTCCAGCTCGCGCAGGATGTCGGTGACCGTGGGCAGGCCGAACGTGTCGTCGGTGAAGTCGTCGGGCCTGAGCGAGCGCAGTGCCGCGGTGTTGCCGATCAGCGTTTTGAGGTCGCTCTTGACGGCTCCGAGGATGCGCCGCACCACGGGGTAGGCCTCAGGGTGCACGCTGGACACGTCGAGCGGGTCGTCGCCGCCGCGGATGCGCAGGAAGCCGGCGCACTGCTCGAACGCCTTGGGCCCGAGCCTGGGCACGCTCTTCAGCGCCGACCGCGCGCGGAAGGGGCCGTTGGCGTCGCGGTGGCGGACGATGCTCTCGGCCAGCGTCGAGCCGATGCCGGACACGCGCGTGAGCAGCGGTGCCGACGCGGTGTTGACGTCGACCCCCACGGCGTTGACACAGTCTTCGACCACCGCGTCGAGCGAGCGGGAGAGCTTGGATTCGGCGAGGTCGTGCTGGTATTGGCCGACGCCGATCGACTTGGGGTCGATCTTGACCAGCTCGGCCAGCGGATCTTGCAGCCTGCGGGCGATGGAGACCGCCCCGCGCAGCGACACGTCAAGCTCGGGCAACTCCTGCGAGGCGTAGGGCGAGGCGGAGTAGACAGAGGCTCCGGCCTCGGAGACGACGATCTTCGTCACCGACGGCATGTGCTGGACCAGCTCGCCGGCCAGCTTGTCGGTCTCGCGCGACGCGGTGCCGTTGCCGATGGCGATCAGCTCGACGCCGTGCCGCTGCGCCAGCGCGCCCAGCACGGCGAGCGACTCGGACCACTGCCGCTTGGGCTCGTGGGGGTAGATCGTCGCCGTTTCGACGACCTTGCCCGTGGCGTCGACCACGGCGACCTTCACGCCCGTACGCAGCCCGGGGTCGAGCCCCATCGTCGGCCGCGCGCCGGCCGGAGCGGCGAGCAGCAGGTCGCGCAGGTTGGCCGCGAACACCCGCACCGCTTCGTCCTCGGCGGCCTGCCACAGCCGCATGCGCAGGTCGATGCCCAGGTGCACCAGGATGCGCGTGCGCCAGGCCCAGCGCACGGTCTCGGTCAGCCACTTGTCAGCCGGTCGGCCCTGGTCGGAGACGCCGAACCGGGAGGCGACGCGCATCTCGTAGTCGGGGCTGTCGTCGGGCTCGAGGGTGACGGAGAGGATCTCTTCCTTCTCGCCCCTGAACATGGCCAGGATGCGGTGGGAGGGCAGCTTCGTGAACGGCTCGCCGAAGTCGAAGTAGTCGGAGAACTTGGCCCCCGCCTCCTCCTTGCCCTCGCGCACCTTGGACACCAGCCGGCCGCGGTTCCACAGCTGCTCGCGCAGGGCGCCGATGAGGTCGGCGTCTTCGGCGAAGCGCTCGATCAGGATCGCCCTCGCGCCTTCGAGGGCCGCGGCCGTGTCGGCCACCCCCTCGGTGACGAAGCCCTCAGCGGTGGCCGCCGGGTCACACGAGGGATCGGCGAGCAGCTGGTCGGCCAGCGGCTCGAGCCCCAGCTCCCGGGCGATCTGCGCCTTGGTGCGCCGCTTGGGCTTGTAAGGCAGGTAGATGTCTTCGAGCCTGGCCTTGGTCTCCGCCGCCATGATCTGCTCGCGCAGCTCGTCGTCGAGCTTGCCCTGCGACTCGATCGACTCCAGGATGGCCGCCCTGCGCTCCTCCAGCTCGCGCAGGTAGCGCAGCCGCTCCTCGAGCGTGCGCAACTGCGCGTCGTCGAGGGCGCCGGTGGCCTCTTTGCGGTATCGCGCGATGAACGGCACGGTCGCGCCGCCGTCGAGCAGATCGACGGCCGCCTGCACCTGCCCGTCGCGTACGCCGAGCTCTGCCGCGATCCGCTGGTGAATAGAGAGCACTTGCCTGCCTTTCGATGGTCCCGCCGGTCAATTGTGCAGGACTACGCCGTCTTTCATGACCAGAGTGCGCCCAGGGTGAACGACCACGGCCTCCGCCGGGCCTCCCGAGGGCACGACCACCAGGTCGGCCCGGTCACCCTCGGCCAGGCCGTAGCCCGTCAGCCCCAGCGCGCGGGCGCCGCCGTAGGTGGCGGCCTCCAGCGCCAGCTCGATGTCCTCGTCCGCACGGAACGTGCTGCGGTAGGCGAGGTGCATCGCCCGCTCCAGCATGTCGCCGCTGCCGTAGGGGCCCCACAGGTCGCGGATGCCGTCGTGCCCGCACGCGATCGTGACGCCCGCGGCCCGCAACTTCTTGATCGGCGGCACGGGGTAGTTGTAGACGGCCCCGGTCGCCAGCGCCACGCCCGCATCGGCGAAGCCCTGCGCCAGCCGGTCGACATAGGCCGCATCGAGCTGGCCGAGCGCGTAGGCGTGGCTGACCGTGACCCGGCCGCCCAACCCGAGCACCCTGGTGCGCTCGGTGATGAGCTCGAGCTCCCAGCCGCCCAGCGAACCGCCGTCGTGCAGGTGGATGTCGAGATGCGTGCCGTAGCGCCCGGCCAGGCCGAAGATCAGGTCGAGGTGGCGCACCGGGTCGCGGTCGATGCCCGCGGGGTCGAGCCCGCCGACCGCCTCGACGCCGCCCTTCAGCGCCTCTTCGAGCAGCTCGGCGGTGCCCGGGCTGGTCAGCACGCCGTGTTGCGGGAAGGCGACCTGGCGCACGTCGAGAGGGGAGCGCGCGGCGGCCTCGCGCACAGCCTCCACGCCGCGCAGGCCGACCTCGGGATCGATGTCGGTGTGGGTGCGCACATGGGTGGTGCCGGCCGCGCTCATGCGCTCCAGCAGCGCGCCGATCCGCTCGACGCTCGGCACGCCCAGCTCGGCCCGGCGGGCGAGGTCGTTGCCGATGCGGCCGGCGAGCGTGTCGCCGGCGGAGTGGGGCACCCACGGCCCGCCATAGAGCGTCTTGTCGAGGTGGCAGTGGGACTCGACGAGGCCGGGTAGCACCAGCTGGCCCGTGACGTCGACGACCCGGGCGGCGGGCGCGTCGATGCCCTGGCCGACCCGGGCGATCCGGCCGCCGCGGACGAGGACGTCGGCGGGTGCGCCGAGCCCCCAGGGGAGCCCGCCACGGAGCAGCACGTCGGTCATGCCCAGCACCCTAAACGGCCGGGCCGACGATTTCCGTGTCGCCGCTGTGACGGTTCCGGACCGCCGGCGGGCGACGCGGGCTCATCCACATTGACGGCCGGGCCGGGTGAACGGGGTCAGCTGGGATTGCGGGCGAAGAGTTCGAGATGGTGGCACGTACGGCAGCGGTAGGCCTCGACCTGCCACTTGGGCCGGCCGAAGAGCTTGGCTCCGCCGAACAGTCCGCGTTCGAGCGCGCCCTCCACCCATCTGACGTACCCCTGGGAGCTCTGGCCGGAGTCCATGATGAACCCGGGCTCCAGCGACTCTTCTCCGCAATGCGTGCACCGCAAAATGGACATGCGGCCCGAGCGTAGTCAGATCTCGTCGAGATGGGAGACGTTCGCCATATCGGCGGCGTCGGTGCTGGGCCGCCCCTCGAACCAGGCGTCGAGGATCTCACCGAGCACCACGTCGGACGTCAGCCGGAGGCTGAGCGCGAGCACGTTGGCGTCGTTCCACGTGCGGGCGCCGTCGGCGGTGTAGGCGTCGACGCAGAGCGCGGCCCGCACGCCGGGCACCTTGTTCGCCGCGATGGACGCGCCCGTGCCCGTCCAGCAGCAGACGACCGCCTGGTCGGCACGCCCTTCGCTGACGTCTCTCGCGGCGAGTTCGCAGGCCCACGCCCAGTCGGCGCGTTCGCCGTCGCCGAGCGCGCCGTGGGCGACCACCTCGTGCCCGCGCCTGCGCAGCTCCGCCACGACCCGCTCGGCCACGCCGTCCTTGCTGTCGGCGGCCACCGAAATCCGCATGTGTCCTCCCGGCTGCTCACCTCAGATGTACCAGCGCCCCCGGCTGGAATCGAACCAGCGGCCCGCTGTTCCGGAAACAGGCGCGCTCTCCGCTGCGCCACGAGGGCCCGTGGCGGGTGCGGGAATCGAACCCGCCTGAAGCGACGTATGAAATCGCCGGGCACACCAGCGCCCCCACCCGCCTGGGAAGACGTCCGGGCGGGGCCGGGGCCGGAGGTCAGCCTCGACGCGCCCGGGACACGCCCGTGCGGCGCCGCATGCGCATTCGCCGGGTGGTCATGGGAGGTCCTTTCGCTGGATCAGGTGCCGGTATCGAGCATGGTGGTCGTACGCGCGACGGCGCAACGCGTTTATCCCGCACATGTCAGACTGGCGCATTGGGGCGGTATGTGCTTGGTTGTGCAGCCATATGAGCATTGACGAGAGTGACATCCCGGCGCTCGCCCGGGGGTGCGCGATCCTGGGCACCGGCGGCGGGGGAGACGTGCGTACGGGGTCGCTGGCCGCGGTCGGGGCCATCCGGGCGTACGGCGAGGTGCCGCTGGTCGAGCTGGCCGACCTGCCCGGCGACGCGCTGGTCGTGCCGCTGTCCGGGATCGGGGCGCCGACGGTCGGCCACGAGATGATCCATGGCGAGGACGAGCCCAAGCGCGTCGCCGAGGAGGTGGAGCGGCTCTTCGGCCGGCCGCCGAGCGCGATCATGTCCTCCGAGATCGGCGGCTCGAACGGGGTCGCGCCCGTCGCCTGGGCCGCGCGCCTCGGCGTGCCGCTGCTCGACGCCGACGGCATGGGCCGGGCGTTCCCCGAGGTCCAGATGGTGTCGATGTACGTGGCCGGGCTCCCGGCCGACCTGGTGATCATGTCTGACATCGTGGGAAACGTCGTGACCATCCGTCCGATCGACGGGCTCTGGTCCGAGCGTCTGGCGCGGGCCGTGTGCGTGGCCGCCGGCTCGCACGCGCTGATGGCCGACTACGTCCTCACCGCCGGCCGGGCCCGCGGCGCGGTCATCGAGGGCACGGTCACCCGTGCGCTGGCGATCGGCAGGGCCACGGAGGGCGCGGCCGACCCGCTCGGAGCGCTCCAGGACCGGCTCGGAGCGGTACGCCTGATCACCGGCAAGCTGACCGACGTGGAGCGGCGCACCACCGGCGGTTTCGTCCGGGGGACGGCCACGATCGAGGGCACCGGCGACGAGCGCGGCCGCCGCCTCACCGTGGAACTGCAGAACGAGAACCTCGTCGCCGTCGAGGACGGCGCCGTGCGGGCCATGGTCCCCGACCTCATCACGATCGTGGACACCGAGACCGCCGCCGCCGTCCAGACAGAGAGCCTGCGGTACGGCCAGCGTGTCAGCGTGCTCGCCTGGCCCTGCGACCCGCTCTGGCGCACGCCCAAAGGGCTGGAGACGGCCGGGCCCAGGGCGTTCGGCCACGACCTCGACTACGTACCCGTCGAGGAGCTGACGGCGCATGGCTGACCTGCGGATAGGGATCGACGTCGGCGGCACGAACACCGACGCGGTCGTGCTCGGCGCCGGCGGCCGGGTGGTGGCCAAGGCCAAGCGGCCGACGAGCAGGGACGTGACCGGAGGGTTGCGGGCGGCCATGGACGCGGTGCTCGCGGAGCTGGAAGGGGCCGCGGAACCGCGGACGCCGGACGGCGGCCTGCGGAGCCGGGTGGGCCGGGTCATGCTGGGCACCACCCACGCGACCAACGCGATCCTGGAGCGCATGAACCTCGGCCGGGTCGCCGTGCTCAGGCTCGGCGCGCCCGCCACCACCGCCGTGCCCCCGCTCTCCGGCTGGCCGGACGACCTGCGCGAGGCCGTGTCGGCGGGGGAGGCCATCGTCCCCGGCGGGCACTACGTCGACGGCCGCGAGATCAGCGCGCCCGACCTCGGCGCCGTCCGCCGCTTCCTGGACGGCGTGGAGGCCGACGCGGTGGCCGTCACCAGCGTCTTCAGCCCGGCGAGCGACGGGCACGAGCGGCTCGTCGCCGAGTTGGTCATCTCCGAGTACGGCCTGCCGGTCTCGCTGAGCCACGAGATCGGCACGCTGGGGCTGCTCGAACGCGAGAACGCCACCGTGTTGAACGCCGCCCTGTACGGCGTCGCCGCCCACGTGACCGGCGCGCTGACCGCCGTCCTGGCCGAGAGCGGGCTGGACGCGCGCCCGTACCTGGCGCAGAACGACGGCACGCTCATGACGGTGGAGCACGCCGCGCGGCTGCCGGTCGCGACGATCGGGTCGGGCCCGGCCAACTCCTTGCGCGGCGCCGCGTTCCTGTCCGGCGTGGCGGACGCGGTCGTGGTGGACGTCGGCGGCACGTCCACCGATCTCGGGGTGCTGGCCGGCGGCTTCCCCCGCGAGTCGGCTGCGGCGGTCGAGATCGGCGGGGTGCTCACCAACTTCCGCATGCCGGACATCCTCGCCATCGCCCTCGGTGGCGGGAGCGTGGTGCGCGGGCGCGGAGTCGGCCCCGACTCCGTCGGCTACCGGATCGCCGGTGAGGCGCTGGTCTTCGGCGGGGCCACGGCGACGATGACCGACGCGGCGGTGGCGGCGGGCCGCACCCCGCCGGGGGCCGCCGCATGGCGCGGGCGTCTCCCCGCGGCCGTCCTGGCCCGCGCGGCCGCACGACAGAACGGCGCGGACCCGCGGGCAGCGCCGGCGGGCGACGGCACGGGCGACGGCACGGGTGACGGGACGGGTGACGGGACGGAGACGATCGCCGACCTCCTGGCGAGGGCGATCGCCGTCGCGGACGAGATGGTCATCGACGCCGTGGACCGCATGGCACTCGGCAGGACCGACCGGCCCCTGGTCGCGGTGGGTGGCGGGGCGTTCATCCTGCCCGCCCGCATCCCTGGCGTGAGCCGGATGATCCGTCCCGAGCACGCCGAGGTGGCCAACGCCGTGGGAGCGGCCATCGCCCTCGCGAGCGGCAGAGTCGATACGATCTTGCCCGCGGGAGATAGTCGGCCAAAAGCGATCGAAAGGGCCAAGGAAGAGGCGGTGGCGCGAGCCGTGGCGGCGGGGGCGGATCCCTCCGGCGTCGAGATCGTCGATCTCCTCGAGGTGCCGCTGAGCTATCTCTCCGAGCCCGCCGTACGCGTACACGTCAAAGCAGCCGGACCCCTTGCCCGGTGAAAGATCGAAAGGATCCCCCCACCATGCGCTGGCACAAGCGCTTGCTCGTAGCCGGCCTCACCGGCGCCCTGGCCCTGACCGCAGCCGCGTGCGCGGGCGGCCAGGTGCGCGGCGCCGGAGGCACGCCGGAGCCGGCGAAGAGCTCCGGCCCGGCCGCCACGCAGACCGCGAAGGCCAACGACAACACGTTCGTCTACGTCCCGAACCTCGACGTGGTCACCGACTGGGACCCGGCGACCTCCTACTCCAACGAGATCGTCGCCCTGTCGAACATCTACGAGGGCCTGACCCGTTACAACTTCCAGTCCCGCGAGGCCGAGCCGCGCCTGGCCACCGAGTGGACCTCGGCCGACGGCGGCAAGGAGTGGACGTTCAAGCTGCGCCAGGGCGTGAAGTTCCACTCGGGCGCCACGCTCGACGCCGAGGCGGCCAAGAAGGCGATCGAGCGGACGATCGAGAAGAAGGGCGGCGCCGCCTACATCTGGGACTCGGTCGACACGATCGAGGCCGTGGACGCGACCACGCTGAAGTTCACGCTCAAGCGCGCCGCGCCGCTCGACCTGATCGCCTCCTCGGGCTACGCCGCCTACATCTACGACGTGGGCGCGGTGGACGCCGACGGCAAGACGACCGCCGGCACCGGCCCGTACACGATCGACTCCTGGCAGAAGGGCAAGGAGACCGAGCTCACGCTGAAGGCGTTCGAGGACTACTGGGGCGGCTGGACGCCCGAGCAGTACAAGAAGGTCGCCTTCCGGGTCACCCCCGAGACCACCACCGCGTGGCAACTGCTGCAGAAGGGCGAGGTCAACTTCGTCCAGCGGCTGAACCCGCAGCTGTTCGAGCAGGCCGGCATGACCGACAACGTCCAGACCGCGCGGTCGCCCTCGTTCCAGAACCTGCTGGTGTTGTTCAACACGGCCGCGGGCCCGACGAAGGACGTCAGGGTACGGAAGGCGCTCCAGCTCGCGATCGACTACGACGGCCTGGCGGCCGCGCTGAAGGGCGCGGGGCTGAAGGCCGGCGGCCTGGTGCCGGAAGGGCTGCTCGGCCACGTGAACGGCATGGAGCCCGAGCACGACCCGGCCAGGGCGCAGGCACTGCTCGCCGAGGCCGGGTACGGCCCCGACCTCGCCGAGCTCAAGCTCTCCCTCACCTACGCGCAGGGCGACGAGGACCAGAAGATGCTGGTCACGCTGCTGAGCTCGGCGCTGAAGAATCTCAACATCACGCTGCAGGCCAAGCCCATGACGTGGAGCGCCCAGTGGGACCTGGGGAAGAAGCAGGGGCAGGACATCTTCGTCATGTACTGGTATCCGGACTATCCGGACGCCTACTCGTGGTTCCTCAACGTGTTCAAGAGCGAGGACGAGCCGCGGTTCAACCTGTCGTACCTGAAGGACCGCGAGATCGACGCGGCCATCGACAAGCTGCCCGGGCTCATGGCGACCGACGCGCTCAAGGCGGAGGACGCGTTCGAGGAGCTGCAGAAGAAGATCATCGGGGAGCAGGCGGCGGTGGCGGTGCCGTACGTGCAGACCTACCAGCGCGCGCTGACCGCTGACGTCAAGGGATATGTGGACAACCCCGCCTATCCCAACGTCGTCTTCTTCTATGACCTCGAACGCGCACGCTGACCCCATGCTGCGCTATCTGGCCCGCCGGCTCGGCCAGGCCCTCCTGGTCGTCGCCGGCGTGGTCGTGCTCACGTTCGCCGTCATGCGGCTGGTTCCGGGGGATCCGGCGGTGGCGTTCGCCGGGCCGAAGGCCTCGCCGGAGGAGCTCGCCGCGGCGCGCGAGAGATTCGGGCTGGACGATCCGCTCCCGGCGCAGCTCTTCGCCTACGTGCGCGACCTGTTCACCGGTGACTGGGGGGTCAGCCTGCGCACCCGGCAACCCGTGCGCGAGGATCTCTATCTCGCCTTCCCCGCCTCGCTCGAACTGGTCGGGGCGGCATTGCTGATCGCGGTGGTGGTGGGGATCCCGGTCGGCGTGCTGGCCGCCCGCTACAAGACGAGATTTCCGGACCTGGGGGTGCGGTTCGGCAGCATGCTGGCCGTCTCCGTCCCCGTCTTCTGGCTGGCCCTGGCCCTGCAACTGATCTTCGCCGGCAAGCTCGACTGGTTCCCCGTGGCCGGTGAGTACGACTCCTCGCTCGACACCACCAGCCCTCTCACCCTGTGGACGAACATCACCGTCGTCGACGCCCTCATCACCGGAAACTGGCCCATCCTCACCAGCACCCTCCACCACCTGGCGCTGCCCGCCCTGGTCGTGGCCGCCTACCCCACGGGCGTCATCGCCCAGATGACCAGGGCGACCCTCATCGAGGAGTCCGGCCAGGACCACGCCAGGCTGGAACGCGCGCTCGGGTTCGGCGAGACGTCCATCCTGACCAAGTTCGCCCTCAGACCGGCGCTGAGCCCCGTGTTGTCGCTGATCGCCCTGGTCTTCGCCTACTCCCTCGTCAACGGCTTCCTCGTCGAGGCGATCTTCAACTGGCCGGGCCTGGGCCGCTACGCCGCCGAGTCGATCCGCTCGCGCGACACGCCGGCCATCGCGGGCGTCACGCTCCTGGTCGCCCTCGTCTACGTTCTGGCCAACCTGGTCGTGGACGTGCTCCAGGGCCTCCTCGACCCCCGGGCGAGGACCCGATGACGGGGGTGCCGCTGCGGCGCGTCCTGCCGCGGGTCCCCGACCGGTTCGCCGCCGTCGGGGCGGTGCTCATCGTGCTCGTCGTGCTGGCCGCGGTCATGGCGCCGTGGCTCGCCCCGTACCCGGACGAGCCTCGCCCGCTGGAGGGGTCGCTGCCGCCGAGCGGCGCGCACTGGTTCGGCACCGACCAGCTCGGCCGCGACGTGCTCACGAGGATCCTGTACGGCGGCCGCACCTCGCTGGCCATCGCGGTGTCCGTGCTGGCGGTCTCGGCGCTGGGCGGTGTCACGCTGGGCGTGGTGGCCGGGTACGCGGGCGGCTGGGTCAGGGACGTGATCATGCGGGTCACGGACGTGTTCCTGGCCTTCCCCGCGCTGCTGCTCTCGCTGGCGCTGGCGGTCGTGCTGCCGCCGAGCGTGAACACGGTCATCCTGGCCATCGCGGTGACCTGGTGGCCGTGGTACACCCGGCTGGCCGCGTCCGTGGCCGCCTCGATCGCCACCCGCCCGTACGTGGACGCCGCCCGGTGCCTCGGCGTGCCCGCGCCGCTGATCGTCCTGCGGCACGTGCTGCCGAACTCGCTCACCCCCGTCCTGGTCCAGATCTCGCTGGACGCGGGCGGCGTGATCCTCACCGCGGCGGCCCTGTCGTACCTGGGTCTGGGCGCGCAGGAGCCGACGGCGGAGTGGGGGCTGATGGTGCAGCAGGGACAGACGCTGTTCACCACGAACTGGTGGATCGGCACGTTCCCCGGGCTGGCGATCCTGGTGACGGCGTTCGCGTTCAACATGCTGGGGGAAGGGCTGCGCAACGCGCTCGACCCCAGGGCGAGGAGGGTCACGTGATCGAGGTGCGTGACCTCCAGGTGCGCTACGCGGGGCGGTTGGCGGCCGACGTCCCCGAGCTGGACGTGGGCGCGGGCGAGTGCGTCGCGATCGTGGGGGAGAGCGGCTCGGGCAAGTCCACGACGCTGCTCTCTCTCCTGGGTCTCACCGAGGGAGCCGAGGTCTCGGGACACGTCATGGTCTGCGGGGTCGACGTGCTCGCCGCCCCGCCGCGCCGGCTGCGCGAGATCCGCGGGGCCAGGGCGGCGCTGGTGATGCAGTCACCTCAGTCGGCGCTCAGCCCCGCCACCCGTCTCGGGGTGCTGATGCGCCGCGCGCTCAAGCTCCACGGCGTCGGCGGCGGCGCCGGCCGGGGCGGGAGCCTGGACGAGATCATGGCGGAGTCCGTGGCGGCGGTCATGCTCGACCGCGCGATCCTGCGGCGCTACCCTCACGAGATCTCCGGCGGCCAGGCCCAGCGCTTCGCCATCGCGCTGGCCATCGCCCTGGGCGCCGAGGTGATCCTCGCCGACGAGCCGACCAGCGCCCTCGACGTGACCGTGCAGGCCGAGGTGGTCGGGGTGCTCCACCGGCTCAGGGCGGAACGAGGGCTGGCGCTCCTGCTCGTCTCCCATGACCTGGCCCTGGTCTCGACGATCGCCGACCGGGTGCTCGTCATGAAGGACGGGGAGGTGGTGGAGTCGGGTCCCGCCGCGAGGGTGCTGACCGAGCCGTCGCACCCGTACACGCGCGAGCTGCTGGAGGCGCTGCCGTGACCATGCTCAGGGCCGAGCGGGTGACCCTCGGGTACGCCGGGCGCGCGGTCGTGCACGACGTGAGCCTGGACGTCACCGCGGGCGGCGTCGGACTGATCGGGGAGAGCGGCTCCGGCAAGACGACCCTGGCGCGCGCGTTCCTGGGCCTCCTCACCCCCATGGCCGGAAATATCTGGTACGGCGACCAAATCCTCAAAAAAGCGGACATGCGGGCGTTCCGGAAGGACGTCCAGCCCGTCTTCCAGGCCGAGGCCCTCGACCCCCGAATGCGGATCGGCGCCTCCGTCGCCGAGGCCCTGCCGGTGCGGGGGCCCCGCTCCGCCCGGGCCAGGGTGCCGGAGCTGCTCGAACAGGTCGGACTCGACCCCGGGCTTGCCGCCCGCAGGCCGCACCAGCTCTCGGGAGGCCAGCGCCAGCGGGTGGTGATCGCCAGGGCCCTGGCGGCCGGCCCCCGCCTGCTCATCCTGGACGAGCCCACGAGCGCGCTCGACGTCACCGTCCAGGCCAGGATCCTCGACCTGATCGCCTCTCTGGACACCGAGCGCCTGCTGATCACCCACAATCTCGCCGTGGTGCGGCGGCTCTGCCGCACCTCGCACGTGTTGTTCGCGGGCCGGGTCGTCGAGTCGGGCCCCACGCGCGACCTCCTGGCGCACCCGGCCCACCCCTACACCCGCGCCCTGCGCGACGCCGTGCCCGAGCTCGGCGGCTCGCCGCCGCGGGCCAGGGGCACGACGGAGGCTGTTCCTGCGGAGACGGGCTGCCCGTTCAGGCTGCGCTGCCCGCTGGCCGCGCCCGAATGCGAGCGGCCGCCCGCGCTCAGGGACGTGAGGGGCCGTCGGGTGGCCTGCCACCGGGCGGAGGACGTGCTGGTCACCTAGCCGGGAAGCGCGCCTTGAGGTGCGCGGTGAAGTCTTCGGCGAGCTTGTCCATCAGCCTCGCCGGCTCAGCGCGCTCCGCCGGGGCCACCCGGCCGTGGCGCCCTCGAACCACTCGGCCGTCACCTGGCGGCACCTGCTCGCGGCCTCGGCTCCGTCCTCGGTGAGCGCGATGCGCCAGGCGCGGCCGCCGCGGCTCAACCGCCGGGCGGTCACAGCGCCTTCAGCCCGCTGATCACCTCGAGCAGCACCTTCGCGTCGGGGGCCGGGGGCGGGTGTTCGACCTGCACGAGCTGGCGCGCGTGCAGGTCGCCGACCAGCACCCTGATCACGCCGATGGGCAGGTTGAGCTCGGCCGCCACGTCCACGAGCCGGGTCGGCTGGGTGCACTTCTGCAGGATGATCAGATGTTCGGGGTCGAGGCCGCGCGGCGTCGTCAGGCCGCCGGATGTGATGATCACCGCGATGAGGTCGATGGCCTCGCTCGCGGGCACCGTACGGCCCCTCGTCAGCAGATAGGCCGGGACGATCGGACCGGCGTCCTCGTCCAGCCAGCGCTCTTCTGGCCTGTCACTCACTGCGCACCACCCGCATGGGTCGAGCGGGTTCCTTGACGTGGGGATCCGGGTCCGGATCGGCCACGTGCTCAGCCGGGATCAACACGATCGCGGTGGTCCCTCCATATGGTGAACCGCGTAGTGTCACGCGGATGTCATGCCTGGCGGCCAGGCGGGAGACGACGAAAAGGCCGAGCCTGTCGGTGTCGGCCAGGTCGAACTCCGGCGGGCTGGCCAGCCGCTCGTTGAGTTCGTCCAGCACCTCCGGGCTCATTCCGAGCCCGCGGTCCTCGACCTCGAAGACGAACCCCCTGGCCGCCTCCTCGCCCCGCACGATGACCTGGGTGTGGGTGGGGGAGTAGACGGTGGCGTTCTCGATCAGTTCCGCGACGAGGTGGATCACGTCGCCGACGACGGGGCCCGCCAGGCGCTGGCCGGACATCGGCTCGACGGTGACCCGCGGGTAGTCCTCCACCTCGGCGGCCGCCCCGCGGGCGACGTCGAGCAGCGGCACCGGGCGGCTCCAGCCACGGCCCGGAGTGGCGCCCGACAGGATGATCAGGCCCTCGGCGTGGCGGCGCATGCGGGTGGTGAGGTGGTCGAGCTTGAACAGGTCCTCGAGGGCGTCCGGGTCGGTCGCGCGGTGCTGCATGTCCTCCAGCTGGATGCGCTGGCGGTGCAGCAACGTCTGGCTGCGCCTGGCCAGGTTGCGGAAGACGTGGCCGACGCCCTCGTTGAGCCGCGCCTGCCCGATGGCGGCCTCGACGGCGGTCTGCTGCACCGTGGAGAAGGCCTGCCCGACGTCGTCGATCTCGACGGTGGTGCTCGCCACCGACACCTCGGGCAGCTCGATCCGCTCGCCCCTGCGCAGCTTGCCGACCACGTGCGGCAGGCGCTCCTGCGCCACCTCCAGGGCGGCCAGCCGGAGCGCGCCGAGCTCCCGCGACAGCCGGTTGCCCATCCGCAACGAGAACACGATCGACACGACCACCAGCACCAGGGCCGTCCCCGCCAGCAGGTGCGCCCGGGCGAGCACCTGGTCGGCCACCGGGTCGGCGCGCCCGTTCAGGTTGGCGCTGGCCCGCATCTGGGCCGCCTGGAACGACTTGGCCAGCTCCTCCGTGACGCTCAGCCAGTCACGCGGCGAGCGGCCGGAGATGATCTGGTCCTCCATCATCCGCATCCGCTGGTAGGCGGCGGAGGTGATCAGGGCGATCTGGGGGTCGCGCAGCGGCGGGTCGAGCTCTCCGAGCGCCTGGTCGACGAGGAAGCGCCGGTTGCCGACGATCTGCGTGAACGTCCTGCGCTCCACGGCCGTGGTCGGCCCGAGCGCGATGGCCTGCTCCCGGGTGAGCAACTCCTTGGCGTAACTCATGTCGATGACCACGCGCGACTGCTCGTAGATCGGGATGTCGTCGATGAGCGCGACGCGGCGGTGCAGGCCGAACAGCGCGTCGGCGATCTCGTCGTAGGACTCCACTGCGTGCAGGCGGTCACTCAGGCTCGTGTCGATCTCTCTTCTGATCACGTCGAGCCTGTTCAGTTGCGTGTACACCGCGTTCACCTGCGTGCGGATCTCTTCCGATCTGTCCTTGGAGTTGCCCGAGAGCCGCGTGAAGGTGGCTTCAGCGGCGTCGGTACGGCTACGCTGCGCCTCCACCGCGGTCTGGGCCGCCATGTGGCGCAGGTGCTTGGCCGAGACGAGACGCTCTCGCTGGATCTCGTTGATCAGTTTGTACGCTGGATGGCGGAGGTTCGTCCAGAGGGTCTTGTACTCGCGCAGCTCCAAGCTCTCGGTGGCGGTGACGGCGGTGATGACGCCCCACAACACCACCATGGAGGTCAGAGGCACCAGTAGGAGTCCGACGATCTTCATGCGGATCGTTCGGCTACGACCCATGGCACCTCACTCCGGTCGGTCCCCTGCTGGCAACCCCGGACGGGACAAGCCCCGAGGATAGCAATTCGATCACCAGATTGCCCAATTTTTCGGGAGTTTTGGACATGTTTTCATGATCATGCAGTAGGTTTCCCCGGGTACATCGGTGATGGAGGAGGACGCGTTGCGCAGTCGTCTCGTTGCGGCCGCGGCGCTGGTGCTCCTCGCGGCGTGCGCAGCCCCCACGGAGGTGCGCCAGGCGCCGGAAGGCACGGCGCCTTTCGTGCATGTCTACAACACCGACGTGATCACCGAGTGGGATCCGAGCCGCTCCCACTCCAACGAGATCATCGCCTTCCAGAACATCTACGAGACCCTCACCCTCTGGAACCCGGTCACCAAGATCGCCACCCCCCGCCTGGCCACGTCCTGGCGCGCCTCGGCCGACGGCCGCACCTGGACGTTCACCATCCGCTCAGGCGTGACCTTCCACACGGGCAGACCGGTGGACGCGGCGGCCGTCAAGGCCTCGATCGAGCGCACCATCAAGTCCAGGACCGGAGCCTCCTACATCTGGAACGCCGTCTCCTCCATCAGGGTCGACGACCCCCAGACGGTGACCTTCACGCTGCGCTACGCCGTCCCGCTCGACCTGGTGGCCTCCGCCGGGTACGCCGCCTACATCTACGACACGAAGGCGGCCCCCGACCTGACGAAGTGGTTCGCGCAGGGAAGGGACGCGGGCTCCGGACCGTACACCGTGGCCCGGTGGCAGAAGGGCGCGGAGGAGGAACTCACGCTCACCGCCTACGACGGCTACTGGGGTGGCTGGCGCAGGCCGCACTACAACACCGTCAAGTTCCGTGCCGTGCCCGACCCCGTCAGGGCGTACCGGATGCTGACGGAAGGCGAGGCGACCTTCGTCGGCCGGCTCTCACCCCGGTTGTTCGCCAGGGCCTCGGCGACGCCGGGCATCCGCACGTCGGAGGCGCGCTCGTTCACCACGGCGATGATGTTGTTCAACACCGCGCGCGGCCCGATGAAGGACATCCGGGTGCGCCGCGCCATCCAGAAGGCCGTCGACTACCAGGGCGTGGTGCGGGCGCTCCGGGGCGCCGCGGGCCCGGCGAGCGGCGTCGTGCCGGAAGGGCTGCTGGGCCACGTGCCGGGCAGGGAGCCCCGGCAGGACCTGGAGGGCGCCGCCAGGCTGCTGGAGAAGGCGGGCTACGGGCCCGGCGGCCAGCCGCTGCGCCTGCGCGTGACGTACGGGCGGGGTCAGCACGACCAGCAGGTGCTCGTCGCGAGGTTGCGGGCGGCGCTGCGCCCGCTCAACGTCACCCTCGACGCCCTGCCCATGCACTGGAACGCGCAGTGGGAGCTGGGCAGGAAACGCGGCCAGGACATCTTCATCATGTACTGGTGGCCCGACTACGCCGACGGCTACTCCTACTTCGGCAACGTCTTCCACAGCTCGGACAAGCCGGAGTTCAACCTGTCCTACCTCCGCGACAAAGCCCTGGACACGCTGCTCTATCCAGTGCCCGAGCTGGCCATGACCGACAAGGCGGCGGCGCAGCAGGCCTACGAGCAGGCCACGGTCAGAGTGCTCGACCAGCGGGTGGCCGCGGCGGTGCCGTGGGTGGTCTACTCGCAACGCGCCTACCTGGGCGGCGTCGAGGGATATGAGGACAACCCGGCCTATCCCGACGTGGTCTTCGTGCACGGCCTCAGGCCGTCGGCGTGACCTCCTCTGAGGTGTCACCGCGGGTGGCGTCGACCCGCTCGCGCAGGCGGGCCCTGATCTCCTCGGGCGTGTAGGCGCGGCGGCGCCGCTCCGCCCGCGCGATCACCACTCCCGTGGCGGCCACTCCCATGATTCCGGCCAGACCGAGCATCTTCCACCAGCGCATGTGCCTAGGCTAACGGTGTGCTGACTCTCGACGAGGCCGTCAAGGTGACGCGCACCGGCGACCTGTGGATCTTCCGCGGACGCTCGGTGCCCGACCGTGCCATCCAGACGGTGACCAACAGCCCGGTCAACCACGTGGGCATGGCGATCGTGATCGAGGACCTGCCGCCCATGATGTGGCACGCCGAGCTGGGCCGGTCGCTGCCCGACCTGTGGGCGGGCACGCACCAGCGCGGAGTGCAACTGCACGACCTGCGCGACGCCGTGACGGTCTGGGCCGACCGGTACGACCAGCGGCCGTGGCTGCGCCAGCTCGACCCTGAGGCGACGCGCGAGATGGAGGACGCCGCCCTGCGCACGGTCGCCCGGCTCGACGGCACCCCGTTCCCCTCCACCACCCGGCTGGCCGCCCGCTGGGCCAGGGGCCGGATCCCGCGCCGCCGCCGGGAGCAGACGCTGGAGAGCGCCTACTGCGCCGAGGTCGTGGCGGTCACCTACGAGGAGATGGGGCTGCTGCCCGCCGGTCGCCGGCCCAACTGGTACGACCCCGGCAGGTTCTGGAGCGGCGACGACCTGGGGCTGCTCATGGGGTTCCGGCTCGGCAACGAGATCACCGTGGGCGTCGAGCGCGCGCGGCGCTAGATCGTAAAAAACCGGCAAAGGTCGCAGGCGTCTGAGTCGGCCCTGCCCGCTGACGGTGGCCCGTGGCCCCGTCGGCGGGCGTGCTCCCGGCGCAGATGCGAAGATGACGAACGTTTGACGCATTAGGCTCGGACACGATGGACATCCGCGTGCTCGGCCCGGTCGAAGTGCACGACCACGGTGCTGAGATCCCGATCGAGGGCGCCCAGCAACAGTGCGTGCTCGGGCTCCTCGCGGCCTGCCACGGCGCCTACGTACCGGTCGACCGGCTGATCGAGGCGCTGTGGGAGGAAGACCCGCCCAAGACCGCCAAGACCATCGTCCAGCTCAAGGTCTCCCAGCTGCGCAAGACGCTGGGCGGGCGCATCGCCAGCACCACGGCCGGCTACTCGCTCGCCGTGCCCGACGACGAGATCGACGTGCGCCGCTTCCGCCGCCTGGCCGCCGAGGGGCGGGCGGCGACCCGGCCGGAGCACGCCGCCGCGGTCTGGGAGCGGGCGCTCTCCCTGTGGCGCGGGCAGCCCCTGCAGGGGGTCGGCACCACCTGGGTCGACCAGCGCGTACGCGGCCCGCTGACCGGCGAGCGGTGGGACCTCGTCGAGGAGTACGCCGCCGCCCTCATCGAGCTGGGCCGCCACCGCGAGGTGCCCGCGCTGCTGCAGGAGCTCAGGGACGAAGAGCCGCTCAGGGAGACGCCGCACGCGCTGGCCATGACGGCGCTGTGGCACGACGGGCGGACGGCGGAGGCCCTGGAACTGTTCCACAGGGTGCAGCGGCTGCTCGCGGGGGAGCTGGGCGTGGACCCCGGGCCCCGGCTGAGCGACCTGCACCAACGCATCGTCGAAGGTCACCGGCCGGTGGTGCCGCGCCAGCTCCCGCGCGACGTCGCCGGCTTCGTCGGCAGGCAGGCCGAGACCGAGCGCGTGCGCGAGCTGCTGCGAGAGGGCCGCGTCGCCGTGGTCACCGGCGCGGCGGGCATCGGCAAGTCGGCGCTGGCCGTGCACGTCGGCCACCGGGTCGCCGCCGAGTTCCCCGACGGCCAGCTCCACGTCGACCTCAACGGCTACGGGCAGGGCGAGCCGCTGCCGCCCGAGCGGGTGCTGACCCGGCTGCTCGGCGCTCTGGGCGTGCCTGCGCCGAACAGCATCGCCGAGCAGCTCGACCTCTACCGCTCGACGCTGGCCACCAGGCGGGTGCTGCTCCTGCTCGACAACGCCGCCGACGCCGAGCAGGTGCGCCCGCTGCTGCCCGGCGGCTCCTGCGGGGTGATCGTCACCAGCCGTGACACGCTGCGCGGCCTCATCCTGCAGGGGGCGCAGAGCGTACGCCTGGCCACGCTCACCCCCACCGAGGCCCGCGACCTGCTCGCCGACCTGGTGGGCAAGGACGTCGTCCACACCGACCCCGAGGCCGTCGCCGAGCTGGCCGAGCTCTGCGGGCACCTGCCGCTCGCCCTGGCCATCGCGGGCGCCAACCTCATCGGCCGGGCCGACCTGCGCGAATACATCAAGGAGCTGCACGCCGACCGCTGGAGCACGCTGGCCGTCGAAGGAGACGCGCAGGCCACGGTCGCCACGGCGTTCGCCAGCTCGTACGCCGCGCTCCCCGACGACGCGCGCATGTTGTTCAGGCGCTTCGGGCTGGTCCCCGGCTGCGACTTCACCGCCCACTCCGCCGCCCGCCTGGCCGGCACCGACCCGGCCACGGCCACCCGGCTGCTGACCAGGCTCGCCTCCGCCCATCTCGTGGAGGAGCACACGCCAGGCCGTTACCGGCTGCACGACCTGGTCGCCCTCTACGCCCGCGAGCACTGCACGGCGGGTGACGACGACCCCGCCCGGCTGCACGCCTACTACCTGCACACCGCGCGGGCGGCCGCGCCGCTCCTCGCGCCCTCCATCGAGCTGCTGCCGCTCACGCCCGAAGACCCGCCGTACGACGCGGAGGAGTTCGCCGACGCCGGCGCGGCCACCGCCTGGCTGGACGCCGAGCAGCACAACCTGCTGGCGGTGATGGACCACGCCTCGGGACGCATGCTGTGGCGGCTGATCGAGACCCTGCGGGCCTTCATGTACGGCACGTACCAGCCCGACGTGATCGCGGCCCTGGCGCGGAAGGGCCTGGCCGCCGCCGAACGCGACGGCGACCTCGCCGGGCAGGCCAGCATGCACCACACGCAGGCCAACACCCGCTTCGTCCTGAACGAACCGCGCGCGGCCCTGCGCCACTACGAGCTCGCCGCCGAGCTCTACGAACGGATCGGCTGGGGCACGGGAACACTCCTGGCGCTGACCAACTTCGTCGTGGCCACCTCCAGCCTCGGCGACTTCCACGAGGGCGCGGCCAGGCATGAGCGCATCGTCCGGCTGTGGGAGGCGCTGGAGCCCTCCACGAAGCTCGCCGCCACGCTGGAGAACCACGCCATCGTGCTGCTGTGGTCAGGGCGCGCCCGCGAGGCACTGGAACAGCAACTACGCGCCAACCGCATGCGGGAGAGGCTCGGCGAGCCGCCCGCCTGGCGGGCCAGGGCCTGCTCCATCGTCGGCGACATCCGGCTGGCGATGGGCGACCTCGACGCGGCCGCGGAGGCGTTCGAAGAGGGCCTGAAGTCCGCCTATGCGGGCCGGCTGCCGGGAACGTTGTCGAGCGCGGCCATGGCGTACCACCTGAAGGGCGAGGACGCCAGGGCGGCCGACCTGGCGCGGCGGGCCGTGCAGACGGCCAGGGCCAGCGGATTGCGCAGCGAGTACGACGAGGCGCGCAGCACGCTCGCCCTGGTGGACGACTCCATCGAGCTCGGCGTGCGCATCTCCATGCTCAAGGAGGTGATCGCCTCCTATCGCTACCGCACCTATCCCTATCTCGACGCCCGCGTGCGCGTCTGGCTGGCCGAGGTCTGCCTGCGCGGCGGCCGGCACGCCGAGGCCGCCGAAGCGGCGGGGCAGGCGCTCGACGCGGCCACCCGGCACGGCCTGCGGCGGCTCGAAGGGCTGGCGCTCACCCTGCTCGCCCGGGCCGACCTGCTCGACGGACGCCCCGACGCGGCGCGCGAACACGCCAGGCGGGCCGCCGAGGTGCACGCAGAATGGGGACACCGGCTCGACGAGGCCGCCGCGCGGGCCGTGCTCGACGAACTCTGAGCCCGCTCAGGCCTGGGCGGACAACAACGACTCGAAGGTGCTGCGGAGCTCCCGGCCCGGGTCCACACCGAGCTGGTCGGCCAGCAGGCGGCGGGTGCGCTCGTACAGCTCCAGTGCCTCCGCCTGCCGCCCCACCTGGTAGAAGGCCGTCATGAGCAACGACACCAGCCGCTCCCGGTGCGGGTTGGCCGTCACGCTCGCGCGCAGCGGCGCGACCAGCCGCTCCGGTTCCCCCAGCCGGAGCCTCCTGCGCGCCAGCTCCTCGACGGCGGCCAGCCGCGCCTCCTCCAGCTCGACCGCCGCCACCTCCAGCGACCTGCCGCCTCCCGACCCGCCGAGCGCAGGACCGCGCCACAGGGCCAGCGCCTCGTCCAGCAGATCGGCGCCGGACCCGTCGTCGCGCCGCGCCGCCTCGGCGAGCAGCCGGCGAAAACGCAGCGCGTCCACCGACTCGGGGTCGGCCAGCAGCACGTACCCCGACGAGTCGGTCTCCACCCGGGCGCCGACCAGCGTCCTGCGCAACCGGTACACGTGTCCCTGCACGGTCATCCGCGCGCTGTCCGGGGGATCACCCTCCCACACGGCGTCGATCAGCCGCTCCACCGGCACCGGACGGTTCAGGTCCAGCAGCAGCGCGGCCAGGACGTAACGACGCTTACGCGGCCCGGTATCCAGGCGGCGTCCCCCGACACAGGCGTCAATGGACCCGAGCAGGCGAAACTCCAAGCGATCCATTCCGGACAGCCTGCCGGAACGCGCTAAAGGGCGGCTAAACACCACGGTGCCAACAGAACGCCAACACCTTCTGTCAGGGTCTACCCCTCACGATCTTCGCCCGACAGGAAGAGAACCATAGTGATCACGAAGAAGGCCGCGATCGCCGTCATGGCGGGCTCGCTCATCGCGGGGCCGATGGCCACCGTCGCCATGGCGCAGCCGAGCAACGCCGCCGTCGTCGCGAAGGACCGCCTCGGTCCCGGCGACTGGCTGCTGCCCGGACAGTCGCTGACCTCCGGCCGGTTCAAGCTCATCCAGCAGGCGCAGGGGAACTTGGTGTTCTACGACGGCACCAAAGCGCTGTGGAGCTCGCCCACCGCGGGCAAGCCGGGCGCCCGGACGACCATGCAGAAAGAGGGCAACCTCGTCATCTACGGCCTCGACAACAAGCCGCTGTGGTCCACGCAGACCGTCGGCAACCCCGGGGCCTACCTCAAGCTGCCCAAGCAGAGCGGCAACCTGGTGATCTACTCCAGGACCAACAAGCCGCTGTGGTCCACCATGGCCTACATCAGCAAGCTGCCCTCCGGCCAGGTGCTGCGCCCCGGGCAGTTCATCCAGTCGCACAACGGCCGCTACAAGCTGATCCAGCAGAAGGAGGGCAACGCGGTCCTGTACGACGGGCGGCGCAGCCTGTTCACCACGCCGACGGCGGGGCACCCGGGCGCGCGCTCGATCATGCAGAAGGAAGGCAACTGGGTCGTCGTCGACAACAACAATAAGGCCCTGTGGACCACCAAGACCGCGGGAAACCCCGGCGCCTGGCTCTCGGTCAGCAACGACGGCCGCGTCATCATCTACTCGGCCGCCAACAAGCCGCTCTGGACCAGCGAGATGCGCTGACCGGCTCGCGGGGGCGCTGCCTGCCTGCCGCCCCCGCCGGTGGCAGGCTGGAGGCATGCGCCTGGCTACCTGGAACGTGAACTCGGTCAAGGCACGACTGCCTCGCCTGCTCGAATGGCTGGCCGAGGTCAAACCCGACATCGTCTGCCTGCAAGAGACCAAATGCCCCGCGGAGGCGTTCCCCGCGGCGGAGGTGGGCGCGCTCGGCTACGCCGCCGCGGCCCACGGCGACGGGCGGTGGAACGGCGTCGCGCTGCTGTCCGCGGCCGGGCTCGACGAGGTGACCCTGAGCTTCCCCGGCGAGCCCGGATTCGCGGAGCTCGACGGGGTCGGCGCCGCCCGCCCCGAGGCCCGGGCCATCGGCGCCACCTGCGGCGGCATGCGGGTGTGGTCCCTGTACGCGCCGAACGGGCGCACGGTCGACTCGCCGCACTACGCGTACAAGCTGGACTGGTTCGCGGCGCTGCGCGACGCGCTCGAAGCCGAACTGGCCGCCGGGCCCCTGGTGGCGTGCGGCGACTACAACGTGGCGCCGTCCGACGCCGACGTGTGGGATCCCGCGCTCTTCGTCGGCTCCACCCACGTCACCCCGGCAGAACGCCAGGCGCTGGCCGACCTCCGCGCCCTGGGACTGCACGACGTCGTGCCGACGCCGATGAAAGGGCCGCACCCGTTCACGTACTGGGACTACCGGGCCGGGATGTTCCACCAGAACAAGGGCATGCGCATCGACCTGGTCTACGCGAGCGAGGACGTCGCGGGGCGGGTGCGGTCGGCGTACGTCGATCGCGAGGCCCGCAAAGGGAAGGGGCCGTCCGACCACGCGCCGATCGTGGTGGATCTGCGGCCATGAACTTATTCCGATTCACGGCCATCCGAGTATTCTGTGGTCTCGAATGTTTCGGGGGTGTTAAGAACCATCAAGGCCCACAGGGGGAGCTCCGTGGAACCTGCAGACGGCCGTGTCATTCTCTTCATCCTCATCGCCCTCGCCGTGTTCGCCCTCGGCCGCCGCTTCCAGACCATGGTCATCATGCGCCAGGTGTGGAAGCAGAGCGCCAGGCAGGTCAGCGCCAGGAAGGCCGTCGCGAACAACGCCGCCAAGTCGATGATCGGCATCACCCTGCTCGCGATATTCGTCGTCTGGCTGGTGCTCAACCTGAATCGCGTCATGTGAAAAAGGTTTTCGGTGATTACCGCGCAATTGCACCGAGCGGAGCAATCACCGGATTCCCGGCCCGACCGATCAGTGGCGGTGACGGCGGAGGCGGAGAGCCCAGGTGGCGAGCACGGCCGTGCCCGCGGCGGCCAGGGTGACGGCGCGGGTCAGGCGTACGGCCCGGCGGATGTCCTTGACGTCGGGCTCGGGCCCGTCACCCATCGTCGGACGGTGCTCGACCCTGCCCTCGTAGACGTTCGTGCCGCCCAGCGTGACGCCCAGCGCGCCGGCGAACGCGGCCTCGCAGCGGCCGGCGTTCGGGCTGGGGTGGCGGTGGCCGTCCCTCCTGAGCGCGGCCAGCGCGCCGCGCGGGTCCGGCCCTGTCAGGACGGCGAGCAGGCCGGTCAGCCGCGCGGGCACGTAGTTCGCCACGTCGTCGAGCCTCGCCGCGGCCCAGCCGAACCGCTCGTAACGCGGCGAGCGGTGGCCGACCATGGCGTCCAGCGTGTTGACGGCGCGGTAGGCCAGCAGCCCCGGCACGCCCGCCACCGCGCCCCAGAACAGCGGGGCCACGACGGCGTCGGAGGTGTTCTCGGCCAGCGACTCGACCGTGGCCCGCGCCAGCTCCTTGGCCTCCAGCCGGGAAGGGTCGCGGCCGCACAGGTGGGGGAGGCGGGCCCGGGCGCGTCGGAGGTCGTCGTGTTCGAGGGCGGCGGCCATGTACGAGCCCTCGCGGGCCAGGGTGGTGCCTCCCAGCACGGCCCAGGTGGCGACGGCCGTCACGACCGTACGCGCGGGCCGGCCGGGGATGCGCTGGGCCAGCACGCCGAGCGCGGTCGCGCCGCCGACGCACACGGCGACGTGCAGGACTCCGCGCGACCGCGCGTCCTGGTAGAGCGAACGTTCCAGCCTCGCCGCGGCACGCCCGAAAAGGGCCACCGGGTGGGCGGGAGTGCGGGGGTCGGCGACGAGCCGGTCGAGCGCCACGCCGAGAGCGAGGCCGAGAGGGTCAGACCAGGTGGGCATGGAGCTCATCTTCGTGCACGTCCAGCCATGCGGCGGCACGACGGATGCGCTCGCCGGCGCCGCTCGCCCACATCCTCGCCCAGTTGCCGCCGGCCGAGGCGCGGGTGCGCATGACGGTGTAGGAGCGGTGGAAGCGGAGCCTGGCCAGATCGAGGAGGCGGCGCCGGTCACGGGGCAGGACGCCGTACGCGTCGCAGAACAGGCGCAGGCGCTCGCCCACGTCGAGGGCGCGGAGGAGCGGAGGGCGGTCGATGGGGTCGGCGATCGGGGCCCAGTGGCGGAGGGCGGTGACGATGTCGAAGAGCCGCGTGGTCGGCCGGGCCAGATCGAAGTCGATCAACGCGTACGGCCGCCCCGCCCGAAAAATCACGTTATCCATCGTTAAGTCACAATGACCGATGACTTCCGGCGCTTTATCATCATTTGATCCCCCCTCCCAGCCGTCCATCACCAGCGGAAACCCCGCGGTCGCATCGTGGAACTCCCGCACCAGCACCGCGAGTCCGGCCAGCACCTCATCGCTCGCGCTCTCCCGCCGCAACCCGGTCGTGCCCGGCACGTACGTGAGGACCTGGCGCCCTAGCTCGTCCATCCCCACCACCCGTGGCGCCCCCTCGAACCCCGCCGCCTCAAGGTGCCTGAGCAGGGCGTGCACGGAGGGCGTGGACGTACTGGCCGGTCGGCGCACGGTGTCACCGACGCGCACCACCCCGTCAGTCACATCCCCGCCCTGCAAGGGAATCTCATGCAGGAGCGCCGCGACCATGCCACGGAAGCTTAGACTTTCCGCCCCGCTTCCGCCCGATCTTTTCGCCGGTTCCGGCAACAAGATCGCCCTTGTCGACGCCGTACCCTCCAGGGGTGGATGCCGCCGGCTTCCCTCTCCTCGGGTATCCTCCCTGTGGCCCGCACGCCCAGACAGAACACCGGCTGGACCGTGCGGCCATGGTCGCGGCGATCCTGTTCATGCCGGGTGTGATCGGGTCGACAGACTGACACGGGGAAAACGTGTGCGTGACATGTCGCCGGATCATGCACAATAAGGCGGGAGCGCCCTTAGCTCAGCTGGATAGAGCACCGGACTTCTAATCCGACGGTCGCAGGTTCGAATCCTGCAGGGCGCGCTGTGATCATGGTTTTACCTGTGGCAATGCGGGATCGGACTCGTTCTAGAATTTTCGTCTAGCGCCTACGTGCTCCAAACGCGCTCGCCCGCACCAACCCCGCACACTTCATGATCCATTGGCACCTCCGGCTGGTGCGGCAAGAACGGCGGCCCCGCCTCGCCGCGAGCAGGCGGCGAACGCGGGGCCGGACGTTTAATCCGACTGTTCAGCTCCTCAGCGAGATGAGTTTGCCCGGTTCGGTCTGGTCTTCCTCTCCGAAGAGCAGGGCGGCGGTCTTCTCGGCCGCGGCCATGGCCACCTGCGGGTAGACGGAGGTGTAGGTGTCGGCGGTGAAGGCGCTAGAGGTGTGTCCCAGCGTTTCCTGGACCACCTTCATTTCCACTCCGGCCGCGAGCATCAGTGAGGCTGCCCCGTGGCGGAGGTCGTGAAGGCGGATGGGTGGCAGGCCGGCGAGGTAGGCGAGCCAGAGGAACTGGTCGGAGATGTGCTGAGGGTGAAGCCGGGTGCCGTCGGGCTGGGTGAAGACGAACCCGGTGTCCGTCCACGCCTCACCCATGGCCAGCCGTTCCTGCAGTTGCTGTTGCCGATGGGCACGCAGCAGTTGTGCGGTGTCGCTGTCCAAGGCGATGGTCCGCACCGAGGCGTCGGTCTTCGGGGTGCCCTCATGAACTGCCCAAGCCAGCTGCACGAGCTGCCAGTTCACGGTCAAGACGTGGCCGTCGAGATTGACCTCCTTCCAGCGCAGCCCGCACGCCTCGCCGCGCCGCAGCCCGCGTAGCGCGATCAGCTGGTAGAGGGCGAACAGGCGGTGAGCTTTGGCTTCCCTGAGAAACCGTCGGGTGTGCGCGGGCGTCCAGACCATGACCGGGGAGGGGCGGGGCACGCTGGTGTAGGCGTCGATGGGATCGACTCGCCGCCCGCCCCGGCGCTGTTTCTCTGTCTCCCGGTAGGTGCGAAAATCCTCCTGCCAGGCGCGGACTCGGTCCTCGGTCCACACCATCGGCTTGGGCCGGGTGTAGGCGGCCATCTCCAGCACGGCGGCGGGGTTGAAGTCGATCAGCCGGTCTTGGCGCATGGCCATGTTGAGCGCGTGCCGCAGGGTGGCGCGGATGCGGTGCATGGTGGCGATGCTGATCGGTCGCCGGTACTTCACCGTGGCCCGCACCTGTGGGTCGGGGTCGGCGCGGCGTTCGGCGATGGTGTCGTTGAACTCCTCGATCTGCTCGAACATCAACGCGATGTCGCTGACCTTGAGCTGCTCCAACCGCAGCCGCCCCAGATACGGGGTGAGGTAGAGGCGGATGTGGCCCTCGTAGGAGCGGCGGGTGGTCGCCTCGATCTTCCGCTTGCGGTTGAGGAACTCGGCCAGCCACTGCTCGACGGTGATCTCCTGAGTCAGATGCTGCCCGGTCTTGACCTTACGGCGGACCGTCTCCACGTCCGGGAGCGTGTCGGTCTCGGCCAGCGTCCGCTTGATCAGATCGGCGATCTGGGTGCGGGTGGCGGGCTCGCGCGGGTCGGCCAGCGCGAGCAGGTCGCGCACCTGCCCGAGTTCGGCCTTGGCGGCGTCCTGGGTGGCGAACCCGCCCCTCCGTAGCGGTCCGCGCCGCTTGCCGTCGGTGCCTGGCGGGAGTTCGATCTGGTAGTTCCAGATGCCGTGCCGGTAGCTCCATCCGCCGTCAGCGCGGCGCAGCTTGGGGCATCGCTGCCCGAGTGCCTTGCCGTCGCTGTCGCGGCAGGAACAGCGTTTGAACGTGCTGCCTTCAGCCATCGGTTGTCCTGTCCTCCTCGATGAGGGTGTGATCGCCGAGCAGCGCGAGCAGGGCGGCGGTGGGCACCAGGTATCTCTTGCCGATGCGGATGATCCGGCAGGGGAACTGGCCGTCCCTGGCGAGTTGGTAGGCCGTGGTGCGTCCCAATCCGAGCGCCCGTCCTGCGGTGACCGCGTCGACCACAGCCGGCAGTTGCTGGATCTCGGCCAACGTCAGCGCGCGCCTCATCGCCGACCTCCAGGCCGGGAAGGAAGCGCGACTGCCGCCAGCCCGCCCGGCACGGCCACAGCGGTGCAGGAAATCGGGCAAGCATGATGCACGCCACCACCGACCGCCCCGAGCGCCGTGCCAGGCACGACGTATCGACACCCACCTCGGCACCAGCACTCAAGCCCCACTTGACCGCCGCTACGGGAGCCACGCATCGCGCGACGCTGTGAAGCACCGTGACGCTGCTGGGCAGCCCTTCGGGGGCGCCGACGTGGATTGGGAGGTTGTGCGTTCGGGGAGGGTTGCGCACGGCGGACGAGCAAGAGCGAGCCAGATCTGGTGCCGGCCACTGGTGCGAGGTGCTCAGCCGATCCTTGGTCGCGTTGAGGCAGCCCGGACAAGCCGTTCGGCGCCGTATGCCAGGGCACCTTCCCGCTGAGGCTGTCGACCCTGATGGGCGTGGTGGATGGCGGACGTCGAAGGGTGCTGTAGTTGGGTCCTGTCATGGTGATGTGACCCGATCATCCGAGCCACCTGGTCCCTGTCGCCTTCTAAATACCTGCCTCCAGGCGCGAATTCGGACATGAAGGCAGGCAAAGACCAGGCAAGATCGCGCTCCGCAACTCGGGTGTACTGCTTCCGGGGCAGGCTGCTGCCCATGCGCTCCGCTACAGCGCGAGACTACGCGTCTGACTCGCTGACACCTGGAGGCGAGTCACAACCTCCGATCCACCCCTGGTCCATGTCGTGTTGAGCGTCCGACTTGCAGCGCCGTTGACCTGGAACAAGAGGGCTCGCATTAGGAGAGCTCGAGTCGAACGGAGTTCGATTTATCTACTAATGGGCCATATGTGGTTGTTGCTCGGCGTGCATTGGCTCCACAGTAAGGACCTCCCCACTGTCCATCGCTGGGCGGGTGTTTGCCCTGGTGGAAGCGATACTCCCGCCGGAACCTTGTAGGGCGGTCCCGCTCTTCACGTGCGGGCGTCTTCGCGGAAGTGGTATTCCAAGCAGTCCGCTCAGGGGCACTCGTGCTGTGCTCTCGGCTGCGCTTACCTGGAGGCGACCATTCGGTTGCCTACGATGACGGGCGCACGTGCCCCATCTGGTGCTTCTTCGGGGTGGCGCGCGGGCGTGGCCGATTATGCTCGTCGCTGGTCATTCGACTCGCTGACGCCCCGGCCTCGATCGCTGCCAGAGGCATCGCGGTGCAAGGCCTGGGCGGCAAGGCATCCCCCTCGCTGGCAGTGGCGGCATGGCAGTGACTATAGGTCGCCTTGCCGATTCATCGCGGATTGGCTCTTTCCGGTTACAAAAACGATCTTTACTTTTAGTCTGACCTCATGTGATGATCGCTCAGATTTGCCACATCTGTTCGAAAGGCTGTGAGTGAACCTACGCCAACCGGCGTCCGGCTTATCTGCCCGGACGCGCCGCCGTGCTGCCCTGATCACCGCACTGACACTGCCCATCTCGCTTATGACAGCACCGGCGACAGCCCAGGGGCCCATGTCGTCTCCTACTCCCACTCCCCAGCAGGCTGCCGCCAACACGCCCACGAGTGCGAAGCTCGCCCAGGCGAAGAAAGACAACAAGCGTGTCGAGATCGAGGCACTGCGCTCTGAGACGGGTACATACTATGCCAACCCCGACGGCAAAACGCTTACTGCTGAGGTGTCCAGCGCCCCCGTTCGGGTGAAGAAGAATGGCGACTGGCAGCCGCTTGACCCGACCCTGATCGAAGAGAACGGCGTTCTGCGGCCTAAAGTCGCTAAGGGCGACATCACGCTATCGCTCGGCGGCGACAAGACCGCCGTTGCCTACAAGGGCGACAAGGGTGAGGGGAGCGTCTCCGTCCCGGCCGTGTTGCCGAAGCCGGTGGTCAAGGGCAACACTGCCACCTACCCCGACGCCTATGGAGCTGGCGCTGACCTCGTCATCCGCACTCACTCGACAGGATTTCGGCACGAGATCGTACTCCGGCAACGCCCTGCCAAGGAGCTGAACCTCCGCGTCCCGCTCACCCTGCCCAAGGGGCTCAAACTGGGCAAGGGCAGCGACAAGACGCCGGGAGTGCTGGACAGCAAGGGCAAGGAGATCGCCGACCTGGCCTCCGCGCTCGTGCTGGATGCCACCGAGATGCGCGAACCCGCCACCGGTCACATGAGCCAGGCCGAGACCAGCCTAGAAGGCGACGGCACTCTGGTGCTCAAGCCAGACGCTGAGTTCCTGGCCGATCCGGCCGTCACCTATCCGGTCACGCTGGCCGCGCCGCTGGAGGACTGGGTCGGAACGGGTATTGCCGGCGACACGTTCGTCAGTCACAGCTATCCCAGCAGTGCCAGCAACAAGGGTCTCAACCGGATCATCGTGGGCCGGTCAAACAGCGGCACGGTGACCTGGCGCGGCTACATACGCTTTAACATCAAGGGCACCCCGCTGGAAGGCGGCACGGTCGACAACGCCGACCTGCGGCTGTGGAACTACGACACCAACGACTGCAGCGACACCGCCACTGCCGGCATCGTCGCGCGCCGCATCACCAAAGACTGGGACATCAACACGATGACGTGGGGCAGCGGACAGCCCGACGTTTCCCCCAACGGCCAGAGCGGCGAAAAGGGCGCCTACGGGGTGGACTGCCCCGAAGGCGAGGGCGAGATATGGCACACGTTGGAGGACATCACCCAGGAATGGATGAACGGCGCCGATGACTACGGCGTCCAACTGTCCTCTGCCAGCGAAAGTGTGCCCACCAACTGGCGTTGGTACCGATCCGACGAATACGGCGGCTACGACACCTACCCGTACACTCCGCGCGGGCCCGTCCTCATCATCAAGTACGAGCCTGCCGTTGTGCAATCTCGTGGCTACGTCCTGCCGTACTACGACAATCCGACGCTCAGCGAGATCAAGGCCGAAACGTACTACACCGACACTGTTCCGGCATTCCCGGAGGTCACGGAGGAGGATGCGCGCGCTGTGCGCGAAAACTCCGTGGAGTACGCGCTGGAGGATTCTTCCGTCGGGTTCAACGTTCCAACGGACATGACCCGTGAAGAGTGGCTGGAATCACTCGATGTGGAGCCGGTTACTCCCAACCCGAGTCCTTCCCCCGTCCCAACTCCCACTCCGCTGCCTACGCCGGCGGGCCGGTGGTCGTTCGAAGAGGGGATCGGGCGGACCGCCGCTGATTCCGCGGGAAGCGGACACGATGCCACACTCGGTGCCACGACGAGGTGGGTGCCCGGCAGAACAGGGACCGCTCTGTCGAACTCGACTGCCGAGCAGGGTGTAGCTGCACTTCATCAACCGGCTCCCCTGGATGGTCGCGCGGCAGCCGCGCGAGAGGCGGCGAGTTCCGGACAGCGTGTGACGGTGCTTGAGGAAACAACAGACTCGTCCATCACCTACGCAGCTCCTGACGGAAAGACGTTCACAACCGAATACGCCACAGGCCCAGTACGGACGAAGAAGAAGGGCTCGTGGGTTCCCATCGACACCACTTTGGTCGATGACGGCGGGACCTGGCGGCCCCGCGCAATCGCCCAAGGCGTAGAGGTGAAGATTTCTGCCGGTGGAGATGCCCCGTTCGCGAGGATGAGTGCTGGCGGGCACAGCTACGCCCTCCGTTGGCCGACGCCGCTGCCCAAGCCGAGGATCCATCGCAATACCGCAACCTATGCCGATGCTGCGGGAACCGGTGGCGACCTGGTCGTGACGGCGTTGCCAACCGGGTTCCGGCATGAAGTGGTGCTGCGTCAGCGGCCCGCTAAGACGGTAGAGCTGCGGATCGGACTTGAGGACGAGGGCCTGGCCCTATCGGAGGGCAAGGACGGCCGCCTGCTACTCAAGGGCAAGGACGACAAGCTGATCGCCACGGGGACACGGCCGGTCGTGTCGGACGGCAGCGGCGAAGGACGGCGCCCGCTGACCAAGCTTGGCAAGGTCGGCACAGAGGTGTTCAGCGAAGACGGTCGTACGGAACTGGTGGTCAAGCCGGACCAGGCGTTCCTGGCCGACGCCAGCACCACGTACCCGGTGCGGGTGGCCGCGGCGGTCACCCTGCCTGTCAGCGCCGACATGGAGGTCACCACGCACGACACGGTCGACTCGCCCGCCTTGCCGGACACCTCGATCATCATGGCTGGCACCATGGCGGGCTGGATCAAGTCCCGGACGCATCTGAAGTTTGACACTCCCAGCCTGCAAGGCAGCACGGTGACCAACGCCATGCTGTCCATGAACACCGTCGACAGCCATAACTGCGGTACGGCGCTGGCCCGCGGCATCCAGGTCGCCCGGCTGACCGGTGGCTGGGATCCGGAGAACCTGTACTGGGGCGGCATGCCGGCCTTCACCACGGAGGACGCCTCCACCAACTTCAAGGGCGTCAACTCCGACTGTGCGGTCTGGCCGGACAGGATGGAGTGGGATGTCACCGGCATCGCCCAGGACTGGGCCGCTGGCGCCGCCAACCATGGGCTGGTGCTCAAGTCGCCTGGCGAGGCGGACGTCGACAACTACCGGGCGTTCACCTCTTCGGAGGACACGGACTTCAACGCGCCGCCGACGCTTACCATCATCACCAGCGGGTCGGCACAGCCGCCGACCGCCACAGAGCTTGCCATGTCACCCGCGCAGAACGTCAACGGTGCCATCGTCACCAGTTCCGTGACTCCGCAACTGGCGGCGACCGTCTCCGACATCGGGGAAGCCAGCCTGACGGCTGAGTTCGAGGTCGAGCACGATCCTTCGGCGACCAGCCAGGGAACGGGCCAGATCTGGGCCGGGACCTCGGTTGCCACCGCCTCCGGAGGTCGGGCGACTGTTGTCGTCCCGGCGGGCAAGCTGGTGGACGGATGGAAGGCACGCTGGCGCGTACGAGCGGTGAACGGCGCCACCTCCGCCACATCGGACTGGTCCGAATGGCAGTCCTTCAGCATCGAGACCGAATCGAGCGATTCGGGGCCCATGGCGATGACCTCCGGTCCGGTGCTGCGTACGAACGACAGCTTCACCATCGCTGCCTGGCTTCGATGGAGTGACAAGGACGGCGACTTCACCGTACTGGAGCAGAAGGGGGACAATGTCGCGCCGTTCCGTTTCGGCAACGACCCCGAGCACGGTCTCGTGTTCACCCTTAGAGGCGCTGACAGCACTGATGCGGCTTCTGAAGGGGTCGTCTCCGGGACCGAACCTCCAGTGAACGAGTGGTTCCATCTGGCCGGCGTCTACGACGCCACCGCCGGCTTGGCCACGCTCTACCTCAACGGCGCTCCACTCCTGTCCGAGCCGGTCACGCAAGCGGCATGGAACGCCGCAACCGCGCTGTCGCTGGGTACTCGGATGGACGGTAACCTCGACGAGGTCGTAGTCTTTCAGCAGGCGCTGACCGCTGCAGAGGTGTCCACGCTCCCCACGCTCGCCGCGCCCGCCGAAGAGACGGCGACCGCCGCGCCACGTGCTGGGGAGTCCGCGACCGCCGCCCCACGTACCGCAGCGGCAGCCAGCTCGGCGTTCCCCTACCAGCGGCTGTCTCACAAGGAATGTCAGGACGAGATCGCCAAGCGCCCCAATCGCCCCGCCGCCATCTACAAGAACGCCTTCAACATGTGCTGGGTGATGCGCATCGGTGAGGTGAAGGACAACAGTGACGACAACGAGCTCGGCGATGTCTTCATGTACACGGCCAAGCTCACCGTCGTCATGCACTCCTATGTGGGAATCGGCTGGAAGGCTGCCGGAAGCGGAATGCCGGCCAGGGACGCTGCGGCCGGCGTCAACAGCAGGCAGATCAAGGCCTGGGTCCGGATCGACAACTGGGACGCCCTGGACGACGACTACCTGGAACGCTCGGTGGCGGTCGGGCTGGGAGTCGGTGGAAGCGGGTGCACGACCAACTTCCCGAACGGCCGGACCGCCACTCTCGAGCAGTGGATCAATGAATCGAAGTCGAGCCCGGAGAATGGCTTCGAGATGACGATCGGTGCTCCAGGCTCAGGTACAGGGGATCAGATCAGGTACTGCAAGATCAGCCCGTGGGTCAATTATCAGCAGGCCGATCTCGAGTCTCGTCACTATCACCTGCACCCCACGAAGAATCCCGCGCTCTTCCGCTGCGACACGTCGTCGAAGATCAGAGCGTACAAGGGTGGCTGCATCGTCTGGCACATCCGGCCGATCTTCATGCTCGACGAGAATGACGATCTCGTCACCAAATCGGCTTCGCACATCGCGGCGGCACTCTACAATCCGCAGACCACCATTCCCAAGGCCGGGAACGGAGTACCGAAGAAGATACCCGGTGCGTTTCAATGGTGGGCACCGGGGTGCACCTACGGTGGCTGTCTGAAGGTGACCAGAGCTAGTGCGAAGGTGAAGGGGACGATCCCCTACAACAACCGGAAGAAGGCAATCTCCACCTGCAAGCTGTTCATTCGCCAGTACTGGGATCCGGACAGCTGCGATGAATATCCATTCGCATCGACTCTGCAGGGCGCGAGCCAAACAGATTACCATTTCTCGGTAGCGGTGATCGAAGGAGAAGACAACTGTCTGGCGGGCAGCAGGCTGGGTCACTGGTATAACCGGGTTCGACTGTTGGAGACCGACGAGTTCTGGGTTGACACGATCGCTAGAAACACGTCCAGTCCGAGGAGCGGCGCCCCCGGATATGTGGCGACCAACCCGACTCCGGAGGAGCTCTTCCACCTGGACGGCTGTACCGTAGACGGTTAGGATCATCTGGCTGATTTGGATCCGGTTGCGGCACGATCGCGTATGCACGATCGTGCCGCACCCTCCTTGTGGAGTCATGATGAGCGAAATATTCGATGTCTATGAAGCGACGGCGCACCTGCTCTTCGAAGAACCAACCTGCATCACGTGGATCGGTGGCCTATCCTTACCAGAATGCGTCCGCCGTTTCGGCGGAGATCCGCTCCAGATACGTGAGGCCGATTTCGAGGACATATACGAGGAAGGGTATGACCTCGACCCTGACGACCCGCGCGACGGCGCCATCCTGCTCGATCAGCAGGGCGACTGGGTCGTGGTGGTGGAGCCGACGAGCCATCGCGGAATCTCGTCCGCGTTGCTGCGGCGGCTCTCCTCGGACGGAGCCGCCTTGAGTGTCTACTGGACCGTCAACGGGGATGCCTACGTCAAGTGGGCCGAGCGCGGCCATGTCCTTTATTCCTTTGACCCGGTGGCCCTCGATTCCGTGAACCCCGATGAGGCAGAGGTGGGCTGGGTCGTCGATCATGGTGTGGGCCTCGACGCCTGGGCTCAGGACTGGTTTGCAGCAACGCTGACGCTGGCCGAGAAGATCACCTCGGTGCGCTTCGATTCGGCGTGGCCCGGGCGTACTCACCTGGGGGTGACCGTCGGTCCTATACCCACGGCATGAGCCGGGCGGCCGAGAGCACGGGACATTTCCAGTCGCTTATGCGGGTTGCGGCCTGGCCACCTACCGGTATCGAAGACGACCTCCTCAGCGAGGGTGCCGTCCGCCAGGTCATGACGTGATGATGGCCCACTCAAGCAGAGCGACCTCGTGGAGTTCCTGATCGATGAACGGCTCACGGCGCTCGTCGGCGTCGGACCACGCCGGCGTCTGCTCGACGTACTCCCAGCCGCTCATCGCGGCCGTCGTGTCGATGGTGTGCCAGCCGATCGACAGCTCATCGAACTTCCAGTGGCAGATCTTCATCTGGATGCCGTCGAAGTCCAAGACGATGGGGCGGTCGGCGAACCGGTACCCGTCCTCGACGAAACCTAGACGAGTAAGTCCGAAGGCTTGCGGTGCATAGGGGAAGGGCCTCCATGATCGTTTTGTGACGAACGACATCGAGACCCTTCTCACCGCACTCTACGTGAAGATCGACGATGAGTTGGGAGGAC